>JAWLEX010000008.1:0-45748 GCA_041685835.1 Desulfatiglandales bacterium
GAGGTTGCGCGGAGGCGTACTGAAGTACGCCGCACAAGCAACCTCGCAGATTGACGCCGAGATTGGCAAAAAAGACCATTTCTGGATGGAAACTAGCTAGGAGTTGTGAATGAACTCAGAAGAAATGGATGGGATTTTACCTATTGCAGCGGGCATCTTCACCTTGCCACCCTATGATGCCGCCCCCCCCAGGCTACTGGGGGGCTTCTGTAAAGCATGCAATCGACATTATTTCCCGCAACCCAAGTACTGCCGAACCTGTTTCAGGGAAACTGAGGGTGTCTCGCTCGGCTCGGAGGGATCCCTTTACAGCTTCACCATAATTCGCCGTCCCTCCGTATTCGGATTACCCAATCCCTATGGCGTCGGCTACATCGATTTGGTGGAGTCGAACCTCCGGATCTTCTTTTTGCTCGACCCGGCTGACATCGAAAACCTCAGCATAGGCTCGAGGGTCCACTTAAACGTCAAGCCCCTTGGACACGACGGATTTGGATCTGTAAGACTTAGGCCCTTTTTCTCGCAGGCCGGTTAGTCTTATCAAGCAATAAAACGGAGAATCACAGTGTTTATAAGGTTTTAGAGATATATTCCTGAATCGAACAAAAATGGAGGAATTCAAGATGTCGGGCGCTTCAGTTATCGGTGTCGGTATGCTTCCCTTCGGTAAGCACCCGGAGAAAACGATCGTCGAGATGGGGACGGAGGCCGCTCACCTGGCGATGGAGGATGCGGGGATCCGGCAAGACCAGATCGATGCATGTTTTTTCTCAAATGGTTTTGCAGGTCGTCTGTTTGGGGATATAACCGTAGGTCAGAACGTGTTCTGGGAAGTCGGTATCAACCGCGTACCGGTGATCAACATTGAGAATGCGTGCACATCCGGATCCACGGCTTTCCTGTTGGGCTGCAACATGGTCTTGGCCGGCCAAGCTGAAGTCGTACTGGTTGCAGGAGCGGAAAAGCTGTGTGTTCCCGAATTGGGCCTCCTTGATTCGGGCAGGACCGAACTGGATACCCAGCTGGGCATGGTCGTCCCTGCCGGGTTTGCCATGAGGGCTATCCGCCACATGAGTGAATACGGGACGACCCCAAGGCAACTGGCCATGGTGGCGGTAAAGAACCGTCGTCACGGCCAGCTCAATCCCTATGCCATGTTCCGTGAGGAGATATCCTTAGAGGAAGTTCTAACCGCCCCGGTCATTGCAGAGCCCATTACCCGTCTACAGTGCTGCCCCAATGCCGACGGCGCCGCTGCCGCGGTCATTTGCTCTTCTTCCTTTGCACGTCTCATGCAAAGGGCTGTAAAAATCAACACAGCTGTCCTCTGCACGGGAAGTTATGAAAACCCCCAGGATTTATCCCGCTGGGAAACGGATTTTCGGACCTGCGGCCTTGCCTATGAAAAGGCCGGAATAGGACCGGAGGATATAGACCTAGTGGAAGTCCACGATCCCTTTACGATCGCTGAAATCCTGCACTATGAAGCCCTGGGTCTCTGCAAAATTGGGGAGGGTGGACGGCTGGCCGAAGAAGGTCACACCAGCCTCGGCGGGCGCATCCCGGTGAACGTATCGGGCGGGCTCCTGAGTAAAGGTCACCCCGTCGGGGCTACCGGCATTGCGCAGATAGCCGAAATCGTCACTCAGCTGCGTTCCGAAGCGGGCCTCCGCCAGGTAGCCGGGGCCAGGATCGGTCTTGCGCATTGCATGGGCGGAGACAAGGCGGCCGACACCAAATCATGCACGGTAACCATCCTGTCGAACTGAGATAAACACGGAGCCAAAGTCTGATGATAAACCGAATGATAGAGATAGGTGTTGCAACTGCAGACCTCAAGAGGACCGGAGATCAACTTTCCCAAATTCTGGGTGCGCAGCCAGGCCCTGTCATCAACGGGAGCGAATTCGGCATGCGCGCACAGATGTTCAGGGTAGGCAATATCGAATTCGAACTTATGGAACCCGTGACCCGGGAAAGCCTCATCGCCGCTTTTCTGGAGACGCGTGGTGAAGGACTGCATCACCTTGCCTTCCAGGTTGAAAACATAGAGCAGACTATTGTGTGGATGAAGCAAAGAGGGTTGAAGATGATCCATGAGAAACCCATCTCAATCGAGGGGTTCAAGGCCGCCTTCGTTCATCCCGTCTCGCTTGGAGGGGTGCTGGTGGAGCTGATCGAAGGAGAGCCCATGTGGGTAGATCATTCCTTTCTGCCGGAGGAGCTTCGCAGAACCGAACCGGTCAAGGGCGTAGGAGCTGAAGGCCTGCTGGAAGTCGGGATCCTCTTGCCGGAATCGACAACTGCAGAGGAAGTCTACTCCAAGGTTTTTCCATCGAGGGCGGTCTCGGTCCGATCTCTTTCCGGCGCGAAAGCCTACAGGGCGGGAAACGTCTCCTTGCATCTGATCGAAAGCGGCAATCAGGATGTCTTCTTGAGCCTCCTCCCGAGCAGCGGGGAACCCGGTTTGAAATATGTTATCCTACAGGTGACGGACCTTGAAGCGGCAATATTCTACCTGAACGAGAACAGGATCTCTTTTGACAAATGCACAGATGCGGGGTCCCGATTTCTTTTTGTTTATCCGAAGGATTTAAGCGGCCTCCCCGTCTTCCTAACACATGAAACCTGAAAGCGACAACTACCCTGACACAGGGGGTAGCATGCTTTCGAGCCGATAAGCTACATCTGCGAGCTCGACATGACCCAGGGGGATGAGGTTGTCGAAGGATGAGGCGGAGATGCCCTAGCGGAAGGAGCAAACACCATAGAGGAGACGGCCGACATAAAGATCCGAGACTGCTGGTTCAACATAATAGAGATGCTATTACGTAGAACGATATTATAATAATCGCTTATTCTTGGCTTTTTTGCTTTGCTAACTCAACAAAATTGATTGCAGGTAGAAGGAGCGGCTCCAAATCAGCACGCCTTGTAATGTCCGCTATACATTCTCTGAGGAATGGGAACAAAATTGCAGGGCAGTTGATTTTTCCGAAAGGTTCAATGCGTTTTTTTGACACTCTCCGGTCTACTTCAAACACGCCTTCGTAATCAATATCCAAGAAAAAGGGGCAGTCTTCCTGATTGATGCTAACTGAAACAAGACAGTAGATCTTTTTTTCTTTATATTCGTAATGGTATGCATTTGATATACCAAAATTCAGTTGTATCTCATCATTATTATTGTGTTCCTCATTAACTCTAAAATTGAATGATTTCAATCTAGTCTTATTAAGCTTCAAATTAAACTGCTGAGGCATCAATATTCTCCATCATATTATTATAATAATCGGGAATACATTTCAATTTTTTCAAGCTAGGAGAATATGTAAAAGTAGTACTTATGGAATATAGCTGATTCCTTGGCGAAATATACTTGACTGCAATTGGAAGAGAGTCAAGAACCCTATATAGTTTGTCAACTTGTGGACTTTGAGTGATCTTTCCGTTTTCGTACCTACCGATCGTTTTATCATTTACAGAAATAAGCTCCGCCATCTGTTTTTTATTATAACCCAGCCTCCTCCTAATAGAGCGCATGCGATCACTAGATAGAAGATTATCAACCAGTTTTCTGAAATCAGTTAATTCCTTTTCAACCAATACGTTTGAATCCCTGGATAACATTTCAAAGTCGCAGTGGTCACAATAGATTACATTTACATCCTTGAAACTCTTGATCTTCCCTTTATAATTAAAATCAACAGTTCTTTTTTGAGAGCTTAAATGGCCAGACTCACAAGCCGGACACATTTCCCCTGTCTTAGCTTTCATTTTTAACCATCCTTTGTGTCTTGCTTGAACGATAAAACTAATAGAAAATTATCATTTAGTTTAAGCTTAATGTAAATTGGTATGTGATTGATGGTCTTTTTATATACATCTTGCCATATTTTATGGTTGGAGTATTCAGTTGTTGATTTGTAAAAATCGTGCGCTTCGAGTTTCTGGATTTCATCGAAAACCTCTGTTTCAGAAAAGCCTAAGCTATTGGCTGTCTGCGTTGCGATGAGAGTAAGTCCTCTGCTCTTTTCCCGCCGGGCAGCCTTCTTGAGTTCACGCAAGATGTGGGTTGGCTTAAATTTGTCCAATTATCTCCCGCAAAAGGTGATCTCACGTCACTTTATCTATGAGGTTGACAAGGGGCTTGTCAAGGGAAAAATTGATAGCACATGAAAATCAATAAGTTATAGGTTCACAAGCGGAAACTGTTACTCAAGGCCTGGCGAAAAAAGTGCTTCATTCAGAGAGGTCCTAAGATAAGCCATTCTTGGTGTTAGGTAACTATATTAATCTATATAGCATACAAAAGCAATAATAAACTATTCGAAAAGGCTCGGAAATACACATTAGGGCATTCTACTCTTTTTCCCAACAAGACGATTTGTGGCCGCATCATCCTCCGCACATCCGCCACTTCCCCCTGTACGCCCCGCAATCACCCCGAGCATCTCCATACCACACCTGCGCTCCTGCCGGACATGTTCAGGGGGGGCAGCGGTCTGGGTGAAGCGGGACCGACAATAGGGTCCGGGTTGAGACCTACCGCAACCGCCTCAGACAGAAGCTTACCCGGAGCGGAACGCTGCGGGAGGACTCCAGGAGCACAAGAAGAGGGCGGTCAACCTGTTGAACAAGCTGACCGCCCAGAAGGAGACTGCCGGCGCCTCTATGTCACAAATTGTCACAAATCCGGGATCTGGGAAAAGTGGGGTTCGGTAAGTGGTTGAAATTCTGGTCGGGGCGAGAGGATTTGAACCTCCGACTCCCTGCTCCCAAAGCAGGTGCGCTACCAGGCTGCGCCACGCCCCGAATCAGTGATGTGGAAGGTTGAAAAATCTTAACCTATAATGATTTCCCGGTGAAATCAAGATAGAAACAACACGGAGAACTTGCCTCTTTCTGCGTTTCGGCTGTGACCTCCCATGGGTTTCTCGTTGAAGAAGGCGCGGCTATTGGACATATAAAATCCTCAGGCGGCTTTTCACATGCAACCAAAACGGTCCGCCCCCACTTCGACGAAGTACGGCGGCTTGAACGCGCCGGCGCGGTCCGGTTGTGGTTGACTTTGTGAGGGCTGGGGGAAATAATGTTCGATCCTCGGGAGCTCAACAAGAGGCCGCCATGGAAGACACCCAGAACCACCACGATGATCGAAACATCGATATCGACCAGGTGGGCGTCAAAGGGATCCGCTACCCCATCACAGTGCTTGACAAGAATATGGGCGAACAGCAGACCGTCGCCCGGATCAACATGTACGTGAACCTCCCCCGTCACTACAAAGGCACCCACATGAGCCGGTTCGTGGAGATCCTAAACGAGCACAGCCGGCGCATTTCCCTCCATAGCTTTCCGGAGATAATGGAGGAGATGAAGAAGCGGCTCAACGCCGAGAGCGCGCACATGGAGATCACGTTTCCATACTTCATCAACAAGGAAGCCCCTGTTACGCACAGCCAGGGACTCATGGAATACCAGTGCACCATCAAGGGGTCACTGAACGACGGAAAGGACCTTGCCCTGATGATCCGGGTCCCGGTCTCCACTCTCTGCCCCTGTTCCAAGGAGATCAGTGACTTCGGGGCCCACAATCAGCGAGGCGAAGTGCGGCTCCAGGTGAGGTTCAAGAAGTTCGTATGGATCGAGGACCTGATCAGGCTCGTTGAGGAGTCGGCATCAGCCGAGGTCTTCAGCGTGCTCAAGCGCGAGGACGAGAAGTATGTCACGGAGCACGCCTACCAGAAGCCCATGTTTGTTGAGGACATCGTACGCGACATTGCTCAGAAGCTCAACGACGATGTGAACATTACCTGGTTCGCCGTAGAGTCGGAGAACTTCGAGTCCATTCATAACCACAACGCCTATGCCTATGTGGAGAAACATAAAGACTGAGAATTCATTGCCGGGCGGGCAATGGGCCTGGCCGACCTCAAAAGGAGTCATGGATGCCCGAAGACTTGAAGAAGATGTACCGCACCGTCATGGACGACAACTTCCCGCAGGAGATCACCATTTCCTTCGGCGACAAGACGCTTTTCTACCGGAAGCGATCCTGGAGGATTCCGGACTCCGACGGGACAATCATCGAGAAGGGACTGCGCTACGGCGAGAACCCCGGCCAGGAGGCGGCCCTTTACGAACTCGTGAACGGGAACCTGATCCTGGGGGAATGTGCCTTTATCGAGCCGGGACGAGGCCTGGTATCGGCCCTGAACGAGGAGGACATGCTTCAGGCCGGAAAGCATCCGGGCAAGACCAACCTGACCGACGTGGACAACGCCCTCAACATCATGCGCTACCTGGATGCAGGGCCGGCCGTGGTTATAGTCAAGCACAACAACCCCTGCGGCGTTGCCTACGGAAGGTCCCCGGCCGAGGCCTATCTAAAGGCCGATAAGGCGGACCGGATAGCGGCGTTCGGGGGCTGCGCCCTCTTCAACAGCGCGGTGGACAGGCCCACTGCAGAGGCGGTGGCCGGGAACTACCTGGAAGTGGTGGCTGCGCCGGACTACGAAGATGGGGCTGTGGACGTCCTGAAGAGGAGGGCCAACCTCCGCATTCTGCGGGTACCGCGTATGGACAGACTGTCCGAGTATGCCGGGGTGCGTTTTGTAGACTTCAAGAGCCTGATGGACGGGGGGATTATAGTTCAGCAGTCCCCGGTCAACCGCATTCGAACCAGAGACGATTTCACTCCGGCCTCGGCCGACCACAATGGAGAGGCCGTCTCGATCAGGCGAGCCCCCACAGAGGCGGAATACGCCGACCTTCTTTTCGGCTGGCAGGTGGAGCAGGGGATCACGTCCAACTCGGTCATATACGTCAAGGACGGGGTCACCGTGGGGATCGGCACGGGCGAGCAGGATCGCGTGGGCGTGGCCGAGATCGCCGTATTCAAGGCTTACACCAAATACGCGGACGCCCTCTGCTTCAGCATGCACAAAATGGGTTACAAGGACCTCCTGCTCGAGGTGGATCGGGGCGAAAAGGACAGGGGCCTTTTGGATGAGATCGACGAGCAGACGCGTAATGCCAGGGGCGGTCTTGCCGGCGCGTCCATGGTCTCGGACGCCTTTTTCCCCTTTCGCGACGGCGTGGACGTGGCCCTCAAGGAGGGCGTGCGGGCCATTGTGCAGCCGGGCGGCTCCCTCCGTGACTGGGAGGTCATCCAGGCCTGTAACGAGGCCGACCCGCCGGCCACCATGGTGTTCACGGGACAGCGGGCCTTCAAGCATTAGGCGGCGGGTCAAGAGAGCAACCCCGCCAGATAAGAACAGGCCCTCAGAAGAGCCGTAGCTGTTTATGACGGCGTCTGGGCTTCCAGGCCGATCGATCGATCGGGGCGTGGACATGGTCGGGAAGGCGCTTCAGGAAACGTGATGGCGAAAGTTCAAGTGTTCGGCCGTTCAGGCTTCGGCGTGAGGCCCAGGATATGAACGATCGTCTTCCGGTCCGGGTAAGGGCCACATAAAGAAGGCGCAATTCCTCTTCTTCATCCGTATCCCGAAAGAGCTCCAGGGGCGTGATGCCGTCCTCGATTCCGGCCAGGAACACCACGGGCCACTCGAGGCCCTTGGCCGCGTGAAAAGACATGAGGGCCACGCGGTCGCCCTCCAGTGTCTGGTGATCGATTCCCCGGTCCAGGGCCAGGGTGTCCAGGAAGGAGGGCAAATCGCCCTCAAAAGCCGAGGCCAGGGCCCGCAGGCGGCGAAGCGATTCCGGCGCATCACCGCCGTGTCCTTCCAGCCCATGAAGAGATGCAGCGGTGTCCACCAGGTCCGGAAGGCGTGCTCTTATGCCGCATGCGGCCAGATTGCTTTCTCCCCGCTCCGCCCCGCCCTCGAGGAGGAGAAAGTAGGTGTCTTTGTAGAACCGGTTATGAGGGTTCGAGAGGGCCAGGAGATACCGGTAGAGGAGGTTCACAGGCTTCCGGGCGCTCAAGGGCTTTTCCCCCGACCGGGCAAAGGGGATCCCGGCCCGGATAAAGGCCTCCTCGAATGCTTCCGCCTGAGCGTTCAGGCGGAAAAGCACAGCCATGTCGGCGAAGCCGAATTTGCTGGGTTCCTGGCGTGATGACACCCGGCCGCTGTCCATTGAAAAGGATGAGGTCCCGCCCAGGAGCTTTTCGATCTGCTCCACAACCATTTCGGCCTCTTCGCGATGGGTCCGGCATGGGCCCATTCGTATGGGGACCCCCTCGCCGATGCCGCCGGCCAGGGGGGCGTCTTTTCCGAGCAGGGCGGCCGCTCCCTCCAGGATATTCCTGGTGGAGCGGTAATTCCTCGTGAGGGAGATCTCGGCCGCGCCCGGGAATTCGCGGGAAAAGGCGAGAAAGTGTATCACCTCAGCCCCCCGGAATCCGTAGATCGCCTGGTGGGGGTCTCCTATGGCCGTGACAATACAGCCTCCATCCAGGGCCAGACGCTGCAGAAGAGAGGCCTGCACCGCGTCGGTATCCTGATATTCGTCGACGAACACCCGGGGAAAACGAGCCCCGAGGTACCGGCAGGTCTCCGGGTGATCCCGGAACAGCCTTGAGGTCTCCACCTGCAGGTCGTCAAGGTCAAGCATGCCCAGGGAACGCAGTATTCCCTGGTACACTGTGAAACATGATTCGAGCTCGAGGTCTTCGGGTTCCGGAGGCAGGCCCAGGATTTTCATCCGCTTCAGGCGGGGGAGGCGGCTGAGAAAGCTGCGGGCCCGGCCCTTGCGTGTGCACGCTTCTTCGGCGGCCATCAGGGCCAGTCCTTCCGTGTCCATTTCAGAGCAGACGCGAAAGTCCCTGTGAATCCCTATCAGGGATCCATTCTCCCTCAGTGTATCGAGACAGAAGCGATGGAACGTGGACACCCGCAAGGGCCGCTTTGAGTAATCACTCCCGAGGAGCCGCCCGAGCCGTTCCCGCATTTCACCGGCCGCCTTGTTCGTGAAGGTCAAGGCAAGGACGTTTTCAGGACCGACCCCGCCTTCCCGGATCATGTGGGCGATCCGATGGGTGAGGGTCAGGGTCTTGCCCGTCCCGGGTCCGGCCGTAATGAGCAAATGGCCCCTGCCATAAAGGACCGCCTCCTTCTGGCCGGGGTTCAGCGGATCCAGTATGGGGTCGAAGCTGTTTTTGGTATCGCCTTTGTCCTCCCTTTTCGAGGCCCGCTGGTCCACCCTCGACTTCTTGCGCGGGCGGGCCGGGGCCGACGGGGCGGGGCGGGCCTTTCTCGATGATTCGAAAAGGCCGGCCTGTCCGGCCAGTTCAGCAATTTCGAGGGGCTCGAAGACTTTTATCACGCCGTACTCTCCATCGTACCCCCCGGAGCGGATTACTCGGTTGTCGCGCATGCGCAGAACGGCCCGTGCGAGCAGCGGACCTCCGGACGCCTCGATGCGTTGGTGAGATACCTTCATGAGTATGTCCAGCTCAGGGCCCAGGTCCGCAAGTAGGGCGTCATACGCCGCAGCCACCTTTTTCGTGCCGGGCCCGCAGGCGAACAATTCTCCCAGGACCTCGTTGAGGGGGATCAGGCTGTGAAACGGGCGTTGAAGCGCGGGTTCGTCCCGGTCGGCCAGCTCGTCCACCCGGTTGAGCACGCCCACAGTGACAGGTGCGCCGCAGACCGGGCAGAGTCCCCGGGCCTCACGGGTCTCCCGCGGGTCCATGCAGACCTTGCACTTCCTGTGCCCGTCAAGGTGGTACTTGCCTTCTTCCGGGTAGAACTCGATGGTCCCCACAAAACCCGTGCCGTCGGCCATGGCCCGGATCATGGGGCTGTACCCGAGTTCGGTGTCGAAGATATTGGCCTCGCGGCCCAGCTTGCCGGCAGAGTGGGCGTCCGAGTTGGAGACCAGGATGCAGCGGTCAAGGGCGGAGAGGCGGCGGTTCATGGGCGGGTCAGATGAGAGACCCGTCTCCAGTGCGTGGATGTGGTTCGAGAGGTCCTCGAAGCACTCTTCCAGACTGTCGAACCCGGACTTGGACCCGAACAGGCTGAACCACGGCGTCCAGATATGGGCCGGAATGAAGAAACCGCGGTCGTCGGTTTCGAGAACGATCTCAAGAAGGTCCCTGGAATCCAGCCCGAGGATGGGCCGCCCGTCCGAGGTTATATTGCCTATGCGATCAAGCCGTTCCCCCAGGGAGGCTGCGGCGTCGAAGTCCGGCAGGAGAACCAGGTGGTGAAGCTTGCGGGTCCGTCCGCCCTTTTTGTAAATGCAGCTTATCTCCCCGGAGAGCATGAACCGGGGGGGACGGCGACAGGTTGGGGGCAGCAGCTCGAGCACTTCCTTTTCAAGGCCCGGACGGAGACGGAAGAGGCCTTCCTCCGCATCCACCAGGTTCTCTTTGAGCTCGGCGAGCCATGTCGGGTGTGTGATATCGCCGGTCCCGACAACGGCGATACCCTTCCTGGCGGCCCACAGGGCCAGCAGCCGGGTGTCCAGAGCACGGGAGGTGGCCCTTGAAAACCGGGAGTGGATGTGAAGGTCGGCGATGAAAGTCATAGGTCGATGATTCCCTACAGGGAGGTCCGTGTCAAGCACACAAGGAAAGGGTTTGGATGATCTGTTGTTGAATATCCGTGGAGGTTGTGGCAGTGTCAGTGCTGGTGTCGGTGTGTAGATGCAGGCGCAAAGGGAATTCACTGGTTTGCTGGTCGGGCGACCGGCCCTTTTCAAGCTGTTCAATGGTCCCATGGGCCGGCACAATTCCTGATCAGAAAGGAGGAAGGGTATGGAATACGAGACAATCCTGATCGAGAGGGAGGATCACATAGGCACCATTATTCTCAACCGTCCGGATCAGTTGAACACGTTTACTTCCCGAATGGCCGAAGATCTCTGTGCCGGCCTGGTGGAGCTGGACAACGACGAGGAGATCCGCGTGGTGGTGATCCGGGGGGCCGGCAAGGCCTTTTGCTGCGGTATCGAACTCTCTGAGTTCCATGGAAAGACGCAGAAGGAGTACCGGGAGTGGATTGCTCGCATGGAGCGGATGGTCCACGTTATCGCGTACCTGAAAAAGCCGGTTATCGCCTCGGCCCATGGGTTTGCCGTGGCAAACGGCGCCGGGATCATTGCATCGTGCGATCTTGCGGTCGTGGAGGAGGGGACGCGGATCGGGCTCACGGCTGTAAATGTAGGGCTTTTCTGCATGGGACCGGCTGTGCCCGTATCCAGAAGCCTGGGCAGGAAAAGGTGCCTGGAACTCCTTATGACCGGCGACATGATTGATTCGGAGACCGCCGAACGCTGGGGGCTGGTCAACCGGGTTGCCCCTGCCGGTAAGCTTTATGATGAGACTCGGGCCCTGGCGGAAAAGCTGGTCTCAAAGAGCCCCCTGGCCCTTCAGATGGGAAAGCAGGCCTACTACGGCATGGCCGACCTGGAGTATGGTAAGGCCCTGGCCTACACGAACGAACTCTTTGCCGCGCTCTGCATGACCGAGGACGCCAAGGAGGGCATCGACGCATTCCTGAATCGCCGAAGCCCGGAGTGGAAGGTGCGCTGACCGGCCTATTTTATGAGTTCCAGCGCCTTTCGAAAGTTGTCGGTGCCGGCCTCCACAAGGAGTTCAAAGAGGAACATCTCTGTTGACGAGACGGTCACACCCGCCGCGGCCATGCGGTCAAGGCCCACCCGCCGGTTTCCCGGAAGACGGGCCGCCACGGCGTCCGAGATTACGTGTGGATATCTATCAGGACCAGGCAGGTCCCCTGCCGGTCGATCATGCCGTGCCGTTCGTCAGATGCAGTCATGGTACCCGTGTCCCTGCGGAAGCAGTGCAGGCTCTCGCCTTGTCTTGTTCGTAAAAAATCCCGTCACCGGCCGGGAGACCTTCTGTTCTCCGGCAGGGGTGTTGGAAGGCCCAGCACGTGCATGGACCGCATGTCAACGGCACGTGCCACCACTTGATTCCAGCCTGTGTAGACATAACCGTAGAGCACCTGTTCAGGGCCGACGATTCTCAATAGCCTGGGCTTGAAGCTGTCGTTCGCGCGAAGCCACATGACGATCCTGTCCAGGGTCGCGCGGTCATTAACCGGCTCCCAGCGCTTGCCCATAAGTTCCCGGTCGTCGTGCCGGGGGTCGAACATGAGACCGGACGGGCGGTCCTGATTGAGACCGGAGTAATATACGTGGTAATTCCTCCAGTTCTCCACAAGATCGTCGATGGTCTTGTCCGGCGTCGCAGGACTGATTCGGCCGTATCCTATACGGGTGATGCAACCGGCGGCCAAGGCCAGGGCTGAGACTACGACAGCTAATGCGAGGACCCGCGATGGAAATTTCATAGAATTTTCCTCCTGATATTCTTATTTTTCAGCATAGCAATTTAAGACTTGTGAGTCAAAACGCAACGGTCCCGGCAGGAAGCGCTGATCTTCTATATGTCTGATATCCCGGCACTTTCATCTGGGAATCGGTTTCCTTTTCTCTTCAACGGTCTTTTTCACGGTCAGGGAGTCCGCTCCTGCAATGACGCGGACGGCCCCGTGGAGGTCAATCCGTGCAACTCGTATTCCCCTGTCCGAAAGCCGCGCCAGGACCTCTGGGTGGGGAAACCCGAACCGGTTCCCGAAACCCGCGGGAATAACGCACCAGGTGGGCTTGACCAGGTCCAGGAAGGCGGCGGAAGAAGAGCTGGCGCTGCCGTGATGAGGGGCCATGAGGACGTCGCTTTTAAGCCGGCCGCCGGCCCGGGCGACCAGTTGATTTTCGGCATTAGCTTCGATATCCCCCGGGAAAAGAAAAGAAGTGCCTGCATGGGTGAGACGAAGCACCAGCGACCGGTCATTCAAGAGACTCCCGGGAGGCGTGTCGCCGCCGCCCGTATAAGGCGGGGGGTGAAGGATCTCCACACGAACCCCCCCGATCTCGCCGGGGATCTTTGAATCACAGGGAAGCCGGACAGCGATTCCTGCGGCGTTCACCGTATCCATGAACTCCCGGTAGGAATCGCTGTCCACCCGGTCCCCGCTATGCCATAGCTCTTCCGGCGAGAAATGCGCGGCGATGAACCGAAGCCCGTTCATGTGATCGGCTTCAGGGTGGGAGAGGACCAGGGTGTGAATTCGGGTGATCTTCCGCCGCCAGAGATAAGGGGCTACTACCATTCGGCCCACGTCAAAATCGCTGAAGGCGAATCCGCCGCCGTCGATGAGCATGCGTTTTCCCCGTGGAAACTCCACAAGGGCGGAGTTCCCTTGACCTACATCGAGGTAGGTGACGCGTAGGTCCCGTCTGAGGGTGGTTTCATGGATCCAGTACCCGATGTCTGCGGCCAGGACCAGACAGGAGGCCAGGAACAGGACACGGAAGCGGCCTTTGAGGCTGAAGATACCGAAAACAATAACGGCATACAGGATTACGACCTCGAACCGGTTGGGAGTGATTACCCATAAGGCGGTACCGGCGGGCTCGGACAGGAACCGGGCCACCGCCCCCATGCCGGTTGCGCCCAGGGCGGCGCCTTGAAGGAGCAGGTCCGCAAGGGGCGGAAAGAGCGGAAACACAAGGGAGGATATGAGCCCGAGAGGAAGGACGAAGAGGCCCAGTATGGGCGTTGCAGCAAGGTTGGCGGGGAGTGATACCAGGGAGATACGGTGGAAATAGTAGGTCGTGAGCGGGAGAAGGAAAAAGACCGCGGCCAGGGTGACAGCGGTAAGTCCGGATGCGTATGCAGCAACACGCTGAAAAAAAGTAGCAGGTGAGTGATCTCCGTTTTCGAACGGTTTGTGAATAAGCCGGTCTATGGCCGGCGCAAGCCACAGTATGCCCGCCACCGCACCGAAAGAGAGCTGAAACGAGATAGTGTAAAGGGCGTCCGGGTTCGCGGCCAGAATGAGCAGGGCCGCCAGGCAGAGGGTGCTCCAAACGTCCTTTTCCCGGCCCGCCACTATGGAAAAAAGAAAGGCAAGCACCATGATCAGTGCCCGCTGTGTGGAGACGTGGAAGCCCGCCACCAGGGCGTAGGCCGTCACAGGGGCGCAGGTGATAACGGCGGCCGCCTTTCGTACGTCAACGGCAAGGAGCAGGCGGTAGGACCGTGACAGGATCCAGCGAATCGCGTTGAAGGCCAGCCAGGCCACGAGTCCCACGTGAAGGCCGGAAACGGCAAGTACATGGGCAAGACCGGCCGCCTGAAAGGCTTCCTGCAGAGGTCGGGGGATCCCTTGCCTCTCCCCGAGAATCAGGGCCTGGAGCAGACCCTGTTCCGGCTGGGCAAGGGTGTTCCGAATCCATTCCCTGAGAGGCCCCCTGACCCGTTCCAGCAGGTCGCCCACCCGTCCCAGTGTTCCCGGACCCATGATAACCACCCGGCGGCCGTCCGATATTGACGCCGAGCAGGTATATCCCTGGATCCGCATGGCTGATTCATAGTCATAGGAGCCTGGGTTGTTGAAGTTGCGAAAAGCCCGCAACCGGGCCGGAAACCTGACTTTAATTCCCGGTCTGAGATCGGGTGCCTGTCTGTAAATAGTGACATACAGCTTCTCGCCGGGAGCGTGCGCCACATGGCCGGGAAACACGCGGTCCACCCTTACTGACGCCCGCGTCATGTGCCCACGGTGAAGCAGGGGTTCCAGGACGGTCCCTTCGACCGTCACCTGCATCCCCGCGACGGCGGCCGAATTAAGCGGTCGTTCCAGGGACCGGCTGTGAAGAGTGACGAGTATTCCCGAGAAAAAAAAGAGTGCAAGGACTGCGTAGAATCCCGGCCTGCCGTAGCGGAAGGCGAGGGCCGTCCCCATGAGGAGGGGGAGGGTGAGAACGATCAGAAGAAGAGGGCGTGACTGGCCGGCCCCGGAAAAGGCGCCCGCCGCCGACACGCCCAGCGTAAAGGCCGCGAGGAGGGGAACCAGGGGACGGCGGGCCATGTCAGGCCTTTTCTCTCCAGATCCGGGCCCCCAGTTGCTGGAATTTTGTTTCCAGGGACTCGTAACCCCGGTCCAGGTGATATATCCTTCGGACCTCGCTGACACCGCCCCGGGCCACGAGCCCGGCAAGGATAAGGGAGGCGCTTGCGCGCAGGTCTGTGGCCATGACCGGCGCGGGGAGGAGATTTTCCCGCCCCCGTACAAGGGCCTGGTTGCCGTTGATCTCGATGTCTGCACCCATGCGCTTGAGTTCGCTCACGTGAATGAAGCGGTTTTCGAACACGGTTTCCTTGATGATGCTGGAGCCTTCCGCAACGGACATGAGCGCCATGAATTGGGCCTGGAGGTCGGTGGGAAAGCCGGGAAAGGGCATGGTCTTGATGTCCACACTGAGGCGTGAGGAGGGCCCCTTCACGTGGAGCCCGCCTTCCACGGGCTCCAGGTCCGCCCCCACTGCCCGGAGCTTTTGTATGACGGCGCTGAGGTGCTCCGGCCTGCATCTGTCGATGAGGACGTCCCCACCGGTCATGGCGGCGGCGATCATGAAGGTCCCCGCCTCGATGCGGTCCGGTATGATTGTGTGCATTGTAGGGTTGAGGCTGCGAACCCCGTCGATCACTACGGTGTCCGTGCCGTCACCCTCGATCCGTCCTCCCATGGTGCGGAGCGCATCTGCCAGGTCGACCACTTCGGGTTCCCGGGCGGCGTTCTTGAGGACCGTGCGACCTTCGGCAAGGACCGCCGCCATCATGATGTTCTCGGTCCCGGTCACGGTAGGGATGTCGAAGAAGATCTGTGCCCCTCGAAGTCGGTCGGCGCAGGCGTGTATGTCCCCGCCGTCCAGATGCATGTCGGCGCCCATGGAGACCAGGGCCTTCAAATGAAGGTTGACCGGGCGCGCCCCTATGGCACATCCGCCGGGCAGAGATATCCTGGCGCGGCCCAGTCGGGCGAGAAGAGGGCCTAGAAGCAGAATGGAGGCCCGCATTGTGCGCACGAGTTCGTAGGGCGCCTGGCCCTCCCGAAGGTCGGATGTGTCCACGATAAACCCATCCTCTTTCGGGTGAAACTTTACCCCCATTCCAGACATGATTTTCCGGATCGTCCGGATATCCTTGAGGCGGGGGACGCCTTTAAGCGAATGCTCCCCCCCGCAGAGGAGGCAGGCTGCGATGATTGGAAGGGCCGCATTCTTGGCGCCGCTCACCTGTACCCGGCCATGCAGGGGGGCCCCTCCTTCGATCAGGATCTTATCCATTACGTGTCCCAGGCAAGTCGCATGAGTTGCATAAATCGTTTGGAAATGTGCGGTCAGCGTTCAGCCTTTGGCATTGAAAAAGAGTTTATCCCTTCCCGCCCCCTGTGATAAGGGAGCAAACATGGGGTAGAATCGGTCAGTCAAACGTATTACAGGTGTTCCCACTTGGTCAACGCCAATCAGGCGGGGGTGTCATGAAAGAGCGGTTTGTAGCGGACTGCATGCTTGGCAGGCTGGCTAAGTGGCTTCGCATACTGGGGTACGACACCCTCTATGAGCGAAGCCGTGGAAAAGGGGTGAGCCGTCCGCCGGAGTCACTCGGGGACCGCAGGCTCCTCACCCGTCGCCGGGACCTGGTGAAAGACGTCCCCGGCTGCGTGTACATCCGCTCGGATCATGTCGGGGATCAGCTTTGCCAGATGGTGAGAGAAGGATTGATTCACCCTGACCCTGAAGAGGGCTTCCGGCGGTGTCCCTCATGCAATACCGAACTGGTGGGGGCCGATCCGGAGGACGCGAGAGATCGTATCCCGGAATATGTCTTTTTCCGGCACGCGCGGGACCTTCTATGGTGTCCCTTGTGCAAAAGGTATTACTGGCATGGGACTCATCGTAACCGTATGAGAGCTCAGTTGGAGGTGTGGGGGGTGTTAAGCGTACAAAAACCAACGATTGAACGTGAGTAAAGACCATTACTTTGCAAGGAGGGTATGTTAAGAATAGAGTTCAGCAACACGGGAAGGGGGCGGGATGAGCAGATACATCCCCCCGGGCACATGATTTCCCTATGCCCCCTTCACGCGATGCTGTAAAGACGGGCTCCTGGAGCCCGCGCTGCTTTTACTTCTTGGAGGCAGCCTTTTTCTTCGGAGCGACTTTCTTTTTAGGGGCGGCCTTTTTCTTTGGAGCGGCTTTCTTTTTAGAGGCGGCTTTTTTCTTTGGAACTGCCTTTTTTGCCTTTTCCGTCGCCTTGGCCTTCTTCAGCTGTGTCTCCAGCTTCTTGATGTTGGCCTTGGTTGCCGTCACTTCCTTGGTGGCTTTCTGCAGTTTTTGCTTCTGCTGTTTCAGCCGAAACTGGATTTGCTTGGCGGTGGCCATAAGCCCTCCTTTCATGCTGGGTGGATAATAAGAAACATCTTGCAAGTCGCAGTTACATGAGAACGGACGAAAAGTCAAGAAATTATATGTGCTGAGGGGTGAACTCATAGAAAACTGTGTTTACTGATGCCGCATGTTTTGTTCTCATGGTGTTGCCACCAAAGGGAATGGAATTATGATACAGGATTCACAGGCGGGCTATAGAAAGAACAGAGGGCACAGCATGACGAGCATTCCAATCAGGGCCGACCGGCGCAGCAGGGTGGCGGTGGCCATGACATGTGGAATATCCACCATAATCGGCCCGTTCCCCAGCCAGGGTTTGCGCTTTTGGACCCCGCCGTAACTGGTGTCCCCCCCGAGGCGGACGCCGAGAGCCCCGGCTGTGAAGCTCTCGGCGTGGCCCGCGTTGGGGGAGTGGTGCTTGAGGCGGTCCCTCAAGGCGACTCGAATGCCATCCGCTGGGTGGAGTCCGGATATGGCGGCCCCGAGAAAAAGCAGGGGGATGGACAGCCGGGCCGGCACGAAGTTCATAGCGTCGTCCGAACGGGCCCCGGCCCACCCGAATTGATGGTAACGCGCATCATGGTATCCCACCATGGAATCCAGGGTGGATACGGACTTGAAGACCAGGATGGCGCAGACAGCGGTCACCGGGACCGGCAGACCCGTAACCTTTGCGGCCGTCCCGCCTAGGAGAAGCCAGAAAAGAGGGGATAGAAACCCGTCCACGAAGTTCTCGGCCAGGGTTTCCACAGCGGCTCGGCCTATGCCCCACCGGTCCAGTTCCTTTACGTCACGGCCCACCACTCTCGAAAGGGCCGACCGGGCGCCTGGAATATCCTCTGCCTCCAGGCTTCGTAGTATGGGCCGGATATGCCGGAAAAGATCGCCCAGGGCAAGGCAGGAGTAAATGACATACAGGTGGAAGAGGAGGGCGGCCCAGGGGTGTATTAGCCCTGCCAGGGACGAGAGAAGGAAAAACGCGCCCACAGCGGTGACTGTGACCGCAGCCGCCAGGATGCACCCGCCCGCCTTCCCATCCAGCCCCGCCCGCCTCAGCCATGCTTCCAGGGTATTGATCCATCGGCCGATGAGCCGGATGGGATGAAGTCGATATGCAGGATCCCCCACAAGGAGGTCCAGGACAAAGGCGGCCAGTGTGAGGACGGCCAGGTCAATCATATCATCCCCTGGAAAGGGCGGACAGCCCTTCAACCAGCCGGGCGTTGTCTTCAAATGATCTGACCGCCACCCGGAAGTAACCCTTTTCGAGTCCGGGAAAGTTAGTACAGTCCCGAACATAGATTCCCAGCCCCAGTAACCCCCGGATAAGCGAATCCAGGTCCGGGCCCTTATCCCATCGGCACAGCAGGAAATTGGCCCTGGAGGGGAATACGGCCAGGCCTTCCACTTCCAGCAATGCCTGAAAGAGCCTCTTGCGTTCTCTCACCACGAGATCCAGGGTCTCGCGCTCGTAGTCGCCGCATTCCAGAAGCAGCGGGGCCACGGATTCGGACACGCTGTTAACCGTCCATGGCTCTTTTATCTCCCGAAGCCTTTCGATAACCTCCGTGGAACCGGTGACCCCGCCCAGCCGCAGCCCCGCCAGCCCGTAGAACTTGGTCAAAGAGTGGATGGTGAGGACGTTCGGCAGGACCGGCCGCATTGCCATACTCTCGGTCTTCCAGTCCTTAAGGAACGGCATGAAGGCCTCATCCACGATGAACCACTTTCCAGGATGATTTGCGGCCAGGCCGCTGAGGGTCTCCCGGGGAAAGAAGGTGCCTGTCGGGTTGTTGGGGTTGCCGAGCCAAAGGGCGTCGGCGTCCTCGAGTGCCGTGGCCAGCCGCTCCTCAGAGAGCGGTTGAAAACCCGTTTCAGGGGTGAGCGGGATGCAGGCGATCCCTGCGCCGGCAAGGACCGATGCACGGTAGTAGTCGTGGTAAGACGGCGTCACGATGGCTACCCGCCTCAGACCCAGTGCACGCGGGATCAGGTAGATCAGCTCCGTGGAACCGTTTCCTCCCAGGGCCTGATCCGCCGCCACTCCCAACCGCTCCCTGAGGTAGTGGACGATACCATGGCCGTCCAGGCTGGGGTAGCGGTCTATGCCTTCCACAAGTTCACCCCAGTGGCTTTGCACTATATCCGGGCATCCCAGGGGATTGAGGTTGACGCTGAAATCGATGACGCGTCTGGGTTCAACGGAAAGGCGGGCGAAGTCCCGTTCAGGAAGTCCTCCGTGCTGGTGCGTGAGGTGCTGTTTCATTGTCTATCCCAAAGTTGCATGAAAGAGGGGCCGATCGGCCCGTTCATCAAAACCGGCCGCGGGACTCCCTGGAATCGGGTTTTAACTCCGCAGTCGCCAAGCCGGTTGCCGGCGGACACGTGTTTATAAGAGAAACACACTGGATCTCCTCACGTTCCCGGATGAGAAAGGGGTGGAAGATCGGATCGTCCTCAGAAAAGCCACGGTATCGTATACCAGAGTGTTCCCGGTCCGGGCAAGACGCATGCGCAGGCAAGCAGGAGCCCGGTCTCCAGAATTTCGTTGAGTGCTCCCAGAAGGTCTCCTGTGACGCCGCCGAACACATTGCTGCAATGAACAGCGAAGAACCTGGTGGCGGTCCATCCCGCCGCGAAGACAACAAGCCCGGCCGTTCCCCACGCCATGGAAAGGAAAAGCCCTGAGATCAGGGCGGTCAGCCTTCGGCGTCTCGAGGACCCTCGCACAAAGGGTTCACCCGTTCCCGAACCGCTCCGGGCATAGGGAAGAACAGCAGCCAGCTCCGCCATCATGGTCCTGGAAACGATCAGGGGAAGGAGAAGGACCCAGGGCGATCCCACGGCGAGAAGGCGCTCCAGTGCGGTCCACCTGGCAGCGAGGTCCGTAATCAGGGCCAGTGCGCCGAAGGCGCCCAGGCCAGGGTCTTTCATGATGGCGAGGCGGACCTCCCTGTCCGGCCTGCCTCCCAGAGCGTCCGCCCAATCCGCCAGACCGTCCATGTGCAGGCCGCGTGTGAGTAGTACCATGCCGATCAGGAGCAGCAGGGCACCACCCGCGCTCCAGCCCTCCACCAGGTGGCCCCAGAGCTGTCCGGGGAGGGCCAGCATAATACCTAGAAAGAGTCCGACTACAGGAAACCAGGGAAGGGAAGAGGCGAAGTCGTCGCTTTCCCGCCCCGGCACCGGAAGGATGGTGAGTGTGCGAAGCGCCGTGATCAGCCCGTTGAACATTGTGAGGAGCCTCCTGTCATCAGGTTGCGGGTGTTATGCCGGCGTCAGCGAACGTGGCCATCTCGTTTAAGACCCTCACCCCGTTTTCCAGGATCTGCATGGCCAGGGCGGCCCCTGTCCCTTCGCCCAGTCGCATGTCCAGATGCAGGACGGGCCGGAGGCCCTCCCGGTCGAAAAAGACACGATGTCCTCTCTCCACGGAGTGATGGCTGAATATGAGATAGTCAGCGACCGCCGGGTTTATGCGCATGGCGGCAAGGGCCCCTGCGCTGGAGATGAATCCGTCCACCAGGACGGCCATTTGGAGGCAGGCGCCACCCAGGCACAGCCCGCAGATACCGGCCATTTCGAGGCCGCCCACTGCGGCTAAGGCCGAGACAGGGTCACCCAGCTCCCTGGATGCACGCTCCAGGGCCGACTCGATCACCCGGACTTTGCTGTTCAGGCCGGCGTCATCGAGTCCCGTGCCTCGGCCGGTGACGTCGCGGGCATGAGCGGGCAGGAGCGCGGCGAACAGGGCCGATGAAGGTGTAGTGTTTCCGATTCCCATGTCCCCCGTAGCAAGAATGCTGACGCCGCGCTTATGGGCCGATTGGGCCATTTCGATTCCCACATCGATGGCCCGGTCCGCTTCTTCCCTTGACATGGCCGGCTCTCGGAGGATGTTTCCCGTTCCTCTTCGAACACATCGCTGGATCAGGCCCGGAGCGCCCGGAAGGGGGGTCGCCATGCCTATATCGACTACGTGAACGTCCGCCCCGGCACATCGGGCCAGTACGTTGATGCCGGCTCCCCCGGCCAAGAAGGTCTTGACCATGAGCGTCGTCACCTCGCGGGGATAGGCGCTGACCCCTTCGTCCACTACTCCGTGATCCCCTGCAAAGACGAAGACCGCTTTCCCGGTGATCCGGGGTGATGTGTCCCGGCGAATAGCCGAGTACCTGGCAGCCAGTTCCTCCAGCAGGCCGAGGCTCCGTTTGGGCTTGGTCAGGTCGTCCAGTCGTTGCCAGGCCGCATCAAGGTATTCCCTGGAGACCGGTTGAATCCGGTCCGCAACAGCTTTCCATTCCATTTCTTATCCTCCGGGATCTAGTATTTGCAAAAGAAAACCCCATCCGGGTCCTTATAACAGGACCCGGATGGGGTTATGGCGACTCCATCCTGTCGCGTCCGGCAGGTCTTCTGGCTGACCCGCTCCACGCTCGCCTTCCCACCCCGCATATCAGGGCAGTGGCTTTTCTCCCCGGCATTCCTAAACGGGGAGGTTGCGTGGATATGACTACACCTGTCAAGGTGTCGGGATCACAGCAACGGCCACCCTGCGGCGGGTTCTCACCGCCTTCCCTCTTGGCCCGCCCCGTGTCGGGGCCGGAACCGGACACGTGCCGCCCCCGAAGGGGCATACACTGGAATGACTTGTGCTACGGAAACATAGCCTTTAGGCACCTGATTGTCAAATACTCATAGCCGATATATCGGCCACTTGTGTGGGTGAAAAGATTTTTGAGAAAATCCAAATCGAAACCGGGATCGCTATCCAAATCGAAAGGCTATGGGACCGAAAAACGAAAGTGTCATTCTTCGCGCCGGTGAACCTTGCCGTTGGGGCATTTTCCTATGCTTCTTGACAGGCTCCCAGAAAAGAAGGACAATTAAAGAAAACCGGCGATCAGGAGCCCCCGCCGTTACGGGAGGTACCGGATAAAATGTTTTTCCAGGTTGAGCGTGGCCGGGCGTCAGCTGAGCGCTCGTTCCTTTCAGCCCGAATCCGACAAGAGGAATAGAGGGCGAAATTGGGAAAAAGGAGGTGAATAAAAGGAAACCCTTACGCTCTAATCCCAACCCCATCGTTTTCGAAAGGAGGAAGGTCATGGCTGGAAGCACATACAAGATCATCGAACTGGTTGGAACCTCGGACACGTCCTGGGAAGAGGCCGTTAAGACAGCGGTGGAAACAGCCGGCTCGAGCCTTAAGGATTTGAGAATCGCCGAAGTGACAAGGCTTGACGTCAGCATCGAGAACGGTCAAGTCAAGAATTTTCGAACCAGGTTGAATGTCTCGTTCAAGTACCAGAAATAGGCTTCTCAATTGCCGTGGCCCCGGGGCCGTTCCCCGGGGGCGGCAATCCTCGTTTCTCACGAGAAGAGAGGCCCGCTGGGGAGAAAAATGGACGCTACGAAGAGAAAGCTGACGGTCCTCGACCAGATCGAGTCGGCCGACAGGGTACGGCGAAAGATCGTAGACACCGCCAGCAAACTCTACGCTAAAAAAGGGTTTTCCGCCACCTCCATCGAGGAGATCTCCGAGGCCGCAGGCGTCAGCCTGCCCGTGACCTATCACTACGTCAAGAAGAAGTCGGAGATCATGCGGTTGATAATGGAGGATGTGCTCAACATCTTCCATGAAAGCCTAACCAGGGAGATTAAAGGTATTCATGAGTCTGAAGAGAAGCTTGTCATCGCGGTTATCCTTTATTTCCGGGTTTTGGATCGACACAAGGAAAAGGCTCTCCTTATCTACCAGAAGTCCAGCTCCCTGGACAAGGCCTCCAAGGCCCGCATAATGCAACTCGAGGAGGACGTGATCCGCATATTCGGGGAAATCATCGAGGAAGGTATCGAAAAGGGGGTCTTTAAAGATGTGGACGTGGACTTGACCGCTTACAATATCATGATGATGGCCCACACGTGGGTCCTCAAGAACTGGCACTTCCGAAAAAGACTCTCACTGGAAAAGTACATCGACCTTCAGCTTCTCAGTATTCTTTCGCTTCTACGAAAATAGGGTCTTTACGAAAGAAGAGGGTATGCCTCTCTCCGGCGGTATCGGGCAGTAGATAACTGACGGATTTTTCGAGATACAAACCGGTCTCGGCAATGCAGTCCCGGGCTTGGGCCAGGCCGGCCTCCACGTTTCTCCCGCCGAACCCCACCAGCATGCCTCCGGGAGCCACACGGCCTGAACATATAGCAACTGTGCCGCGAAGGTCTGAAACAGCCCTCGCCGTGACTACGTCATAACCATGCGGCTCAAGGATGTCCAGGGAGTAGTCCTCCACTCGCCCTCGAACGGCCTGAATCCCGCCCATTTCGAGTATGCGTATGACCTGTCTCAAGAAATGATGCCGCCTGAGCGAGGGCTCCAGGAGGTCAACCCGTAGGTCCGGGCGAACAATCTTGAGAGGGATGCCGGGCAGGCCTGCGCCGCTGCCTACATCGAGCACGCTGGCTGAGAATGGAAGGGACGGAGCCGGGACCAGGGAGTCGGCCAGGAGTTCGACCACCATTCGTTTTCGGGACCGCAGTCCCGTGAGGTTCGTGCGGCGGTTCCAGAGGCACAACTCGTCCAGGTAGGCGAGGAGCCTTTTGAGGTGGATTTTTGTGAGTTCCACCCCCAAGTCGCCGGCTGTGCGGTGAATAAGGTCCTTTTCCGTAGAGTCCACCTCAACCCCAAACGGGCATGGCCTGAGGGGCCGGTCTCCCCCGTTCATGAAAATCCATGATTCGTGCCGGGTTAATTAGTGCCCATCCAGAAACGCTTTTCTGGATGGAAACTAACTAGATAATCACTCATTCTTCGGGACGTTAACCGCAAATAGGTTACAATATAAGTAAAAAAATGCTACTGAAACTGCATGAGCAGTTGCTTAACCTGCGTTAAAGGCAAGCTGCTCAGGCTGTTGCAGTCACAGATCAGAATTTTTCCTTATAATCCAGCCCTGAGTTGCTACTAAAGCCACAAGAACCAAAAGATCCACCCGACTCCGTTTCACTCCGCGGGTGATCTTTTCAATAACTTTACCGCAATACATCTTAGACACCGGTTGATTACAGGAAGAGGGGTCTTTTAACGGTGAAAATGATTCAAGTCAGAGGACCACTGTTTTGCGGATGATGTTGACAGCCTCTTGAGGCGTGTCCACCATCGTGAAGATGTCAAGGTCCTCGGGGTCGACGGCCCCGCGGTCCACCAGCATTTCCTTGAGCCAGTCCACCAGTCCCTTCCAGTAGGCGGAGTCCATGAGTATTACGGGAAAGGAGCGGATTCTGTCCGTCTGTATCAGTGTAAGGGCCTCGAAGAGTTCGTCCAGGGTCCCGAATCCCCCCGGCATGATCACATATGCGACTGCGTATTTGACGAACATGACCTTGCGCACAAAGAAATAGCGGTATTCCAGGCGTATGTTGGCGAATGGGTTGGGCTGCTGCTCGTTGGGAAGCTGAATGTGAAGGCCCACAGACTTTCCTCCCGCTTCGGAGGCCCCTTTGTTTGCCGCCTCCATGACCCCCGGGCCTCCCCCGGAAATCACATTGAACCCGCACTGCACCAGAAGGCGGGCCGTCTCCTCGGTGGCCCGATAGGCCGGGCTGTCCGGAGAGGTGCGGGCCGAACCGAAGATGGTCACGGCCGGATAGGTCTCCGGGAGGATGTCGAATCCCTCCACGAATTCGGCTATGATGTGAAACATCCTCCAGGTGTCCCTTATTGTCATGTCGTCTATGACGTGCTGCTTTTCGACCATGAAAGCCTCCGCTTGTGATTGGAGCAGTAACGATGGGGCCTGGAAGGCCCTCTCTGAGCGCCGGGCCCATCGGGCCGGTTGCGGGAAAAGCAAAAATACGTTGATTTTTCCGCTCTTCTTTGCTTTGTTCCCTTATAG
This sequence comes from Desulfatiglandales bacterium, assembly GCA_041685835.1. Classification (GTDB taxonomy): domain Bacteria; phylum Desulfobacterota; class DSM-4660; order Desulfatiglandales; family HGW-15; genus JAIPEI01. The sequence continues at coordinate 25,131 of JAWLEX010000008.1, forward strand.
GAAGGATCACATCTTATGTCCGACCTCCGGGGGTGTCAAGACGCTGTCATTGAGAATGGTAAAACGGGCGTCTCCTTCGGAAACCGAACTCACCGAACCCAGAGGTGAGTTTTTTTGCTCGTGTCGTACGCGACGAAGATTTCCAGACGGGTCCACCGGAGAGATGACGTGGCGTTAAGAAGGGTTACAAGGAAAAATGTCTTCGAAATTCTGGATCTTGAACCCAGGCCCTGGCAGAAGGACTACCTGATCATGTACTCCAGCCAGTGGCGGGGGTTTGTGACGGATCCGGCGCTCATGACGGTTCCGCTGGACGATCACCTGGTGCACAGGGGCGACGGGGTGTTTGATACCCTTCGGTGCGTTCGGGGGAGGATCTACCAGCTGGAACCTCATCTGGAGAGGCTTGAGCGCTCCGCTGATGCGATTTCTCTTACCCTGCCTCCGGATTACGATCATATTCAGGACATCGTGGGTGAGCTTGTGGTTCGCGGAGGAGAAAAGGACTGCATCGTGAGGATTACGTTGTCCAGGGGGCCGGGCGGTTACAGCACAAACCCCTTTGAGTGCCCGGCGACCCAGATGTATGTGATCATCATTCGTTATAAGGACGTGCCCGAGTCTTACGTCCGGGAAGGGACCTGCGTCATAACCAGCAGGGTCCCAGCCAAGCACTCGTTCTTCGCCAGGATCAAATCCTGCAATTACCTGCCCAACGTCCTTATGAAGATGGAGGCGATACAGGGAGGATGCCCCTATGCCGTCGGGCTCGACGAGGAGGGCTTTCTTGCCGAGGGGTCCACGGAGAACGTGGGGCTTGTATCAGAGGATGGGATCCTAAAGATTCCAGGGTTTGAGAGGACACTGGCCGGAACCACCGTCAAGCGGGCGTTTGATCTGGGCGAATCCCTGGTGAGGGAGGGACTGCTGGCGGGTGTCCAATTTGATCGAGTGTCCCTGGAGGAGGCTTACCGCGCCAGGGAGGTGATGCTCATGGGGACCTCCATCAATATTATTCCGGTGGTTCGGTTTGACGGCAAACCCATCGGGACCGGCCGGCCCGGCCCCGTTTCGACCGAGCTCAGAGCGCTTCTCAAAAAGGACATGGCGGAGAACATGGAGATGCTCACGGAGCTTGATTGGTCCGCCGCGGCGCTATGACGGCTGAGGGCGGGCTTCACTGATTGCCGGGCCGATTCTGCCCGGGGGTCTATGCGAGGGAATGAATATGGAACGAGTAGCCAGGGTGACCGAAATCATTGCGGGATCACCGATCAGCTTTGATGAGGCGATCAAGGCGGGCTTCGAACGAGCCAACACCACATTGCGCAACATCACGGGAATGCGCTTGATCGAACAGCGGGTCTCGGTGGTGGATGGAAAAATCGCCGAATACCGCGTACGCATGGAGGTCATTTTTGTCCTGGAGACGTAACCCGCGGAGGCCTGATTTCCAAGGCCGGGATCTCTGAAGGGACTTTCCGGGAATGACCCCTATGATTTAGCGCCAAGGCGCATAACGTAAACCCGACAGGCCTTGTGAAATTCGGAACGTGGCGGAAGACATGGCGAGTATCAAACTCAGGCGGGAACGATGCAAGGGATGCGGCCTCTGTGTGACAGCTTGTCCAAAAGGGGCGATTCGACTTGGGAAACGAATCAACAGGTCAGGTTATCACACCATGGAGGTCGGAGAGGCGCGTTTGTGCAACGGCTGCGCACTCTGCGCGGAGATGTGTCCCGATGTAGCCATCATGGTTTTCAAGTGAATGATGCGGCCTGAGCGCCGCTGAAACAGGAGGGGCGTCGTTGTCAAGGTCAAGGATGCTTTTCATTAAGGGGAACGAGGCGATTGCCATGGGTGCGATCGAGGCGGGATGCCGGTTCTACTTCGGATATCCCATCACTCCCCAGAACGATATTCCCGAGTACATGTCAAGGCACCTGCCGGGGGCAGGAGGGACATTCATCCAGGCCGAGAGCGAGATCGCCTCGGTAAACATGCTCATGGGGGCTGCGGCCACCGGTGCCCGGGCAATGACCTCTTCGTCCAGCCCGGGGATCAGCCTCAAACAGGAAGGCATATCCTACCTCTGCGGGAGCCAGATCCCCGGAGTGATAGTGAATATGAGCCGAAGCGGACCAGGCCTGGGCGGGATCTCTCCCTCCCAGGGAGACTACTTCCAGGCCACCCGGGGAGGTGGGCACGGGGATTACCGGACCATAGTGCTGGCCCCCCACTCGGTCCAGGAATGCTACGACCTCACTATGAGAGCATTTGACTTGGCCGATAGGTACCGGAACCCGGTAATGGTCCTGGGAGACGCCCTGCTGGGGCAGATGAAGGAGCCTTTGACGCAACGCAAGCACCGCGGAAAGGTCCCGGAAAAGGAATGGATTCTCACAGGGGCGAAAGGTAGAGACCCTCGGCTTCTGAAGTCGCTGTATCTCAATGAGGGCCAGCTTACGGAGCACAACTGGATGCTTTACCGGAAGTATCAGAGTATGCGCCGTGAAATCCGGTTCGAGGCTGTCCACGTGGAAGACGCCAAGCTAGTGGTGGTGGCGTTCGGCTCCGTGGCACGCATACTGAAGAACGCTGTGACCATGTGCAGAGAAAAGGGGATGGCGGTAGGGCTGTTTCGGCCCATTACGCTCTATCCTTTCCCCAAAGCCGCACTGCGCAAGCTCGCCGGCCGGGTGAAGCGGTTTATGGCCCTTGAACTCAGTACCGGGCAGATGGTGGAAGACCTGGAGCTGTCCGTGGGGCCGGATGCAGTGGATTTCTACGGTAGACCCCCTGGATCCATCCCTTCCCCGGATGAGCTGTACAAGGAAATCCGCAAGGTATATCGAAAAAGGATAAAATAGATGAAACAGGTGTTCAAGAGGCCTAAGGCCCTCACAGATGTGCCGTTTCACTTCTGCCCGGGATGCCATCACGGGATAATCCACAGGCTGGTGGGGGAGTGCCTCGACCGATTCGGGGTTCAGGGGCGGACCATAGGGGTGGCTTCCGTGGGGTGTTCGGTTTTTCTATACGACTATTTTGCCGTGGACGTGCTGGAGGCCCCCCACGGGCGGGCGGCGGCTGCCGCCACAGGGGTCAAGCGGGCCCGGCCGGACAGCTTCGTCTTCACCTACCAGGGAGACGGGGATCTGGCGGCCATCGGGACCGCCGAGGTCATCCATGCGGCCAACCGCGGGGAGAGGCTCACAGTGGTTTTTGTCAACAATGCCGTTTTCGGCATGACAGGCGGGCAGATGGCCCCCACCACCTTGCTTGAGCAGCAGACCACCACCACGCCGTTCGGCCGGGATAAAATGTTGAACGGATACCCGATCCGAATGGCGGAACTCATGGCCGGGCTGACCGGTACCGCCTTTGTGGCACGGTGTGCCGTGGACACGCCCAAGAACCTCATGCGCGCCAAAAAATCCCTGCGCAAGGCCTTTGAGGCACAACTGGAGAATCGCGGATTCGGGTTCGTGGAATTTCTCTCCGCCTGTCCTACAAATTGGAAGATGACTCCGCAACAGGCCAATGTCCATGTAAGCGAGGTCATGATCCCCTATTATCCGCTGGGTGTGCTCAAGGAAGACGGGGGACTCAATTGAGGGGAGATATGTACTTCGACAGCATCATAGCGGGTTTCGGCGGTCAAGGGGTCCTGCTGATGGGCAACCTCCTCGCCTATGCCGCCATGGAGGAGAAAAAAAACGTCACTTACATGCCTGTTTACGGTGTGGAGATGCGCGGAGGGACGGCTAATTGCACCGTGGTGGTTTCTGATCGGGAGATCGGATCCCCCATCATTCAAACCCCGGTCTCGGCGGTGGTAATGAACCTGCCCTCGCTCGTCAAGTTCGGCCCGCGTGTCAAGAAGAACGGCCTTCTTCTGGTGAACACCTCCCTGATCCCTGAAAAGGAGATCCACGTTCGAGGGGTGGATTGCCTTCGGGTGCCCGGCCTCGAACTCGCCATGGAAGCGGGCAACGAGAGGCTCGCCAACATGGTGATACTGGGCGCACTGGTGGAACGGAGTCGTGTGTTGAGCCGGAAAGCGTTGAAGAAAGCGCTTTACCAGGCCCTGGATGTGCGATATCATAACATGATTCCGGCCAATGAGAAAGCCATGGACATGGGCGCGGAATTCGTGAGAAACGGCGGGCGGCTCTGAGCGGGGGGTCAGTTGTAAATACTGTAACGGACAGGGTGTGAGCCATGACGGACGAGAGAAAAAGGGCGGGTCAGACTGATGGGTACGAGGATTTCCTGGGACAGATCAGCCAGGAATCCGCCATGAAGGACAAGGAGATGGACTTCATGGAAAGCATCGGGCCCGAGACGCGTTCCGCGGACGAGGAGCTGGTCAACGTGGGGGCCCGCGTCAGGGCGGTCCGTGAGCGGAGGGGGTTGAGTCTTCGGGACATTGTTCAGAGAACAGGTATCGATGAAGGCACGCTGGCGGCCATAGAAGATGGGAGTATAGCACCGCCCCTCGGCAGTATCATCAAACTTGCCAAGGCCCTGGAGATGAAGATGGGGTATTTCATCTCCGGTGAACAGAACAAGCCGTTCACCATTGTCAGACACAACGACCGGCGCCTGGTATCAAGGCACGATTCCCAAAAAGGCGAACAGTACGGATACGAGTTCGAATCCCTCGCTCCCCACAAGAGAGACCGGCACATGGAGCCCTTCCTGGTGACCCTGGATCCTGCGGAGACAGAGGAAGAACGTTCCTCTCACGACGGTCAGGAGTTCATTTTCGTCCTTCAGGGCAGGATGGAGGTCCGGCTGGGGGAGGAGATTCATATCCTGGATCCGGGAGACGCCATCTACTATGATTCAACGGTGCCGCACCTTGTGAAATGCCACGGAGATAAGAGCACCAAGATCCTTGCCGTACTCTATGCCGAGAAGTGACATGCGGCGGTAAAAGACCCCCACATCGTATTGCAGGCGGGCGGAAGCGAGACCGCCCTTCCGCCCGGAATTCCCTGCGTGGTGACAGCCCGGCCGATACCTGAGAAACAGGGGCGGATATGATAACGGAGAGGACATGATTGCCTTTGATCTGGAATGCTCAGGAGGACATACCTTCGAGGGCTGGTTCAAAGATCTTGCCTCCTTTGAGGAGCAGAACAAAAGGGGCCTGGTGACGTGTCCCTATTGTGAAGACACCAAGGTCCGGAGGGTCCTGTCACCGGTGGCCATTCGAAGTTCGAGCAGGCCGGCGGCCTCCCGGGGGGAAACAACGATTGATTATCAGAGACTTGCCAGGGAGGTGGTTCACTACATCAACCGGAACTTCGAGAATGTAGGCACGGATTTCGCCGCCGAGGCCCTGAAGATGCATTACGGTGTGAAGGAGAAACGCAATATCCGCGGGGCTGCAACCGGGGAGGAAGAGCAGGTCTTGAGAAAAGAAGGTGTCGAGTTCTACAAGCTGCCGGAGGTCAAGAAGGACGACGATGAATCGAACTGAGTGAACTCCCCGGTACGTCTCGGAAATCCACGGCCCGCCGAATCTCCACTGAGATCGAGGCGTGAACGCCCTGTGTTGATCGGAATATCCTTTAAGATTTATTCCTGCCGTTTAGGGAACACTGCAAACGCCGCATTTTGCCCAATCTCTGCGCCATGCTCAAATTTTGATTCTCGAATAACCAGCGGGACGTGAGTCAGGCCTCCAATCCCATAGCCTCGGCCACGAGTTCGGCAACGTCCTTTTCCTTAAGACCGGTTTCTCTTGCCGCCAGGGCGTCTTCCAACATGGTCATGCAGAACGGGCAGGCAGTGGCAAGGATTTGAGGGGCCTGTTCAGGCCGTCCTGCCAGGGCGGACAGGGCCTGTTCAACGCGGCGGTCGTTGACCCGGTGCCCGGGTTCCTCCTCGATCCAGGTCAACCCGCCACCCGCCCCGCAGCACATGCCGAATTCCCTGCTCCGCTCCATTTCCACGATCGTAAGGCCGCGTATTTTTTCCAGGATGTGCCGCGGGGCATCGAAGATGCGGTTATGGCGGCCGAGATAGCATGAGTCGTGGAAAACAGCAGTACCTTTCACGGCGTGCTCCAGCGTGATCCTGCCCGTGTCCACGAGATCCCGAATAAGTTCAGTGTGGTGGACCACCTCGTAATTTCCGCCGAAGTCCGGATAATCCTTTTTGAACGTGTTGTAACAGTGGGGGCAGAGGGTGAGGATCTTCTCCACCCCGTATCCTGAAAGCGTCTCCACGTTGGTTTCCGCCTGCACCTGAAAAAGGTACTCGTGGCCCATGCGCCGGGCCGGATCGCCGGTGCAGCGTTCCTCCTCGCCGAGCACTGCAAAGGAGACACCGGCCTCCTTCAGTATTCGCACCAGGCTGCGGGCGATCTTCTGGTTGCGTGGATCAAAGGCGGCCGAGCACCCTACCCAGAAGAGGAAGTCCACGCTCTCGCCCGCCTCCGCCGCCTCGGCCATGGTCCTTATCTCGAGGCCTTTGGCCCAGTCGAGCCGGGCCGTAGGGTGCTCGTTCCATGGGTTGCCGCGCTTTTCCGTACCCGCAAACACCTCGCCGAATGTGTCGGGGTAGCGGTCCTGCATCATCACTTCGCATCTCCTGATCTCCAGGATCTTGCCCAGCGGATCAATAAAGGCGGGGCAGGCCTCCACGCAGGCCATGCAGGTGGTGCAGGCCTCGATTGCCTCGGGCCGGATCCAGGCCTCCAGGACACGTTTCGGATCAGTGGGTTTGTGAAAGGACGGACGCTCCTCGTTTGTCTGCCTGCGCAGGCCCAGGATGACGTCCCTGGGGGAGAGCACCTTGCCGGCGATACTCGCCGGGCAGTTCAAGTCGCATCGACCGCATTCGGTGCAGGCGGCCACATCCAGGAGGTCTTTTCTCGAGAGGTCGGCGAGCTTGTCCACACCCAACACCTCGTCCCGCTCAAAGGCCCCCTCTACGTCCAGTGCTGCAAGTCGCCCCTGCGGGCGCAGGTCCTTGAACAGGACGTTGACCCCTGCCGTGAGCACGTGCATGACCTTGGGCGCAAACGGCAGGCAGGCCACCCCTGCCAGGGCAACCACGCTGTGAATCCACCAGGATCCGGCATGCCAGGCAAGGAGTGCGTCGGTCCCCACGTCCGTCCACAGGACGGATAAGGCATAACCCACCGGGGACCACGCAAGCTCGTACCCAGGTTGTCCCTGGAATGCCGCAAGCCTCAGGCCCTCTACGATGAAGCCGGTCACAGCGATGGCCAGCAGCCAGGCCGGCAGGACCCAGTCCGTGGTCCGGCGTTTGAGTTGCGGTCGACGAAGCACATACCGCCGGACCAGCGCCAAGACCAACCCCGCAACCAGGAGCAGGCCGAACAAGTCCAGCACCAGTTCGTAACCCAGAAAAAAGCGGCCGAACCAGATGCCCTGCTCCATTCCCAGTAACTTGCGAAACAGGTCATACTCGATGGAGATGATCACGGTCCCGATGAAGAGTATGATCATGCCCCACATGATGAAAAGATGCATCACCCCACCCAACGGGTGCCTGCGCAGGACGGCTTTATTGGTCGCTATGAGGGCCAAGGACCCGGCCAGCTGCGATACTACGCGGCCCCAGGAAACCGCAACGGGCTTTCCCGCCAGGATGCGGCGCACGTTCACATATACACCGTAGCCGAACACGCCGACGGCCGCGGCGCTCAGGACGTAAAAGGTGATTTCTCCGGCGAACGGTACGTTCCAGAAGATCTCGCGGGTTACCATGGGGGCCTCCGATGTCCTTGCCCGGGATTGACAGGCAACCGGGGCAAACACTTCACTTTTGGTCTTGACAGGCGATTTTAAACAAAAGTATACTGGCTTTCAACCATAAAAGCAAGAGTAATATTGTACCAGTATATCGGAGACAAAATGAACGAAAACCCCATCTATGCTGAGCTCAAGAAAAGGATCGTCCTTTTGGATTTTGAGCCCGGGCAGGTCCTTCGGGAGAAAGATTTGATCGAGGAATTCGGCGTCAGCCGGACGCCGGTGCGCGAGGCCTTCATCCGGCTGGAGGCCGAAGGGCTCGTCAAGATCTTCCCCAATCTGGGTACGATCGTGTCTGAGGTCAGCTTTCAGCAGCTCAAGGACGTGTTTGAGATCCGTTCATTCCTTGTACGGCTGACAGGAACACTGGCCGCGGCCCGGATCACGGACGAGGAACTCGAACAGGTAAGGGGCCACATCGCCCGCATGAAGGAGGAACACGATCCCAAGGTGCTCATGCGCCTCGATCTCGAGCTGCACGATCTAATAAACAGGGCCACCAGGAACGAAGTGCTCGTAAAGATCCTGGGGATGCTTCGCGACCAGGCAGTCCGCATCTGGACGTTTTCCAGGGCCGATGACGAGTACTACGGGGGGCTTGCTGAAGAGTTTGAAGGACTGATTGAAGCACTTGAAAAACGTGACGGGGATGGGTGCGCGCAGATCCTGGAGCGCCATACAAAGCGGTTTATCGAACACATACGAAGCCAGCTCACGTGGTAACACGCACGCATACGGCCGTCCGCTGTAAGAAAACCCATTATCAAGAAGGAACAGGGAGGGAGTAAACCATGAGCACGTTTCCCAGTCACGCGAAGGTCGTCATCATCGGGGCCGGCATCGTCGGAAACAGCGTTGCCTTTCACCTGGCTGAAAAGGGATGGAAAGACATGGTGCTGGTGGACAAGGGCCCACTGCCCAATCCGGGAGGGTCTACCGGACATGCCTCGAATTTCATTTTCCCCGTGGACCACGGCAAGACCATGACCCAGCTCACTCAAGACAGCACTGAGCAGTACAAGGCCATGGGTGTTCACCGGGAGAGCGGCGGAATCGAACTGGCCCGGACCAAGGAACGTATGGAGGAGCTGAAGCGACGCGTGGCCTCGGCCAAGTGCTGGGGCATCGAGGCTGAGCTTCTGGATCCGGACGGCGTTCTGAAACTGTTTCCTTGGGTGAACAGGGAAAAGATCCTGGGAGGCTTTTACACGCCTTCCGTGGGGGTGGTGGACTCCTTGCAGGCCGGCACAATTATGCGGGAAAAGGCCCAGGAAATGGGGGCGTTGAGTGCCTTCCCCAACACCGAGGTGCTGGGAATGGATGTCAAGGGAGGTCGTATTAAATCAGTCAATACCTCCCGCGGGGAAGTAGAAGCCGACTATGTAATCATTGCTTGCGGAGTCTGGAGCCCGCGCATTGCCGAGATGGCAGGGGCGGCAATCCCACTGGCGCCTGTTGCGCACCAGATGATAGACGCCGGGCCGGTGCCCCAGTTTGCCGAGGCCAAGGGGGAGATCGAGTATCCCATCCTGCGTGACATGAGCACGCTTATGTACGAGCGCCAGTCGGCCGCAAACCTGGAGATCGGCTCGTACGCCCACAGGCCGATCCTCTATGACCCGAACGACATCCCTTCAATCGATGAGGCCAAGCTCTCTCCCACGGAGATGCCTTTCACCAAAGATGACTTTGATCCCCAGCTGGAGGACGCCCTGGACCTCCTTCCCGAGATGCTCGATCATGATTCCGTGGAGATTCAATACGCCATAAACGGTCTCATCTCTCTGACCCCCGACGGGGCGCCCCTGGTCGGTGAGACGCCGGAGGTCAAGGGACTCTGGTCCGTTGCAGCCGTGTGGATCAAGGAAGGACCCGGAATAGGGCGCCTGGTGGCCGAGTGGATGACCGACGGCGCCCCGGAGATCGATCCCAACGAGATGGACATCGCCCGGTTCTATCCATACGCTCGTACCAAGTCCTATGTGTGGAACCGGGCATCCGAAGGTTTCAACAAGACATACGGAATCGTCCATCCGCAGGAACAGTGGGAGTCTTCCCGCAACGTGCGGATCAGCCCTTTTCATCCGCGGACCTCTGAACTCGGGGCGGTCTACTTCGAGACAGCGGGCTGGGAACGCCCCCATTGGTACGAGTCCAACAGTAAGCTCCTTGAGGAGTATGGCGAGCGGGTCAACGACAGACCCAACGAGTGGGACGGTCGCTGGTGGTCTCCCGTCATCAATGCCGAGCACCTGGCCATGAGAGACCGGGTGGCCATGATCGACTTGAGTGCATTCGCCATCTTTGACATCTCAGGCCCCGCAGCCCTGGACGTGGTGCAACGGTTGGCCGTGGCCCAGATGGATGTGCCCCTGGGCAAAGCGGTTTACACACTTTTACTGAACCGTTTCGGCGGCATCCGGACGGACCTTATGATCGCCCGCCTGGCTGAAGACTCCTTCCGCGTGGTCACCGGGGGCGGTCACGGCGGTGTGGACAAGAAGTGGTTCAAGGATCACCTGCCTGAGGACGGATCGGCGATGCTGCACGACCGGACCTCGGCCTTATGCACGGTTGGCGTGTGGGGGCCAAGCGCCCGGGATCTCCTCCAGTCCGTCACCGAAGATGACATTAGCAACGAAGGGTTTCGGTTCGGGACGGTCAAGGAGATCCGTGTGAACGAGATCCCGGTGTGGGCCCTTCGCATATCCTATGTGGGCGAACTCGGCTGGGAGCTCTACGCCCCCTTTGAAAGCGGCCTGCGCCTCTGGGACATTCTGTGGGAGGCGGGCCGGCCTCACGGGGTGGTGCCGGCGGGCATCGGCGTCTACGGTACCACTGCCCGGCTGGAGAAGAGCTATCGTCTCTATGGCAACGAGATGGAAACCGAGTACAACGCCGTGGAAGCCGGCATGGAGCGGCCCAAGGTCAAGGCCCAGGACTTCATAGGAAAAGCGGCCTACCTCCAGGCCCGTGAAGAGGAACCTGCAGCACTCCTGTGTACTCTTACGGTCGACGACCATACCTCGTCCTCCGGGGAACAGAGGTATATGGTCGGCCATGTACCGGTCCTGAGCCCCGGTGGAGATCCTATCGTGGACCGCAAGGGTCGGCGTTCCTATGTGACCAGTGCGGGCGCCGGCCCTTCTCTGGGCAAGTTTATTCTCATGGCCTACCTGCCGCCGGAACACGCCGAGACCGGGAAAAAGCTCCAGGTGGAGTACTTTCTGGAGAGATATCCCGTCACCGTCGAGGTCGTGGGCAACACGCCCCTGTTCGATCCGGCTAACGAACGGATGAAAGGCTGAAGGAGGGCTCTCGATGAACATCCTGGTTTGCATCAAGCGCGTTCCGGATATCGGCGCCAAGGTAGAGCTCACCGGAGACCGCCGGGCCATTGTTACGCGCAACCTGGGTTTTACCATCAGCCCGCATGAAGAGTGCGCGGTGGAGGAAGCGGTTCAGTGGATAGAGAAGGACGGAGGTGTATCCACCGTCCTGACGCTGGGGCCGGATGGCGCCGAGGAACAGCTCAGGGACTCTTTGGCCAGGGGAGTGGACAGGGGGATCCTGCTCGAGGTGGAGGAGGGTGAGTGGGACCCCGGGGAGACCGCCAGGGCCATCGTAGAGGCAATCCGCGCCGGGGGGCGGGAAGGTGTAGGCTTTGACCTTTTCCTGTTCGGCAACGAGGCGGCGGATACGGGTGATTTTCAGGTGGGGATCCGGGTGGCTCACGCTTTGAACCTCCCTTGCGTGACAGGCATCAAGCACCTGGAGCTTGTTGACAACAAGGCCGTCTGTAAGCGGGAGGTCGACAGCGGATGGGAGGTCTATGAAGTCCCTCTGCCTGCGGTGATTACGGTGAAGGAGGGTATCAATCTCCCGCGATATCCGAGCCTGCGAGGGACAATGAAGGCCAAGAAAAAACCGGTCGACCGGGTCCGGCCCGAACGTAGCGGCGCCGGGCTTCAAATGCTTGAACTCAGTCATCCGCCGGAGCAGGGCAAGAAAGTGGAGATGCTGGGGGAGGGTTCGGCCGCGGCCCCCAAGGTCGTCGAACTGTTAAAAGACCTGGAGGTGATTCCGTCATGATTATCGGACTTGTAGAACACGACCGGGGGGTGCTGGAAGAGTCCTCTCTTCAGATGCTCACGTTCGCCCGCGGGCTTGCCGCCCGAATGGAGACCTCGCTCACCGCGGTACTTGTAGGCCCGGAGGCCCGCCCCCTGGCGGAAAGCCTGAAACCCTACGGAATGTCGAACATCATCCTGGCCGAGGGCGACCGGCTGGAACACTATGCACCGGAGGCCTGGGCCCGGGTGGTTCTAACGCTCATGGAGGAGAGGCGTCCCGAGGTGGTCCTGGCCCCCGGAACGGACAGGGGAAACGAGGTGATGGGACATGTGGGGGCCAAAGCCGATCTTCCCATGGCGGCAAATTGCTCCGGGATGCATCCGGGTGACCCTTTCAAGGTGACACGCCTGCGCTGGGGGAGCAGCCTTCTGGAAGAGGCGGTTGTGGAAGGCGATCCAAGGCTTGCCACCGTGGCCCTTCACGTGATGGAGCCCGAGGAAGCATCCTTGTTTAACGAACCAACTATGGAGGTGTTCTCTCCCGTGTTCGAGGACACCGATTTTCGAGTGCGTGTCACGGCCCTGGAAGAGACTGTAGCCGATGGAATAACCCTCAAGACAGCGCCGGTGGTGATTGGGGGAGGACGTGGGGTGGGAAGTGAAGAAGGGTATGCCGTTCTGGAGGAATTGGCGGGGCTTGTGGGGGGCGCGGTAGGTGGTTCCCGGGTGGCCACGAACAACGGATGGCGGCCCCACTCGGATCAGATCGGGCTTACGGGGAACCGGATTGCGCCGGAGCTCTATATCGCCTGCGGAATCAGCGGGGCCATCCAGCACATGGTAGGGTGCAAGGGGGCCAAGCGCATCCTGGTGATAAACAATGATCCGGAAGCAGCGCTTTTTTCAAAGGCTGATTATGGAGTGATCGGTGACCTTCACGAAGTCCTGCCCGCGATTATAAGGGAAATCAAGAAAGGCTGAGTCGAACCCATCAAAACCTGTTGCCCTGGAAACATATCAGGTAATGGGATGAGAACAGGGTTTTCAGATATCCTGTACGAGCAGGGTCACGAATGCGGCACCCGCAATGATTAAGCCGGTCACAAGAATGCCCGCCTGAAAGCTCCACGTATCGGCGGCGGCCCCCAGGCAGAGGGGCGCCAGGCCGAGCCCTGCGATGGTACCCCCTGATATGGTCGCGCCCGTAAACAGGCTTCGTTCTCCCGGCCGGCCCCATCACCGAAAAGGGGACAGGCCCGGTTGGGACTGCCCCCTTCGGTCAGGATTGTCCAAGAGATACGGGCTACATGAGGCCCAGCTTGAATTTCATGGAGTTGAGCGTGTTCTTCATGAGCATGGTGATGGTCATGGGACCCACCCCGCCGGGAACCGGGGTGATATAGCCGGCGATTTCCACGGCCGCGTCGAAGTCCACATCTCCTCTAAGGATCGCCACCTTCTTGCCGGTCTTTTCGCTGACCTTCTCACCCACACGGTTCACGCCCACGTCGATCACACAGGCCCCGGGCTTGATCCACTCGGGCTTGACAAGGCCGGGGACGCCGGCGGCCACGATAAGGATGTCGGCACGCTTGCAGTGAGCTGCAAGGTCCTTGGTGCGGGTGTGAACCACGGTCACGGTGGAGTTGGCGCCAGGGCCTTTCTGTACCATCATGTTTGCAATGGGCTTGCCCACGATGTTGGACCGGCCTACCACCACTACCTCGGCGCCGCTCGTCTCCACGCCGGAGCGGACGATCATTTCCTGGATGCCCGCCGGGGTGCACGGGGCGAACTTGACCTCGCTCCCGCCGATCATAAGGCGGCCCACGTTGACCGGATGAAAGCCGTCCACGTCCTTGTCCGGGTCGATGGTGTTGAGGATTTTTTTCTCGTCGATGTGCTTGGGCAGTGGGAGCTGGACCAGGATGCCGTGAATGCTGTCGTCCTTGTTGTACTTGTCGATCAGGGCCAGCAGATCTTCCTCGGAAATGTCTTCAGACTGGTTGTCCTGGACCTCCTTGAAACCCAGCTGATCGGCGGTCTTGATTTTCAGGGTAACATAGGAGATCGAAGCCGGGTTCTCACCCACCAGGATTGTGACCAGGCCGGGAACGACACCGTGTTCCTCTTTCAGTTTCGCGACCTCCTCTCCTATTTCCTTGAGTATTTCCTCACGGATTTCGGTTCCTTTGATCAGTTTTGCGGTCATGTTGCCCTCTCCTTTCCTCTTGGTTTTCGTGCAGGGGGTTTGCAACGGCGATTCTTTTGCCCTTGCGGTCTACGCGTGCCCTGTTGGAAAATGCACTATTATGACGATCATCAAGTTCGAAAAAATATAAAAATCTGCGGCAGTGGATAGCACAATACCGGGGTTTTTTCAAACAGTATATGGCATTTTCCCAAGGCGGGCCATTGCCCACAACCCGACAGTGCTGGAGGCGGCTCCGGAGGCCGGGAGCGGAGAAATCCCGTCCTCTCTGAATTGGAAACTTGCTAGTGCCAAAAAAGCGTTTCTGGATGGGCACAAGTCTAAAGGTCTCCTTTTTCATGCCAGCCGATCCGGGCCTCGGGAACTGCGTCCACGCCGGCGGAGTAGGGCTTGATGTCCAGCAGAGGCGAGCCGTCCAGGGCGTCCAGCCATCGAACCGTGAGGAAACACCCGTTTCGTTCAACGAGTTCCACGGTGCACAGCCCGATGGGGTTTGGCCGGTCAGGGGACCTCGTGGCAAAGACGCCGTGAATCTCAGGGCCCCACGGGGTCCGGGTCTGAAGCCGGTGCCGGTCCCCTTGATGCTGGAGGTATAGTACGATCAGGTGTGAGCAGCTCTCCACGTCTTTGAGCCCCGGTTCGAATCGCTCGAAGATCTCCAAGGTGCTCGCTTCGTCCCTGTGCCGACCCTGAGAAGGGGCGTCTTTTCGTCCCTTGTATGCCGAGTGGACCACGCCGATGTGGACGAGTATATTATGGTCTTCCAAGGGCATAGCAACCCTCCTTATTGGTGGCAGCATAGACCAACCCGGCAGGGAAGACAACCGGGCTGACTTGTTCCCGTATTCTTCGCACTTCTATCAATGGATTTCTTGTTTCCTTGAGACGAAAAACAGGTTTTTCCGCAAAGGCGCAAGGATCGCAAAGACAATATAATTCAGGATTTTTCTGACGTCTTTGCAAGAGACAAAAAACTTTTGAAAAACTTTTGCTTTTTCCAGTATTGGTTGCGGCTTTTCCGCGACAGGGTCTTTAGTGTTGTAAATAGACATATTTGTTGCGAGGCCTTTGAGAAAACGAAAAGTCATAATATGGTGAGCAAAGGATCATGAAACTATCGGGCATCATCACCCTGACCACGGATTTCGGCTGGAGGGACCCTTACGTAGCGGCCATGAAGGGGGCCATCCTTTCAATTCATCCGGAGGCCGTTCTCGTGGACGTGACGCATGACATAGAGCCGGGCTCAATTCGCGAAGCCGCCGATATCCTGCTCCAAACGGTCCCCTGTTTTCCGCCCGGGACCGTGCATGTGGGGGTTGTGGACCCTGGTGTGGGTACGGACAGGCGGGCGCTTGCAGCGGAGTCCGGCGGGCGTTTTTTGGTGGGACCGGATAACGGTCTGTTCTGGCCGCTGCTCCTTCAGGATATGGAGCGCCGCGTGGTGCACGTTCGGGACGAGCGTTTCTTCCGCAGGCCCGTAAGCAGCACCTTTCACGGCAGGGACGTTTTCGCTCCGGTAGCCGCCCACCTGGCCTCCGGCCGGGATCCCCATGAGATGGGGGACATCATTGAAGACCCGGTCGCCCTGGATGTGGACAGGCCCCGGGAGGAAGGAGGTGCCCTTTCAGGGGAGGTTACCCGGGTCGACAGGTTCGGCAACCTGGTGACAAACATTTCCTGGAATGAACTCGCCGCCTTCCTTCAGGGAAGGGAGCCCCGAATTCGCACCGGAGACCTGGAAGTGAAGGGGCTTCGGGCCTGCTACGGGGATGTCCCTGCAGGCGAGGCACTGGCGCTGATCGGAAGCACCGGCTGCCTGGAGGTTTCCGTGAGCGGGGGAAGGGCCTCGGACCGCGTGACGCCTGCGCCCGGAAAAGTACAGGGAATGAAAGTACGCGTCACGGCGTCTGCCTGAGCGGTTTGCGGCAAGTGCAGAGGCCTCTTCAGTCGTCTTCTTTCCCTTCTTCGAGTTTCTGCAGGTATTCCTGCCACTCCACGGGGAGGAGATACTTTTTCCTGCTGTTGCAATCCCTGCATGCCGGAACCACGTTCCCCTTTGTGCTGCGTCCCCCCCGAGCCAAAGGGACGATGTGATCCATGGTCAAGGCGGCGCGCCCCACGGTTCTGCCGCAGTAGTGACAGACCCCCGGCTGTACCCGGCGGTCCCACCAGGCGGTGGCCCTAAGGCGTCGTGCCTTGGCTTTCTCCCGGGCCACATGTTCGTCGCTCGCCGTGTCGTAGAAGGGTTCCATGTTCCATCCTCTTGCCGGTCGGCAATCACGGTAGGTCTTCACCTGATGGTCTTTACCGTGAAAAATGTATTTTTTAAAGCTCTGCAGGAGGGAGCTTTGCTCCCGACCAACCTATGGTCGAAACCTCGAGTCCCTTCTACAAAATTTGTCGGAATTGTCATCCACAGTGGCGGGCAAATATCCTATGCTCATGAACCTTTGGAGGGCCGCCGCCCGGCATCAGACTACCAGACCAGGCAAAAATGCCAAGAGGGAACAGGCCCTCCTGTGAGTTCAGGAAAAAACCTCGTTATTGAGGCTTTGTTTTACCAGAAAGATCACGAAGTGCATATAAGCCTTCGACGCTTGCCGCAAGGCTGATCTGTGCTTTGTGGTCTTCGTGGTGAAATAGATGAGAGCAAGAGGGTCACGAGAGTTAATCAGCCCTGGGTGGCCTCCATCCGGCGTCCATCCTGCGTGTTGACGCGTCATATCAAACATGATAAAGCCTTTGACATCATGCCTGTCGATGTCTATCATTTGATGAAAGAGGCCCTTTACGAGGCGGAAAAGGCCGCAGCTCAAGGCGAGGTGCCTGTGGGTGCTGTAGTCGTGGATGCCGGCGGAAAGGTGGTTGCCAGGGCCCACAACAGTCCCCGGGCCCTCAAGGACCCGACAGCGCATGCCGAGATCCTGGCCCTGAGGGAGGCGGCTGCCCTGCTCGGCAACTACCGCCTGACAGGCTCCACCCTGGTGGTCACGGTTGAACCCTGCCTTATGTGCATGGGGGCCGCACTCCACGCCAGGGTGGCCCGACTTGTCTTCGGGACTTTTGACCCCAAGGGGGGGGCGGCCGGCTCACTGTACGACCTTGCGCACGATTTCCGGTTGAACCACCGGATCGAGGTGGTTTCCGGTGTAGAGGAGGAGGCCTGCAGGCGGCTGATCCAGGGGTTTTTCCGCTCGCGAAGAAAGGGGCCTGTTGATATGCGGAGAGGTACCGAAGTGGTCGTAACGGGGTCGACTCGAAATCGACTTGTCCCGTTAGAAGCGGGGCACGTGGGTTCGAATCCCACCCTCTCCGCCATCTACCTAATAAATTCAAATAGTTATAGGCCTGATTGCCTGAGTACCACCAAAAGAATCACCAACAAAATAAGTGGTTGAATCTTTCACTCACCACAGCCTCGTCCATAAAGAGTTTCACTTGATTATATCCATGCCGCTACTCACTTCTTCCTGTTCCCACCAAGATGCCTTAGCCGGCCAAGCGTAACACCAGACACCTCGACTCAAGAGCCTTGAAGGGCAAGGGCTCCTGGCTCTGTACAAGCAGGCAATAACATAGACCACCGGCTACCAGGCCTCCTTGGTGCCGATTCGGGAGACTTATCGCGTGAAGAGGTCCTTTGCTAGCTGATCGAGTTGCCGGACAAGCAGATGCACCACCGGCAGAGCCAGGAAGCGTCTGCGGTCAACCAGCTCTTTGGGAAGGGCGTTGCTATTGATCCTGGTGGGGCCTCTTCCTTATCATGCACATTCAGCAGGGTCTGGAATCGCCGGTATTCCGGATCAATACCGCATTACACTCCAACTGGGAAGCGAGTTCAATAATGCCGGCGTTTCCCATCGATTGGTCGGCATAGCCCGGGAAGTGGTAGTCATTCGGGCACAGCTGAGGCACGCCTTAATAAAATCCATTAACATCCTTGCTCGCCGAAATTCCCGGTCAGCGGATTTCTACTTCCGCGAATCCATCGCCCTGGCACAACCTTTCAATGGCCTTGGATACGTTCATGAGTAGACCTCCTTGCGAAGGGTTTAGTTGGGCACGGCCCTTTGCCGTGAACATGGTTCATTTTCCCTCGATCAGATGGTATGATCAAGCTCGTTCTTGAAGCTTCCTCGAGTTATAGCGCTACAAAGGCTGTCCAGTATGGGGTCCGAACTGGAGCCCGACAGCTGGCTACAATCGGTTTCGTAGTACTGAGTCAAATGGAGTGGGAAGACAGAGGTAGTAATCATGTCTGCTAAGCCTACCTATGAGGAACTTGAGAAGCGGGTTAGGGAATTGGAGCGGACTGCATCCAATACCCGGCAATACCTGGAGGCGTCTCAGGAGAATGAACAGAAGTTCAGAGCCGCTTTTGAAGGCTCCCACGACGCCATTACACTTACTACGAAAGAGGGAACGTTCCTTGACTGCAACCAGCGGGCACTGGAGCTCTTCGGTCTCCAAAGCAAGAACGACCTCTTTGAAAAGCGGCCGGCGGACCTTTCCCCTCCGTTGCAGCATGACGGGCGGCCGTCTGTGGAGACTTCACGGGAGTTCATCGACAAGGTTTTTCGGGAGGGAAATGCACACCGGTTTGAATGGCTGCATCAGCGCAAGACCGGTGAAGTCTTTCCCGCGGAAGTTATTCTCACACCTGTAAGAATCGGAAACCAGGAAGTCCTGCAGGCCAGCATCCGTGACATCACCGACCGCAAACGGGCTGCGGAGGCTCTGCAACAAGCAGCGGAAAAATATTGCACTATCATCAACACGACTATAGATGGCTTTTGGCAAGCGGATATGCAGGGGCGTTTTGTGGATGTGAACGACGCATACTGCCGTTTGACAGGCTACAGTAGCGAAGAGCTGCTGAATATGTCGATTGCGGATATCGAGGCAATAGAAAACCCAGAGGCAACAGCCAAACGCATCCAGAGGATAGAGGAAACCGGCTTCGACCGCTTTGAGACCCGCCACCGGCGCAAGGATGGTATGATTGTCGACGTTGAAATCAGCGTTAACTATTTAGCAACCGACGGTGGGCGATTGTTTGTATTTGTTCGCGACATCACCGGCCGCAAGAACGCAGAAAAGGCCCTGCGGGAGAGTGAGGAGAAGTACCGGTCTCTTTTCGAGAACGTCGTTGAGGGTATCTTCCAGACCACACCGGATGGACGCTTCCTCAGCGCCAACCCTTTCCTCGCAAATCTCTTGGGTTTTGACTCCCCATGGGAACTTACGGAAACCCTGACAAATCTTGGTGAACAGCACTACGCAAACTCAGAGGACAGGGAAAAATTTAAAAAAATCCTTGAAACAAAAGGATTCGTAAGGGGCTTTGAGACCCGCCTTTTGAGGAAGGACGGCGGCGAGATATGGGCTTCCCTCAACGCCCGCGCGGTAAAGGACGACGAAGGGTCACTCTTGTATTACGAGGGGACCCTTATGGACATAACCGACCGCAAGCGGGCAGAGGAAAAAATCCATCAGATGGCTTATTATGATTCCCTAACGGGTCTTCCCAACCGGGTTCTCTTCTGCGATCGTCTGAGCATCGCCATGGCTCAGGCCAGGAGAAACCAGAGGCGTGTCGCTGTTAGCATGCTTGACTTAGATCATTTCAAGGAAGTGAACGATACCCTGGGTCATGATGTGGGGGACCTTCTTCTCAAGGCCGCCGCAGATCGACTAAGCGCGGCATTGAGGAAGAGTGATACCGTTGCGCGCTTTGGCGGTGACGAGTTTGTTCTGATGATTCCAGGCCTGAAAGAAGTGGATGACTTGATCCCGGTCGCCCGGAAGATCGTTGAGAGTTTTCGGAAACCTTTTCTTATCGGCGGTTATCAGCTCTTTGTGACTACAAGCATGGGAATAGCCGTCCATCCCGATGATGGAACGACAGAGAATATCCTTCTCAAAAATGCCGACTCAGCGATGTACCAGGCCAAACGGACAGGACGAAACAGATATCATATCTCTAATAAGGGCTGACAGTAGAGCCGGACTTAGGGCAATGATTGCGCTGAAATACTTGCAATTCCAGACTATGCTGAATGTGCAGTTTTCGATAAGGACTGAAAGTCGAATTCTAGCGACTTGATCTGAGTCTCATAGTATTGATTGGATGGCACTATCTGAAGGATTACCTGAAAACGGCTTGCCGAAAGATCGGTTATCTCCTGGCCATGAAGGTGATCGGCCCGCTTTATAAGAGCGATGGGGGCGGGGTGAGGCTGGAAATCGGGGACCCCGGGGCCGCACAGGAGGCATGGCATGAACTGATGGACATCGCAAGTGCAGAGGTTGTCACGGTCCAGCTGATGGTGGCCGGCACCAAGGTTATTCTGGGCGCCAGCCGTACCGGCGAGCTGGGTCACATGGTGATGTTCGGCCTAGGAGGCATCTACACCGAGATTTTGAAGGACGTCCGTTTTGCACCGGCCCCCTTGCACGGGAAGAATGCCGTGAGATGGTAGCGGGCATCATGGCCTATCCCTTTCTTGAGGGTATCCGTGGGCAAAAGGGAG
>JAWLEX010000095.1:0-11770 GCA_041685835.1 Desulfatiglandales bacterium
TGTTTCGGGACGCCAAGTTGACCCAGATCTTCGAGGGATCCAATCAGATCCAGAAGATGATCATAGGCCGGGAGATTATGAAAAAGGCCTCGAATTAGGCCCTTACTCATGAGATCCTGTCACAAAAAAACAGGGAGTTTTGATGACACACATTCATGGGGCCGATGATTTCGTCCCGGTACCGAGGCTGGCGGCGCAGGATGCCGGGAGCGGAGGAAGCGGAGGAAAGCCCCGGCCTCCTGCGCCTGCTGAAGCGCTCTTGGGTTGCGGGCCACGGCCCGCGTTTCGCCCCACCAGGTTCGTGACCTTCGCCACCATGAGCTCCTCTTCGATAATCCTCTTAGGAGGCTAGCAGAAATAAATTGGACAAAATTGCGCTCAGATTTGGGTCATATTTGGCTGCGGCGATTGAGCAAAACCGCAGGCGTAGCTGGACTACGTCGAGGATTTTGCGATTGAGCCGCAGCCGAAGATGGCCTGAAGATGAGATGCAAGATGTTCAAGTTATTTTTGCTAGCCTCCTTAGATCATGCGGTGGATTTCCTCGGCCTTTTTCTTGAGCCTTTTTGATGATACCCTGACTGCGGTGGACAGCTCCGGGGCGAAGATCGAGACGCGGTACTCATCGATCCACACGGCGAACTCCTCCACGGCCGCCCGTTTGTCTTCTGTGGCATGGGCCGGAAGGGTCTTTCTGATCAGCCGAAGCTCGTTTTCAAAGGCCTCCACCTCCTCGGCCTTTTTCCGGTCCTTTGATGGGTCGAAGGATCCTCGCTCCGCCCTGAGCTCCAAGGCCTTCAGGTACCTGGGAAGATGGATGAGCCTTTCCGTGGAGCAGTGATCAAGAAAGTCCCCGGGTACCAGCTCGGCCAGTTTGGTTCTTATGGATTTACACACGGACACGACCGCGGGGTTTGCCGCCTGGGGCGTTTCGAGGTGATGGAGGGTCGAGCGAAGGCGGGCATAGCCTCGAAGGACTTCGATGACCTTGTCCAGGAGATCGTTGGCAGCGGAAATCAACCGGGTGGACGTAAGCTTTGCGAGAGCCTCGAATTCCCGGGCGGTACGCACATCCTTGCGGAAATGGAGCCGGATGAGCGTCTCCAGGAGCTTCTTGTCCACGGCCCTTGCCCCCCCGAAAAAGACGGCCGCATTCGACATGTCCTCGGGAAGCCGCAATACCCTGGATGCGAATTTCAGGTCTCGGGAAAGGCGCAGGGCCAGGATGCGGGCCACACCTTTCGGGTGGACCTCGCCCGCTTCGGCGGCGCTCGGGAACAGCCTGATACGCACTCCCTCCTCCTCCGGCTCCAGGGCCGGAAAGGCAACCAGGTTGGCCTCGACCTGCACCTCTCTCGGGAGCGCATCGAAGTCCCATCGGGTGATGCCGTTTCGTTCCCATTGTGCCCGGGCCCTCTCCCATGCATCCGACGACATGGTGCGGCCGGCCTGACCCTCCGTAGACAGCAGTGCCGGGTCACGGCCCGCCAGGAGTTCCAGCCCCTGATGGTCGGTGATGGACACCCGCATGCGCAGGTGGTCCGGCAGGCTCTTCACAGGCCAGGCGGATGCAGGTATGTCCACGCCGAATCGCCGATAGATGAACCGGCCGAGGGCCGTGAGCAGGGACTCGTCGGTCCGCTCCATTTCCCCGGCGATCACCTCCACGGTATCGGATACCGGTACCAGCTGTTTTCGGTACCGCTTGGGAAGCCCCTTGATTAGCGCCGTGATCTTTTCCTCGAAAAGCCCCGGAACCAGCCACTCCAGCCGTTCCCGCGGGATCCGTGAGGTCAGGGTTGAAGGGACCGATACGGTTACCCCGTCCTCCTCCGAGCCGGGGGAAAACCGGTAGGTTAGAGGAAATGCTTGGTCGCCGGCTTGAATCCCTTCCGGATAGGCCGAGAGCACGGACTCTTCAGGCCTGTATCGGATCAGGTCGTCCTCGGTCATTTTAAGGAAGTCATCCCCTCCGGCTTTCTTAATCCGTGCCTTAAGGCTGCGGATGTCGCAGACGCCGGGCAGTCTCTCCGAGTAGAAGGCCTCCAAGGCCTCCTCGTTCACCAGGATGTCCCTCCGCCGGATGCGGTCCTCCATGGAAGCGAAACGCTCCACGAGTTCGAGGTTGTGCGTCAGAAATGGAAATCGCTGCTTCACCTCGCCTTGGACAAGGGCCGACCGCACAAAGATCCGGTGGGCCTCTTGCCGATCCACGGGCGCGAATGAAGCAGACCGTCCGGGCACGATGACCAGCCCGAACAGCGTGACCTGCTCAGTGGCTCGCACCTCGCCGCGGGACTTCTCCCAGTGGGGGTTGTGAAAGCTGGATCGACAGAGACTCCCGCCAAGGGATTCCAGCCACTCAGGGTCGATTCGAGCAACGGTCCTGGCAAACAGCCTGGAGGTTAGGACCATCTCCATGGCCACGATCCATGAGGCACCCTTATTGAAGAGCGTGGATCCGGGGAAGATCATCACGTCTCTGCCACGGGTGGCCCGGTATATGTTCTTTTCCTTTTGGACCGCGATGTTGGAGAGAAAGCCGCTGAGTATGGCGCGGTGGATTTGTTCATAGCGGGGCTTTTCGGTGTGAGGAGCAGGAGGGGCTGCAGGGCCCGGGTTTTCCTCTTCGAGGATAGTGGCTATCTGCTGGTGGATGTCCCGCCACTCCCTCATGCGCACAAAGGAGAGGAACTGGTCCCGGCAGAATTTGCGCATGCGGTTCTGGGTCTTGAGGGACTCCCAGGTCCGCTGATAGCGGTTCCAGATGTTGAGAAGGGTAAGGAAGTCGCTGTCCTTGTCTTTGAACGGACGGTGCATTGCATCCGCATCACCGGCCTTGTCGGCCGGTCGTTCCCGTGGATCCTGAATGCCGAGGGCCGCAGCGATCACGGCCACGTCGCCTGAGCAACCCTCCTCGAGGGCCTCCAGCATCATTCGGGAGATTCGCGGGTCAAGGGGGAGATTTGCCATACGTAGTCCCAAGTCAGTGAGGCGGGCCCGGCCCTTTTCCCTGGTGACCGCGCCCAGCTCGGTCAGGAGGTCGAACCCGTCCTTCACGCTGCGAAGGTTGGGCGGATCCACGAAGGGGAAGGTCTCGATGTCCCCCAGCTTCAAGGCGAGCATGCGCAGAATGACCTCGGCCAGGTTGGAACGAAGTATCTCCGGCAATGTGTACTCCGGACGGGACTCATAACTTTCTTGGGAGTAGAGCCGGATGCAGACGCCGTTACTTATCCTCCCGCATCGGCCCATGCGCTGGTCCGCACTGCTCCTGGAAACAGGACTCACGGCCAGGCTGGTGGTTCGGGTGGAAGGGTGGTACCTGGGAATCCGGGCAAGGCCGGTGTCGATGACATACCGGATCCCTGGAATCGTGAGAGAGGTCTCGGCAACGTTGGTGGCTACTACGACCTTCCGTTCCTTCAAAGGGGAGAAAACATACCGCTGCCGGCCGGCCGGAAGCCTGGCAAATAGGGGGAGTACGATTGTATCCGGAAAGCCCCTGGCCTCCAGGCGTTCACAGGTCTCGCGGATGTCCTGTTCCGTAGGCATGAAGACCAGGACGTCCCCGCGGCGGCGCCTCAAGGCAATACGTTCCACAGCCTGAACGGCCAGGTCTACGTAGGTCTCATCCCCCTCGTCCTCGCGTTCCGCGTTCACGGGGGCGTACTCCACCTCAACCGGATACAGCCGTCCGCTCACCTCGATCACAGGTGCGTCTCCGAACGCGGCGGCGAATTTCTCCGTATCCAGGGTGGCGGAGGTGATCACCGCATGGAGGTCCTTTCGCCGGGCTATAAGGATGCGGAGCACCCCCAGTAGGAAGTCGATGTTCAGGCTGCGTTCGTGGGCCTCGTCGATGATGATCGTGTCGTATTCGTTAAGGAAGCGGTCCTGCCGGGTCTCGGCAAGGAGCATGCCGTCGGTGAGGATCTTGATGTAGTTGCCGGGACCAGTGCGGTCGGTGAACCGGACCTTGTATCCCACAATGCCGCCTGCCTTTTCCCCCATTTCCTCGGCGATCCGCTCGGCCACCGTGGTGGCGGCGATCCGTCTCGGCTGGGTGCATCCGATCCGCCCTCCGATGCCCCGGCCGGCCTCCAGGCACATCTTGGGGATCTGGGTGCTCTTGCCCGACCCTGTATCCCCGGATATAATGACCACAGGATGATCCTGGACGGCGCGGACGATCTCCTCGCGCTTTGAGAAAATAGGCAGATGCTCCGGATATCGGATCCTGGGAAGCCCTTTAAGGCGGGCCTCCCGTCTTCTGATGGAAGAGTCCATGCCCCGTTCCAGGTCTTTAAGCCGCTTCTCGAGCTCGCTGGGCGGCATATTACGGGCGGACTTCCCCGAAACGGACCGAAGTCTTCTTTTGATCGCCCACTGGTCGGCGATCATTGCGTGCTTCAGGCGGGAGCGGATGCCGGCTATGCGTTTTGAAACGGACAATGTGTCTTGCCTCTATGGAATCGCTTGGTCAGGGGCCGGAGCCAAGGACCTCGGGGCGTGACGCCCCGATGAGGCCAACACCATAATGCCCGGCCGGGAAAACTTCAAGGGGGGGTAGTAGGGCCGGAGCCCGGGTTCGTGATGTAAGTTGTCCGGTGGAAATTGTAGTGATAGTGCCCATCCAGAAACGCTTTTTGGGCACTGGCAAGTTTCCAATTCAGAAATGAGGATTTTTTGTCAAGCTCAAGGACCATTCCGCAGGATAGCGGAATGGGACGCCCGTCAGGGCGCCCGAAGGGCGAGGGCCATGGATGGCCCGAGTCAAATCAAGAGGTTGCGCGGAGGCATACTGAAGTACGCCGCACAAGCAACCTCGCAGATTGACGCCGAGATTGGCAAAAAAGACCATTTCTGGATGGAAACTAGTGATAAGCTTTCAGGCAAATCAGACGATCTCTTAAAAAGGAGGCACGGAAGGAAAGAGACCATGCAGAGGACGCTCGTAATTCTCGGTGTCGCCCTGGCCGTTGTGGGCCTGCTCTGGCCGTGGCTGGGAAAGATCCCCTTGGGAAGGCTGCCGGGAGACATCTTCATCAACCGCCCGGGGTTCAAGCTCTTCATCCCCATCACAACCATGGTTCTCCTGAGCGGGTTGATATCCCTTATCCTGTGGATCTTTCGAAAGTGACGGCGGGCCCGGGGGTTCCCGGTCACCGCGTCCTTTGGTCTTGGGGTTTGAAGATGCCTGAACTTTGATACGGGGACGGAATTGTGAAGGGGAAGTCGTGTTAAATATGGATGCGGTCCGGCTGCTCGGGGACCAAAAGGCCCTGGCTGACCATGTGGCCCGGGTGTTGAATGAGTGGAGTCCAAGGGGGGCGGTCTTCCCCACTGGGGTCTCGAGATCCGCGGATACCTCGTCGGTCCTTTTCCTTCTTGGAAATCACTGCGGGAAGGGCGGAAAACAGGGCGAGCCCTGCGTTGTCCTGAACAAACGATCCACCCACGTCAAGCAGCCCGGAGATCTCTGCTTCCCCGGCGGCAGCATGTCGCCCAGGCTTGATCCTTGCCTGGGCAGGCTTCTGTGCCTGCCCGGCTTTCCCCTTTCGCGCTGGCCTTACTGGCGGCAGTGGTACCGCTACCGAAGGAGGGAGGCCCGCAGGCTCTCGCTTCTGCTTGCCACGGGCCTTCGGGAAGGGCTCGAGGAGATGCGGCTGAATCCGTTCGGCGTGCACGTGCTGGGACCCCTTCCCGCCCAGGAACTGGTGCTTTTCCGAAGGGTCATCTACCCTATGGTGGGATGGATACATCGCCAGACCAGGTTCTTCCCCAATTGGGAGGTGGAGCGGGTCATATACATCCCCTTGAGAAGCCTGCTCACTCCCGAGCTCTACGCCCGCTATCGCCTGCGGTTCGATACGGGCGATACGAATCCCCTGACCGCCGCACCCGAGGTAAAAGAGCTGCCGTGCTTTGTTCACGAGGGATTACTGCACACCGAGATACTGTGGGGGGCGACATACCGCATCGTGACGGTTTTTCTGGAGTGCGTCTTCGGGTTCCGCCCTCCCGACCTCCAATCGCTTCCGGTGGTTAATGGGACCCTCGGGCCGGACTATCTGGGGGGAAGGCCCGAACCGGTGCCGGTCGAGCCATGATTATTGCCTTTTTGATGATTAACAAGGAGTTGCCCGGCTCATTCAGACGCCGGGGTCTGAATGAGCCGCCGCATGAAGGAAGGGAGGAAAAACCCTATGGAATTGGAAGAAGCTCTTGTTACGGCTATCAGCTACGAGGAAAAGATTCGGGACGTCTACCGGGAGAGTATGGAAGCGGTGTCTGATCCCTTGGGTCGAAAAATTCTCGGGCTACTCGGAGATGATGAGCAGAGGCATGTAGACTATCTCAGGGATCAGCTGGAGCTCTGGCGCAAAACCGGCCGAATTGAGGTGGAAAAGCTGGAGAGCGCCATTCCCCCCCGGGAAATCATCGAGGAGGAGGCGCGAAGGCATGCAGATACCCTGCCGGACAACCCTCACGGGGATGAAAAGCAAATTCTCAGCCGCGCCCTGCAGGTGGAGATCGAGTCCAGCGATTTTTACCGGAAGATGGCGCGGGATATGTCCGGTGAGGCGCGCGATCTGTTCAGTGGATTCCTGGAGGTAGAAGACCGCCACATCGCTGCGGTTGAGACCGAGCTGGACTACTATAGCCGGACCGGTTACTGGATGGGCATCAAAGAGTTCGATATGGAGTAGTAAGGCGCCCCCGGCGGTGGAGTTTATCCGGCCGGGGACCGGAAACTAGCGGAACTTGACGGACCTCAGCCGATTGATCGCAGCGGCGATCTCGTACCGGCGGGGCCGGGCGAAGGTGCCCGGGTGCTTGTCGCCACGGTGAAACGGGTCCAAAAGGTCGAGCCCGTTTTCGTCCAGGTACTGATCGAGCCCTTCGAGCGCCTCCCGCAGGGGTCTCTTGCCGTCCATGAACCGCGAGGAGGCCAGGTGGATAGCGGTTCCCACGGCCCTGGTCTGGCTGAAGTCCACTATCTGATCCACATTCCTCACGTCAATCCGGTCCGCCCCGTACAAGATGGTATCAAGGGCCTTGGCGTCGATCTTGACGCGCTTTCTCCCTTTGGATGCATCGAAGCTGGCCGGTACCGGCGTACGTTGGAAGCGCCAGTCCACAACGGGCGCGGCCTCCGGAAGCCGGCCGGTGGGTTGGGTTTCGGCCACCTGCTTTGCATCAGCCGTTACCTCCCTTGGCTCGAAATCCTTCATCATGATGACCCGGTCCGCCGCCTCGAAGTAATCCCCGCACCCGCCCATGACGAGTATTGTAGACACGCCCAGGGCCTCGTAGAGTTCACGAATACGATCGAGGAATGGTGTAATGGGCTCGAACTCCTTGTTCACCAGTGCCTGCATGCGGGCGTCCCGCACCATGAAGTTTGTAGCGGATGTATCTTCGTCCAGGAGAAGTGTGTCCGCCCCCATTTCCAGGGCCTCTACGATGTTGGCCGCCTGGCTGGTGCTTCCGCTGGCGTTGTCAGTTGAGAACACCCGGGTGTCCGTCCCTCCCGGTAGGCTGCTGATGAAGGGGCTGATGTCCACACGCTCCACTCGCCGGCCTTCCTCCGCCCGTATCTTCACGGCGTCCCGCGAGGTGACCACGTATTCTCTACCGTCGCCTGGGACGTGAGGATAGATGCCCCGTTCCAGGGCCTTTAAGAGTGTGGACTTCCCGTGAAAGCCCCCGCCCACGATCAGTGTGACGCCCTTGGGTACGCCCATGCCCTTGATCTCCCTGGGTGCGCCGGCGTCCCGGGTAACGGGGTTGGGCAGTCCCATGCGAACCCGGAGGGATTTCGGGGACATGAACGGGACCGCCTTGTCCCGCGGCATGGGCCGCTGGCTGTTGCCGGCCTCCCGCGGAAGGATCGATCCGTCACCCACAAAGGCCACGAGCCCGAGTTCGTTCAAACGCTCCCGAATGGACTCCTGGTTTTCCACGCACTCCACGAACGCCCATGCGGGTTTCTCGGGATAGGTCCGCCACAGGAGGCCTTTTTGAACTATGTCCGGCAGGGCGTCGCAGAGCAGGACTTGGGCCTGCCGGCCCAGGACACTCCGGCCGGCTGCGGGAAGCCCCGCAAAAAACCGCATCTCCACCCACTCCGGCGTCACCTTGCAGGCCGTCCTCTCAAACACCTCCTGCCCGCCCGAATCGATGCTGATCATACCGCTCTTGCCGCTTCCCTGAATGCGCCGGGCTTCTCGAAAAATGGCCAGGTCGGTGCGGCGGGCCGCGAAGTCCTCCAAGGCGATACGGCGTACGCGGTTTCGGAAGAGGTCTCGCGGAAAGGAGGCGCGGTTCATGGGGACCCTGGCGCGCAGCAGGGATGGAGCGGCAAAGGGATCTCCCTGGACGTGATCGATGTGCAGGGTGAACCAGCCGAAGTCGTAGTCCCCTTGAATGTCCTTGTAGGCCGTGTATCCCTTGCCGTCGATCCGGAAGAGCATCCGGCGCAGTTGATCGATGTTCATCATGCTCCATTTTTCCCTTCTTGTGGCGAAGTTCGTCCGGGTCTTTGCATCCGGTTCGGATGGCCCGCTTCGTGGGAAACAAGAGCGCCACAAAGGGGGCGGGTGTGTCAAGGTAAAATAAAGGGGCGTGGGAAAGGGTGATTGAGAAGAAAAGCCGCAGGCGGTATGATAAGAAGTTGCTAAAAATAAGGAGGGAATCCCATGATAAGATTCGGGGCCATGAACTCACCGCTTCGCCCCATTGTCTCCGAGATCGAGGCGGTGGCGCAGCTTGGATTCGACTACGTGGAAGTGACCATGGATGCGCCCCAGGCCCACCACCTGATTCTGCGGGAGAGAAGGGAGCATATCGTGACGGCGTTGAGAGACCTGGGCCTGGGGCTCGTGTGCCATCTCCCCACCTTTGTGTCGGCGGCAGACCTCACGCCGGCCCTGCGTGAGGCCTCGACGGCCGAACTCCTGGATTCGCTGGAGACCGCGCGCGACATGGGCGCGGAAAAGATCGTGCTCCATCCGGCCCACGGGGCGGGGCTGGGCACGAGGGTGCCCGACCTCGTCCGAAATTATATGATGGCGAGCCTCAAGACCGTTCTAAACCGCGCCGGGTCAATGGATCTCCCGGTGGCCCTAGAGAACATGCCGCCGGGCTCTCTCTCCCTCACCGAACCGGAGGATTTCGACGCGGTGCTGGCTCAGTACCCGTCCCTGGGAATGACCCTGGACTTGGGACACGCCCACATCCGGACCACCGGCGAGCACAGGAGCCTGGCGTTCATCAAACGGCACGGTACACGGATCAAACATGTTCACGCGAGCGACAATCGAGGCCGGGAGGATGAGCACCTGCCCGTGGGCGTGGGAAGCGTGGATTTCCCTTTGCTCATGCGGGCCCTGGAGGAAACCGGCTATGACGGCACCCTCACCATCGAGGTGTTTTCTCCGGACCGGGAATACCTGAAGCTAAGCCGGGAGAAGCTGGCGGCCTTCCTGGATAGTGCGGGCCCACGATCTTGAGCGCCTTATCGTGACCCCGAAGAAATCAAACGGGAGATCGCCCTGAAGCATGACCGTCGCGCCGGACAGCCTGCTTTAACGGTAGTGGGTTAGGGGGCGTCATGCAGGCGGACTTCCTCCGTCCAGCAGGGCTAGAAGGTCGGCCCAGTCCGAGATGCGGGGAACCCCCTTTTCCCGGGAGCCTGTTCCGTCTTGATCATATCCCGGGGCAAAGGGCAGGCCGTGGTCCCGGACATAGGTGCTCCACACAGGCCGCAGGCCGCTCTCCAGGGCGCCCGTGACGTCGGATTCCGGGTCGTCTCCCACGTAGATCATACAGGCTGAGTCCACACCCAGTCCGCTCACAAGGGCCTCGAAGGCCCGGGCATGGGGCTTGCGGTAGCCGATATCCCCGCTGATGACGCAGACCTCGAAAAACCGGGCCAGCTCCACGGTGTTCAGAATGGCCAGGGCTGCGGGGGTGTGGGTGAAGTTGGACAAGAGCCCCACCCGGTATCTTCTTGCCACGCTTTCGAGCATTTCGAGGGTGCCGGGGATCAGGCGGACGTGGTCCAGGAATGTGGAGAAGTAGGCCTCCACCCCCTCTGCGATGCGCGGGTCGTCCGGCGGGACGAGAATGCCCTGGGCCTTCAGGGCCGCCTGGATCCAGAAGCGATTGTGGGTCTCGCGCCCGTCCCTGCGGGTCTCTTCGATGAACCGCAGGGCCGCGCTGCGGTGGTCCTCCACGAACCGGGCGTCGTCCGGCTCGATGCCGCCCTTGCGAAGGCTGTTAAGGAGGCTGTCCACGGCGTCCTTCAGGGCGCCCTTCTCCACGGTGATCAGGGTGTTGAACAGGTCGAATCCCACGGCTTGTATCTGTCTCAAGGTCAAAATCCTTATCTCGTTTCCATCCAGAAATGGTCTTTTTTGCCAATTTGATTTCCTTGATCTTGACAAAAAATCCTCATTTCTGAATTGGAAACTTGCCAGTGCCCAAAAAGCGTTTATGGATGAGCACTATCTCGTTTTGCGATCCCGGGGCACTGGAAAGAGCGAGGGCTGCAGGAAGTCCATGAGGGCACGGCATCCCTTCTTCCACCTGCAACGCAGGCATACATCGATCTGCATGCGAGGCCTCGACTTCCGGCGTTCGCACACGATGTAACCGCCGGTTCCCATCACAACCCTCTGAGGACAGAGGCGGCCGCCGGCAGGTCCTCGAATGCGTAGTCCGCTTCCGTTCGCATCAGGGTTTCCAGGTCGTAGGGCCCGGTGGCAACGGCCACTGCGGTTGCGCCGTGAAGTTTGGCGCAGCGTACGTCGGCGGGCGTGTCTCCCACGACTATGCAGTCCGCCGGTGGTACGTCCAGTCCCTTCAGGGCCCGGAACTTTCGGGCCGCAATGGGGAGAAGCCTGTCCCTGTCTTCGTGATCGTCCCCAAAGGCCCCGCAGGGGAACCGTTCGTTCAGGCTGAAGGGGGCGAGCTTGATCCGGGCGCCCTGCTCGATGTTGCCTGTTAAAAGGCCAAGGTGAACGTCCTCCCGCCTCTCGAGGACCTCGAGGACCTCCTCCACTCCGGGCATGAGCCGCTTTTCGGGGGTCTTAATCTCGCGTTCCAGGTGGAGCAGGTAGCGCGAGAGGATCCGGCCCATGATCCCGTCCTCCAAGAGGATGCGGTTGGCGGCCAGGCCCTCTTTCATAATGCGAATGTCGGTCTTGCCTGCCATACGGATACCGGCAAAGGCCTCTTCGATCTCGAAAATATCCAGGAAGGCTGCGTTTGCCGATCGCGTTCCAGCCCCGGCCGGATTGATAAGGGTGCCGTCTATGTCGAAGAGAACGAGCTTCATGTCACAGCCTCTCTGATTTCCCTTATACCGGCCGCAGGCCCAAAATTCAAGATGGACCGCGTCGCCTCATGCCCTGCAGAAATTCCAGCAATGACATCAACATGTTGTGCCCACGCTTCACCCTCCTGGCAGCCTCTCCGCCTTGACACGTTCGATCAAATTACAATACAATGATCAACAGTGTCGCAAAAACCCGCTCGACAGCCGCCGGCAAGGCGGTTTCCACTGGAACCACAGGGCGGGTGACTTAGTCCGGGACTTTTTACGACTCTATCAACAAATTCGAGATCAACGAATATAGGGAGTTTCCATCCAGAAATGGTCTTTTTGCCAATCTCGGCGTCAATCTGCGAGGTTGCTTGTGCGGCGTACTTCAGTACGCCTCCGCGCAACCTCTTGATCTCCTTGATCTTGACAAAAAAT
>JAWLEX010000009.1:0-45053 GCA_041685835.1 Desulfatiglandales bacterium
CCAACTAGCCTTCCTGAGCCTCCCCGCTCCCCTGAGCAGCCATGTGTTTGTAAGTCTCGTAGCGGTCACGCATATCTTTCTCAGCCTTCTCAAAGAGTTTTTCAGCGCTGTCAGGGAAGGTGCGTGTCAGGCTGGAGTACCTTACCTCTCCCATGAGAAATTCCTGGAAGTCTCCCACAGGCTCCTTTGAATCCAGGATAAAGGGGTTCTTGCCCTCGTCCTTGAGCCGGGGATCGAAACGGTAAAGGGGCCAGTACCCGGTTTCAACGGCCTTTTTCATCTCTTCCTGGCTCAGGCCCATGTTGATTCCGTGGTTGATGCAGGGGGCATAGGCGATGATAATGGATGGTCCCTGGTAGCTCTCGGCCTCCACCAGGGCCTTCATAAACTGGTTCTTGTTTGCCCCCATGGCCACGGAGGCGACGTAAACGTAGCCGTAGGTCATCATCATCAGCCCCATGTCTTTCTTGCGGGTGGGCTTTCCGCTTGCTGCGAACTTGGCCACCGCGCCGGTGGGCGTGGACTTGGAAGACTGCCCCCCTGTGTTGGAATAGACCTCTGTGTCCAGCACGAGGACGTTCACATCACGGCCGGCGGCCATGACGTGGTCGAGACCGCCGTACCCGATATCGTAGGCCCAGCCGTCCCCGCCGAAGACCCAGATGGATTTCTTGGTCAGGTAGTCGCTCTGCTCCAGGATGTCCATGAGTTCGTCATTCACCTCGGCCTCGGGGTCCACGACCTGCCCTTCAATGAGTTCTACGATCCGGTCCCCCAGTTCCCGTGACTGCTCGGCGTCGTTCATGTGCTCCAGCCAGCCTTCCAGGACCTCATGGAGTTCCTCGGAAAGATCCCCTTTCAAGGCCTCAAGAATTTTCGAGGCCAGGGCGTCGCGCCGGTAGCTGACGGCGAGTTCCATTCCGAATCCGTACTCGGCATTGTCCTCAAAGAGGGAATTGGCCCAGGCGGGTCCGTGACCGTACTCGTTTACCGTGTACGGGCAACTCGGGGCCGATCCCCCGTATATGGAGGAGCACCCTGTGGCGTTGGCAATGAGCATCCGGTCCCCGTAAAGCTGCGTGATCACCTTGATGTAAGGAGTCTCCCCGCACCCGGGGCAGGCCCCGGAGAACTCGAACAACGGCTGCCGGAACTGGCTCCCCTTGACAGAGGTAACGGGCATGACGTCGCCCGGTCTGGGCAGGTCCAGGGAAAACGCATGGTTTGTGACCTGTTTCTTCTGGGTGACCAGGGGCTTCATCAACAGGGCCTTTTTCTTGGACGGGCAGACCTGGGCGCAGTTGCCGCAACCGGTGCAGTCCAAGGGGCTGATCTGAATGCGATAGCGGTACCCCTTGAGCTCCTTGCCCTTGGCCTCCACAGTCAAAAAGTCTTCCGGCGCGTCTGTGAGGTCTTCCTCCCGGGCCAGCACGGGCCGGATTACGGCGTGAGGGCACACAAAGGAGCACTGGTTGCACTGGATGCAGTTCTCAGGCTGCCACTCGGGCACGTTGACCGCGACGCCCCTTTTTTCGTACTGGGTGGTGGCGGTCGGAAAGACGCCGTCGATCGGTAACTTGCTCACAGGGAGCTTGTCTCCCTGCTGGGCCAGCATGGGCCGCATGACTTCCCGGACGAACTCGGGCTCGTCCCGGTCCGCATAGGCCTCGTGACCCGCCGTGGACCAGGATTCGGGCACCTCGATCTTCTCCAGGGCACCAACGGCCCTGTCAACGGCGTCCACGTTCATCTTGACCACCTTGTCACCCTTCTTGCCGTAAGTCTTTTTGATGGCGTCCTTCATGTATTCGAAGGCCTCCTCAGGGGGGATAACGTCGGCGATCTTGAAGAACGCGGCCTGCATGATCATGTTTATGCGGCCTCCCAGCCCCAGGTCCGAGGCGATCTTGACTGCGTCGATGTTGTAGAAAGCGAGGTTTCTGGCGGCGATGGTCCGTTTCATGCGATCCGGAAGGTTCTCCTCCAACTCATCAAGGCTCCAGGGGGAGTTGAGGAGAAACGTGCCGCCTTCTCGAATCCCTTCCAGCAGGTCGTACTGGTTCACGAAGGCCGGGTTGTGGCAAGCGATGAAGTCGGACTGTGTGAGCAGGTAGGGCGACTGGATGCGGTGAGGGGAGAAGCGCAGGTGGCTGACGGTGATGCCCCCGGACTTCTTGGCGTCGTATGCGAAGTATGCCTGGGCGTACATATCCGTGTTCTCACCGATGATCTTGATGGCGTTCTTGTTCGCGCCCACGGTCCCGTCGGCGCCCAGGCCCCAGAACTTGCACCGGACGGTCCCCTTGGGAGAGGCGTCTATCTCTTCGCCGATCTCAAGAGAGGTGTGTGTCACGTCGTCCTTGATGCCTATGGTGAAATGGCTCTTGGGCACGGCGGAGCGCAGATTGTCGAAGACCGCCTTTACCATGGTGGGCGTGAAGTCCTTGCTGCCCAGGCCGTACCGTCCGCCCACGATCACCGGCTTGTCTGCCCGATCGTGAAAGGCCGTGCAGACGTCCTGATAGAGGGGCTCTCCGATGCCGCCGGGACACTTGGTCCGGTCCAGCACGGCTATGCTCTCGGTCGTCCCTGGAAGGGCCCGGAAAAAGGCCTCCAGGGCGAAGGGGTAATAGAGGCGGACCTTGACCAATCCGACGCGTTCGCCCAGGTTATTGAGATGGTTCACTGTTTCTTCGATCACATCACAGCTTGACGCCATGGACATGACCACACGGTCTGCCTCCGGGTCGCCTACGTAATCGAACAGGTGGTATTTGCGGCCCACCAGGTCACCCACCCGGTCCATCTCCTCCTGCACGATGTGGGGAATGCGGGCGAAGAAGGGGTTGGCGGCCTCGCGGTTCTGAAAAAAGACATCCGGGTTCTGTGCCGTTCCCCTGAGCTGAGGATACTCGGGGTTCATGCATCGGCTCCGGAACTCCTCGATGGCGTCGTAGTCCACGAGCCCGGCCATGTCATCGTAGTCTATGAGCTCGATTTTCTGGATCTCCATGGATGTCCTGAAGCCGTCGAAGAAGTGGACAAAGGGGAGGCTGGCACGGATGCTGGCCAGGTGGGCCACCAGGGCCAGGTCCATTACCTCCTGGACCGAAGCGGATGCGAGCAGGGAGAACCCGGTCTGCTTGACTGCGTTGATGTCCGAATGGTCCCCGAATATGGAAAGGGCGTGGGCCGCAATGGCCCGGGCCGAGACATGAAACACCGCGGGCATGATTTCGCCCGAGATCTTGTACATGTTGGGGATCATCAGGAGCAGGCCCTGGGACGCGGTGAAGGTGGTGGAGAGGGTCCCGGCGGAAAGCGAGCCGTGGACGGCGCCGGCGGCACCCGCCTCGGACTGCATCTCAACGACCTTGAGTTCCTCGCCGAAGATGTTCTTGCGGCCGTGAGCCGCCCATTCGTCACAGTACTCCCCCATGCTGCTTGAAGGGGTGATGGGGTAGATTGCGGCCACCTCGCTCATGGCGTAGGCCACGTGAGCGGCGGCTTCGTTTCCCTCGATGGTTTTGGTCTTCGCTGCCATTTGTCTATTCCTCCATCGGTATGTTTTCATAGCGCTCGAAAAAGGACTCGAACATACATCCTTTAGCAAAACCACATATGGTACACAAGGACAAAGGCAGTGATCCCGGGGCTGATTAGTTCTCGTGTTCTTCTTCCCGCCTTTTCTTCACCACGAAGAACGAGTCAGCTTTGGCCGAGGTCCGTGAACTTTTTCCTTGTTTCTTCGTGTCCATCGTGTTCTTCGTGGTGAGGTATCCTATGGCTCACGGTTCACGGCAGGACTTCTCAGCCGCGTGAGCGTTACCCCGTGGAGGCTGGAGTGTCCGATCGCGAGTATCCGGCAAGACCCATTCTGGGAGTTGCGGGCGTGGTCTTTCAGGGGGACGCGGTCCTTTTGGCCCGCAGGGCCCGCGAGCCGGCGCTTGGGGAGTGGAGCCTGCCGGGTGGGGTCGTCGAGCTGGGAGAGTCCATGGCGGCCGCCCTGGAGCGCGAATTTCTGGAGGAGGCCTCGGTGCGTATCCGGGTCGAGGGCCTTGTCCACCTCGTGGAACGGGTCATCCGTGACCGGGAGGGAAGAATCCAATACCACTACGTCATTGCGGACTACTGGGGGTGGCTGGTGCAAGGGCGGCCCGAGGCCGCGTCGGAAGTGAGCGAGGTGCGTCTCGTCTCCGTGCACCGACTCGGCGAGCTTGTCCTTCATTCGGACGTTATATGGGTGATTCAGGAGGCACTGAGGCTGCGCAGGGGGGACCCGTAGCAGGGGATGACCGGACCCTAGTCGATGGTGTTGAAGGTCCTCTTCCAGTTGGGCCATGACCAGTAGATCATGAAGGCTTCCCCCTTGATGGAAGACTCGGGAACGAAGCCCCAGAACCTGCCGTCATAGCTGTGGTCCCGATTGTCGCCCATGACCAGGTACGCGCCTTCAGGGACCGTGACCGGCCCGTAGTTGTACTTTGCGCCCGGATTGACCGTATGCCCCGAGCGCTTGTTGTACACGCCGAAATCATCCGGGTAGGGTCGATCGTTGATGAACAGTTTTTCGTCTATTATCTCCACCTTGTCCCCGGGAACGCCTATGACCCGCTTTATGAAGTCCTTGCTTGTATCCACCGGATAAATAAAGACGATGACATCGCCCCGGTCGGGCTTGCTCACAGGGATGATGGTCTTTCGAATGAGAGGAATCTTCACCCCGTAAATGAACTTGTTCACCAGTATGTGGTCGCCGACGAGCAGGGTCGGCTCCATGGAACCTGAAGGAATCTTGAAGGCTTGAACCACGAACGTGCGGATGAACAGGGCCAGCAGGACGGCGATGGCCGCAGCTTCGGCATATTCCCTCAGGGCGCTTTTTTTCTTGCGCGTTACTCCCTGCCCGACGTCCTGGGTCGATTTGGTTTCCAATAACAACTCCTTGCATCATTTCCGCACGGCGGGCCGCGACTCCCGGCCGGCGGCATGCCGTTAATTGTCACATCAGGGGCGTTTAGTCAAGGCGGAAAGTCCGGTACTGCGGGAGCGGCGGCGGGGTTTTACCCGATGAGCACCAGCCCGGAGAGGGTCCCTGTGGAGGGGTTGTCCTCCCGGCCTCCAGGCCCGGCCCGGTTCATGGGCCATCCCGCTCCTTCCATCAACTTGGACACGTCGATCCCGAACCCGGACATGGAAGGCCTGGCCCGGTCCGGGTTGCGACATGAGCCGCCCGCTGTAACGCGACATTCCGCCTTATCCGGGCAGAAGAGTTCCTTGCAGGAGCCGCCGGCAAAGGCCCGGGCGCGGGTATGGCCGGCCAGGACGGCGGACTGCTCCACTGCTGAGGCGATTTCATGAAGCAGCCGGAACATGTCGTGGCGTTCCCCGGAGAGCAGGATATTCGAAGGGACCTCTATCTTGAACACCAAGGCGTTATGAAACTCCTTGACCAACTCCCGAAAACCGTCAGGTCCCGAGACGTGGGGCGGGCAGCTGGCCGACATCCCGTAGCCGGGGCAGCGGGGCTTCAGGCAGAGGTCTGCCAGCCGGTCCAGGACGGATATACAGTCCGTGGAGATCGCGGCGGCATCGGTTGCGCCCATGTATCGGGCGAGTTGAAGGAGGTAGTCGATCCCGTCCGTGGATTCGTCGGGTTTATGAATCATCATTTACAATACCCCTGCTTTTTTCATATCTCCGTACCCCAAGCGTGAGAGGAAAACAACCCCGCAAATGCGTATTGCTCAAGGTTGTGAGCATGGCTCCATCCCGGAGCCCCTTGCAGGAGCTGGGATAAAGGGCTTTCAAGCGCCCTGAAAATGATTATGATATGGTTAATTTGATGCCGTGAAAGGAGAAAATTTTCATGAAACATTTGAAAACCCCGATGGACATCCTCAAGGTCCTGGATAGATCCAACTGCCGGGAATGCGGCGAGCCGACCTGCCTGGCCTTTGCCGCGGCCGTGTTCAAGGGTAAGCGGTCCCTTGATGAATGTCCTCGTCTAGACCCTCAGCTACTCGAGGAATATGCCGCCGATGCCACAATCGGCAGGAACAACGAGGAAGATATGGAGGATGCCGCTGCTGGTCTCCGGAACAGGGTTTCGGCCGTGGACCTCGCCTCGGCCGCGGTTCGTCTTGGTGGCAGGTTTTCCGGAGATCGTTTGACCATCAAGGTTTGCGGAAAAGACGTTCACGTGGACACCAGGGGTAAAGTTACTTCCGGGATCCATGTCCACCCATGGCTCGTCATCCCCTTGCTCACCTATGTGCTGGAAGGCGAGGGCCGTCCCGTATCCGGAAACTGGGTCCCGTTCCGAGAGCTGAGGGGCGGGGGCCCCTGGCAGGGGCTGTTCGAACAACGCTGTGAAAAGCCGCTCAAGAAGGTGGCCGATTTGTACACGGACCTGTTCGAGGACATGCTCCATGTATTCAACGGCAAGCGCGTGGACAACCTGTTTGATTCGGACATATCCATCGTTCTGTACCCGCTCCCCAGGGTGCCCATTCTTTTCTGCTACTGGAAGCCGGAGGACGGCATGGAATCCAGCCTCAACATGTTTTTTGATGTCACGGCCGAGAAAAACCTCACAATTGATGGGACTTACGCCCTGATAACCGGGCTGGTGAGAATGTTCGAAAAGGTGGCCCAAAGACACGGGGTTCCCTCTTGGGCTTCAAAAAGGCAGAACTGACAGCCGGTCCCGTCCCCTGACGCCGAGACCGGAAAGATCCGCGAAACAGGGCCGCTCGGGCCGGGAAAAGGGCTCATTTGTTCGCGCGCAGGAGTGCCGGGAATTTGTTAAAGAGAAGAGGTTGAGATAACCGGCCGGAGGTCCGCTCCATCCAGGGCGGACCTTACCTTTGCCGGCAGGTCCGTCACCTGGTACGGCTTGCCTACATACACGGCCGCACCCGATGCCCGGATCAAGGTTTCCTGGCATCCGCTGTATCCGAAAAAAACCAGGCTATGGTTGAGAGTGATAAATTCATGCATAAATAACAGGGTCTTGTGTGTAGACCCGGCTCAGTTTTCAGGGGATATGATTATCGGGCGTCGGTGCGCTTTGCGCCGGATCCAGTTCATGGCCCGTAAAATGCTTTTACGCCGGACCAGGCCTTGTTCCAGCTTGTATTTGCCCGGGAAGTTGGTGAGGGTTATTCCGATGAGGATGGTCAGCAGGCCTTGCCCGGGCAGAATGAGCATGGCCGACCCGGCCAGAATGAAGAGCCCGCCGATCAGGTTCTTGACTACAGTGAGCAGGAAGTTTAGCTTGGGATAAGCGGACACAGTGCGCACGGGCTGACGGGTTTCGGAGTAAAAATAGTTAAATGGAAGCTTTATTATCACCAATGGCATGATCAAGATACTGGTCACAAAAAACAAACCTGATATTGAAGCCATCCATAATGCGAGAGGCAAAAAAGGCTGTAGCCAGTCCAGGGACTCGAATAAATTCATTTTTTGATCATATCCAGGGTATTATAAGCCGATATAAGTATTTATCGAGAGGCAGCCGGTTTGTTCGGACCTATCCCGCGGCCTTATCCTCCCCGGCCATTTGGAGGATTCGCTCCGCGGTTCCGAACGTGGGTATCTTACGCCCGAAAAGCTGCTTACTATCATGGATAATGCGGGTAGCTTTCCGGATAATATTAATTGGTGCCCGTCCATAAATCAAATTCTGAGCACTGATTAGTTTCCATCCAGAAATGGTCTTTTTTGCCAATCTCGGCGTCAATCTTCGAGGTTGCTTGTGCGGCGTACTCCAGTACGCCTCCGCGCAACCTCTTGATTTCCTTGATCTTGACAAAAAATCCTCATTTCTGAATTGGAAACTTGCTAGTGCCAAAAAAGCGTTTCCGGATGAGCACTGATTA
The DNA here is from genome assembly GCA_041685835.1 of Desulfatiglandales bacterium. GTDB lineage: Bacteria > Desulfobacterota > DSM-4660 > Desulfatiglandales > HGW-15 > JAIPEI01. The sequence continues at coordinate 7,887 of JAWLEX010000009.1, forward strand.
GTTTCCAATTCAGAAATAATTATTTCAGGAAGCCCCGTTCATCCAATTGTACCCTTTTTGCGAAGCCTCGAGAATGGAGACGATCTCATGTATGAGCAGGGTGTAATCAGGCCGCCGAGTGAGGCCCGGAGCCTCCTTGTCAGGGTTACCAGAAACTGTCCCTGGAATCGGTGTCTTTTCTGTCCCGCCTACAAGGGCGTAAAGTTCTCGCGGCGCAGTGTGGCGGAAGTCAAGGCGGACATCGACGCCATGGCAAAGCAGTATGGTTCGCACATTCACATGATCAAAACCGCATTTCTCCAAGACGCCGACAGCCTTATCCTGAAAACGGACCGGATTCTTGAAATACTCCGGCATATGAAGGACAAGTTCCCCGGCCTCGAGAGAGTAACCACCTACGCGCGGGCGACAACATTGAAGCGCAAGGGCGTCGAAGAGTTCGTGCAGTTGAAGGAGGCGGGGCTCACGAGGATTCATACGGGCCTGGAGAGCGGTTCCGAGAAAGTGCTCAAGATGATCAGGAAGGGGATTACGGCCGAAGACATTGTGGAAGGGGGCAGGAAAGTGATGGCGGCCGGCATCTCCCTTTCCGAATACATCATGCCCGGTGTGGGCGGCCGCACGTTGAGCGAAGAGCACGCCCGGGAGACCGCGCGCCTCCTCAACCAAATCAAACCGGATTTCATACGGGTCCGCACCTTTGCGCTTCCTCCTCAGTCACCTATGAAGAAAATGGCCGATGAAGGCGCTTTTGTGCCCATGAGCGATGAAGAGATAGTTGCCGAAATCAGGCTACTCGTCTCATGCCTCGACAAAATCCACAGCTATTTCTCCTGTGCGGATTACAGCCCAAACCTTCTCATGGAGGTGAACGGGTACCTGGACGAGAAAAAGTCGGACATGCTCGAAGAACTCGATAAATTCCTGGCCCTTACATCCGAGCAGAAAAAGGTCTATTCCCTGATCAGGCGGTCCAGTTCCATGAACTACCCTGTTGATATGGTTCTTGATGAGAAAGTAATGAAAGAGGTCCTGCCTAAAATCGAAATGCTGGAGCGGGGCGACCCTGACGGGTTTAACCGCTACATCGAGACACTCATGTCTTACATGATCCCACAGCCTCAGACAGATGAAGAGTGGCATTGATCCAGGACATGAAAGAGCGGCCCCCTTATCCCTCTTTTCCGTCGTTTTTCCCCCAGAAGTCTTCAGCATTTTACAGGGACGGAGCCTTCTTCTTTCATTTGTTTGTAAAAACCGGCAAAATCGATTTTATAATTGAAATCGTCCTGTTCCTTGAACCTCTGGCCTTTGATATCCACGTTTCTTACCAGAATCAATTCTTCTGTAATATTAGACGCCTGGACGATTTTCATTCCCGAAGGCGCCCAGATTCCGCTTCCTCCCCAGAAATAGTCTCCGGTGACAGCATGACGCCCCACCATATTCGCACCCAAGCTCCAGACCTGATTGTAGGCGGCCTTGGAAGCGTTCATCAGATCCCAAAGGAAACCATAGTAATGATCGCTCATGATATTCATGCGCGGATACTCACGTATTGCCTCTGAACGCCAGTTAGCCATAGTGATTATTGCATCCACATGATCTTGGAATGCGTACTTTCTGGGCAACTCCACAAAACAAAGGTCATAACAAATCAAAAACCCAAATCGCCCCCACTTGGTATCAATGGTAAGACGCTTATCCGTGCCCTGATGAAAATATTGTTGCTCGATGGGTGGCAGGAACACTTTATCATAAATGAATTCTTCTCGGCGGTAATCGATTGTTTGGCTCAAAATAAAAGTGGAGTTATAAAAATCTCCGTTCTTCTTTCGCGCATTATTGTAGAACACATACTCGAGGCCCTGGCCGTCGTTACGAAGGCTATTACGGATACGCTTAAGTGTAGATTCTATTTTTCCGTTTTCACCTTCCTCAAGAAGTTCTAGTACGTCATGACCTTCATGATCATTCCAAACATATCCTGTCACAGTAAGCTCGGGAAATACGACCATGTTGGCCCCTTTTTCATGAGCCGTCTGAACCACTTCTTCCATTCTTGAAAGATTGGTCGATACGTCGGAGGCCGAATTAAGATTGGCGATTAGAACACTCGGACACTCTTCTTTGTCGGAAAAAACCCTTTCTACAAAACGCATAACATGTTTACTCCTTTTCGCACCCCTTTTGGCTGGACGTCTTCATGTACCTCGTGATAATTTTTGCACCTGAGCCTGTGAACTTTTCGTTCGACGGCATGATCACATGAAAATGATCGTATACCCGCCTTGGGCAAATGATCCAGGGCGGGTCTAATATAGGCCGGCGGCATATCCAGGGCAACAGCTTTGATTTTTGCCTCCAAAATCCGTAAGAACCAAGGTTGTGCCCGGTTACAAATCAAAATCAGGGCACTGGCAGGTTTCCGATTAAGAAATGAGGCTCTTTTTTTCGCATCCCTAAAGGGTGAGGGCCCAGGATGGCCCGAAGCCCGGAGATTGATGCAGAGATTGCGGAAAACAGCCATTTCTGGATGAAAACAAGGTGGAAGACGCATGAGGACAGCGATCAGAAGGCGGTGGGCCCTGGCCGGGGCCTGCGGGGCTGTCTTCTGGCCCGGGGCCTTCATTTTCAGTATGCCCGGTGTCATGGGCCAGACCTGGCAGACGACCTTTGCCGCAAGCCGGGCGTCCGTGGGCCGGTCCCTTTTCTTCGTCCTGGCAGCAGTGGGCGTCTTCATGTTTCTTGTGGGGCGATGGCAGGAGCGGACCGGGCCCAGACCCTTGGTCGCATCCGGAGCGCTTATCTGCGGGATCAGCACCATCTTTCTGGGTTGCGCCACCAGTATGGGGTGGGTCAACCTGTGGGCCTTCATGGTGGGCGCTTCTTCTTCCTTCATGTACATCCCCGCGCTCACCGTTGTGCAGGAATGGTACCCCGGCCGGCGGGGCCTGGTTTCCGGCCTGGTCAATCTAGGCTTTGGCCTTTCAGCGGCGATCATGGCCCCCTTGTTCGGACGATTGCTTCAGGAGGCGGGGCCTGGAACAATGACGGCGGTTTTCGGAACACTGGCGCTCTTCTCCGGGCTGGCCGTCGCCCCACTGGTCCGGCGCCCCGGGGCTGGTGTCCCAACGCGTGAAAAACCTCCGGCGTCGCTCCCTCCTTTACCGTCTGATATCACGGTCTCAGAGGGGGTGCGAACCCAAAGCTTCTGGTGCCTCTGGGCGGTCTGGGCCTTGGCGGGTGGGGCCGGGATATCCATGGTAACCCTGTCCACCGCCTATGGGACCACTATGGGCCTCTCCGTTCAGGAGGCCGTGATTCTGCTCATGGCCTTCAACCTGACCAACGGCGGAAGCCGGCTGGTGAGCGGATACCTCTCGGACCGGATCGGCCGAAGATCCATCATGGGGATCTCCTTTGCCGCAGCAGGACTGGCCTACTGGTGCTTTCCTCTGGTTCAGGGCCTTGGTCCCTGGGGCGTTATGGCGGCTGTGGTGGGATTTGCATTCGGGACCCTGTTTGCCGTGTCCGCCCCTCTTGCAGTGGATCGCTTCGGCCTGCGCCACTTCGGAGCGATCTTCGGGCTGGTTTTTACGGCCTACGGATTCCTGGCCGGTCTGCTCGGTCCCTGGTTCAGCGGTCTTTTGCTCGACAGGACCGGAGGGAACTTTTCCTTGGTTTTCAGATACCTCGGCCTGCTTTTCGTGTTTTCCGCTGTTCTCATTCATTTTGTGAAGCCCATCTCTTTAAGGCGCCCGGAAGGGGATGAACCGTCCCGGAGCGCGGTACTGGACGGTCGCAAACACGACAGGCTCAGGGTTATCTGTGCGGCTTTTTTGTCCAACTAATTGGATCCACTGCCGAAGCAATACGAATATGGATTTCGGACCAGATAGGAAGGAGACCTAAACGAAAAAGCTTCCATCTTCAACCTCACTTTGTGCAAGTGGTTTGTGCAGGTCGAAAACTGGAAGCCAAATATAAAAAACTACAGTGATTTCAGGTATTTGGTGGAGGCGGCGGGAGTCGAACCCGCGTCCGGAAATATTCCACTTTGGCGTCTACATGCTTATCCCGGCATAATTTGTTCGCCTCGAGGGTCCCTGCCAGGAGCGGTTGCCCCGAGACTAACCCGCGAAAAAGTTCGCCTTACCGATGCACGGGTACCTCGGTTCGGCTATCCCACTTAGTCGACGCCCTTTTCGTTCCCGTGGGAGAGGAGCGAGAGGACGTTAGCCGTCTTAAGCGGCTAAGGAGTACGCGTAATCGTCTGCGTTTGTGTTTATCCCACCCGTTTTACGAGCTAGGTGGAACCTCGGCATGCAACCAGAGCTTCATTATCCCCGTCGAACCCGTTACGCCCCCTTTGATGAAGATTTACAATTAAGATTCAGTTATCGATAATTATAACCATGAACGCGGTTGCCGTCAACTCTCCCGTTTCTTTCGGGCCTGATCCATCTCCCGTTTCATCTCTTTTTCTTTGAGACTCCGGCGCTTGTCAATCTTGCGCTTTCCCCGGGCAAGTGCGATCTCCACCTTGGCCCAGTTTCCCGAGAAGAACACCTTCAGGGGGATCAGGGCGTATCCACGCTCCTGGGTCTTGCCCACGAGACGCTTGATTTCGCGTTTGTTCAGGAGGAGTTTTCTAGGCCTCACAGGGTCCAGTTCCATGTGGCGGGCGAATGGATAGGGCGAGATATGCATGTTATAAAGCCAGACCTCGCCCTTTCGAATCCTCGCATAGCTGTCCACGAGGTTTGCGCGGCCATCCCTCAGGGATTTGGCCTCGGGCCCCAGCAGGACCAGTCCAGCCTCGAACACTTCATCCAGGAAGTACTCGTGGGAGGCCTTTCGGTTTCGACAGACAAGCCGGTTGCTCATAGGTGCTTTCCAATGGAAAAAAGGACCGGAATCGTCTTCAGGCTCAGTGTACCGTGGGCCCGGAGGATTCCGGCTGCGCTGCGTTGTTGAGAATGTGGTCCCGGATCTCCTGGGAGGTGTTCAACTCGAGCATGGCGCCCATGCCGGCTTGGGCTTCAGCGGCCGATAGTGTCCGGACGGCGTCTTTGATCGAGGGAATGCTCCCGGCGTTCATGCTCAGTTCATGAATGCCGAGCCCCACGAGAATCGGGGTGCAAAGGGGATCCCCCGCCATTTCGCCGCAGAGGGCCACTTCAATACCCGCTGTGCGTGCCGCTTCGACCACCTGCCGGATCATCCGCAGGATTGCCGGGTGGAACGGCTGGTACATGTAGGCCACGTGTTCATTGATCCTGTCGATGGCCAGGGCGTACTGGATGAGGTCGTTAGTCCCGATGCTGAAAAAGTCCACGTGCCGGGCAAGAATGTCGGCCACAGTGACGGCGGAGGGGATCTCGATCATGATGCCCACGCGGATATCAGGGTTGAAGGGAATGCCTTCCCGCACCAGTTCCTCCTTTACATCGCAGAGGATGGCCTTTGCATCGATGACCTCCTGTACCCCGGATATCATCGGAAACATGAGCTGGACGTTTCCAAAGGCGCCGGCCCTCAGTATGGCGCGGAGCTGCCGCCTGAAGACGGTTTCCTCCTTCAGGCTGAAACGGATGGCACGCAGGCCCAGGGCCGGGTTCATCTCCTTGCCGAGCGGTAAAACCGACGAAAACTTGTCACCACCCAGGTCCAGTGTCCTGATGGTCACGGCCAACGGGGAAATAATCTCGGCCACCTCCTTGTAGTCCTCGAACATCTCTTCTTCAGAAGGCGGCTCCTTGCTTCTCAGGAAGAGAAACTCAGTCCGGTAGAGGCCTATTCCCTCGGCCCCGTGGTCCCGGGCCACGGCCACCTCTTCCAGGAACTCGATGTTGGCCTTGATTTTGATCCTATGACCGTCCGTGGTCTCCGCGGGCAGGTGGCTTACTCGAAGGATGCTCGACTCTCGCCTCTCGTGTTCGAGCTGCCTTTCCTGGCATTCTATGATGGTATCGTCGCTCGGATTGACGATTACCTCGCCGTTGTTGCCGTTTACTATGATCAACATCCCGTCGGGGATGGACCGAGTGGCGGTCTCAAGCGCCACCACTGCGGGAAGCTTGAGGGCCTGGGCCATAATGGCGGTGTGCGAGGTGCGGCCGCCCACGTCCGTGATAAACCCCATGACCTTGCCGATGTTCATCTCGCTCGTGTCCACCGGCGAGAGGTCGTGCGCAACAATGATGACCCGCTCGTCTATTTCCGAAAGGCTGGGCGGCTCTTTTCCGGCCAGGTTCCTCAGGATCCGCTGGGCCACGTTTTCCACGTCCTGAATCCGCTCGCGGATGTACTCGTCCTCGATCTGTTCGAAGAGTCGGTGGATGTCGTGTACGGACTTCTTGAGGGCCCACTCGGCGTTGATCTTCTCTTCCTTGATGGTCCGTATTGTGGCGTCCCGGAGCATGCTGTCGTCGAGGATCAAGAGGTGGGTGTCGAGGATGAACCCGTGGGCCTTCAGAGGCTCGGGCATTTTGTTGCGAATAGTGATTATGTGTTCTTTTGTGGCCTCTACGGCCTCCTGAAAGCGTTCGGCCTCCAGGCTCACCTGCCGGTCGCTGATCAGGTACTGGTAGAGGATCTTTACACGGGATCGGTCGACCACGCGGGCCTTTCCGATGATGATCCCCGATGAAACCGGTATCCCGGTTAGTTTGAATTCCTGATCCTGTATCATTGTCCTTCTTCGAATTTCCGTTCAAAGAGTTCGCTGAGTCTTTCCATGAGTGCGGCCCCGTCTTTTCCCACGATTCGGACGGTGATCTCCGAGCCCTTGGGGCAGGCCAGGCTCAAGATGGAAAGGATGCTCCCGCCCTCCACCTCGTAACCGTCCTTTGAGAGGTAGAGGCGGGCGTCGAACTGTCCGGCCAGCTCCACTATCCTGGCCGCGGATCGTGCATGGAGGCCCAGATCATTGGTGATCCGAAGTGCCTTCTTCAGCTCCACTCGTCCATGCCTCCCCCCCTTCCTGAACGGAAAGGCACATCCTGTATGCCTGCCTGTAGCCGAGCCCTTGCTCCAGGGCCAGTTGCTCCGCCGCGTCCCTCAGGCTCATGTCTTTACGCCCGAGAAGGGCCCTGATTCGGTGGAGAGTGTCCGGGTCCGGAGAAGAGGTGGAGGAAGGCGGAAAGGGCGCCCCCTCCACTATCAAGGTGAACTCCCCCCGGGTCCGTTCATCGTCCAGCATGGCTGAAAGTTCACTCAGCCTTCCGCGGAGAGTCTCCTCGTGGATCTTGGTAATCTCCCGGGCCACGGCCCCTTTTCGATCACCGAGCACATCATGAAGGTCCTTCAGCATGGCCCGGATCCTATGGGGGGCCTCGTAAAAGACCAGGGTCCGGGGTTCGGAAACGAGCGGCTCCATCTCCTTGCGCCTTCGCCCGGGGCGGCTCGAGAGAAATCCCGCGAACAGGAACCCATCCGAGCGAAATCCCGCTGAGGAAAGCGCTGCGACCGCAGCGCAGGGGCCCGGGACGGAAACCGCACGAAGGCCCTCATCCAGGGCCAGGCGGACCAGCATGGAGCCGGGATCCGATATGCCGGGCGTGCCTGCGTTGGTGACGAGAGCAATTGACTGCCCCCGGCGAAGCCTGTCCAGCAGCTCCGGGCCCTTTCGCCGGCTGTTGTTCTGGTTGTATGAGGTCAGGCGCGTCCGGATGTCGAAGCGGCGGCACAGACTCCGGGTGTGTTTCACCCCTTCCGCTGCAATCAGGTCGGCCTCCTTGAGCGTGCGAAGGGCCCGCAGGCTGATGTCCTCCAGGTTGCCGATGGGCGTGGCCACCACGTAAAGGACTCCGCCTGACGGATCCCTCTCCGTTTCTTCCTTTTTACCCGCCATGAACGGTCCTTTTCAGGGCGTAGAGGTTCCTTATTGGACCGGTTCGAATGCGTCCCGGACCACCTCGATCTGCTTGTCGGCCCCGTCCAGGCTTACCGCCACCACATCGAAACGGGCCCGGGCGTCCGTGCACCCCCTTGCCTTCAGATAGTAAAGGGCCGCGCGGGTGATCTGCCGCTGTTTTCTATGAGTAACCGCCTCCTTTGCCTCCCCTGTGGAAACGCCCTGGCGGGTCTTGATCTCCACAAACACCAGACAGCCGGCATCTTCGGCCACCAGATCAATCTCCCCCAGAGGACAGCGGTAGTTTCTCTCCACGAGACGGTATCCCAGGCTTTCGAGCCGTCGGACGGCCAGGTCTTCGCCGTTTTTTCCAAGTGCCAGGCGCCGGTGTGTCACCGGCAACTCCTTTCCCCGTCAGCTCCGGGTGCGGCCGCCCGGATCTCTCCGTCGACGACCCTGTTGAACGATCTCCGGTGAATGGGGCATGGGCCGTACCTGCTAAGGGCGTCCAGGTGGGCCGCGGTTCCGTAACCCTTGTGGCGCGAGAAGCCGTATTTGGGAAAGCGGGCCTCGTATGAACACATAAGCCGGTCCCGATACACCTTGGCGATCACCGAGGCCGCTGAGATGGATAGGCTCAGGCGATCTCCCTTTTTGAGGCACTTCTGGTGGACCGGCACGGGCACAACCTGAATCCCATCAACCAGAACAAAGTCCGGGCCGGGCTCGAGATAAGAGACGGCCAGCCTCATGGCCTCCAGCGAGGAATTCAGGATATTGTGCTTGTCAATGAAGGCGGGGCCTACGACTCCGATCCCAACGGAAACGGCCCTCTCGTGAATGACAGAGAAGGCACGTTCGCGTGCCTTCTCTGTCATCTTCTTGGAGTCCTGAACGCCCTTAAGGGTTACGCCTTCCGGGAGAATGACCGCTGCGGCCACAACAGGACCGGCCAGCGGACCCCTACCGGCCTCGTCCACCCCCGCAATGAGCGCATATCCCGCCCCTCGGGCCTCGGTCTCGAAGAAGAGTGTGTCTTCCATCGAAGGGGCGTGGCCCGCAAACAAGGAGAGGTTTTGAGCGGATCGAGACAATCTCAAATGGCTGCGGCCTAATTCCTCTTTTCTCTGATTCGGGCCGCTTTTCCTCTCAGCTTGCGCATGTAATAAATCCTTCCCCTGCGGACACGACCCCTTGAGACCAGTTCGACCTTGTCGATGGTGGGGGAATGCAGAGGAAAGACGCGCTCCACGCCGATCCCGTAGGAGACCTTGCGCACCGTAAACGTGGCGCCTGTCCGGCCTTTTCTCTTTCGAAGAACGAAACCCTGAAAGACCTGGATCCGCTCCTTTTCGCCTTCCTTGATGCGGGCATGGACCCGGATGGTGTCCCCCGCCTTGAAGTCGGGGATGTCCAACCGCATCTGCTCGTTTTCCAGTGTTTCAATGACGTCCATTGATTGTTTCTCCTCTTCTGCTGCTTGATATCGAAATCCGTCAGTCATCAGCTGTTCTCTGAGCAGGCCTGGAACAAGCCTGTCGGTATTCTATTACATCGGGATCCATTTCGCTATCGGGATCCAAATCGAAATCGGGCATCCGCAAGCCGTTGGATCTTGCCTGTTTTCACTAACGCCCGAAGGCCAGCCGATCCAGTATTACGGCGGCCGCTGTGCGGACCGACAAATGGTTGTACCCGGCAAGGCCCTCCACAGGCTCCAGGACATGATCGGCCCGGTCCAGTACATCGCGGTGGAGACCCCAGGCAGTGCCGAAAAGGAGCATGCAAGGCCGGTCTTGCCTCAGCATGTCCCCGGCCGCCTGAAATTCCAAAAGCGGTGCGCGGCCTTTGCCTGCGTCCGTTGCAATGAGCCGGGGAGGCGCTTTTTCAGCGATCCGAACGGCGTCCGCAGCGTCCTCGATGGAGGCGACTACTTCTATCTGTTCAAAGGCCTTCTTGCGGTCCCGGTTATACCCGGCGCCATGCCCGGTCGTCCAGTGCCGGATAACCCGCTCCACCAGTTCCTGCTGGTCCTCGAGAGGTGTGATTATAAAAAACCGCTTCAGGCCGTAAGTCGCAGAGAGCCTGGCCAGGTCGTGCAGATCAAGGGTCGTGACGGCCGAGGCGATGGTATCGCCGTTCTTGTTGTAGACCGGGTAGTGGACCAGCCCTATGTACAACCGCAGCTTCTCGTCATCGTCTGTGAGGCGGGTCCGATTCAGGAGATCGGGCCTTTTCTCCAGGGTCCGTTTCAGTGACTCTTGCCTGCGCCAGTCCCGGATCTTCTCGTGGTCGCCGGAGAGGAGCACCTCGGGCACCTTCCTGCCCTCGAAGACAGGCGGGCGCGTGTAGTGGGGATGCTCCAGGAGGCCGTCCTCAAAGGAGTCCTCCCTGTTGGAGGTTTCGCAGCCCAAGACACCGGGCACCAGCCTTGCCACGGCCTCCATTACGGCCATGGCCGCCACCTCTCCTCCGCTGAGCACGAAATCGCCGATGGAGATTTCCTGGTCTACGTATGCTTCCCTGACCCGCTCGTCCACACCTTCGTATCGCCCGCAGATCAGCACGAGCCGGTCCAGCGTTGAAAGCTCCCAGGCCAGTGCCTGGTCGAACAGCCTTCCCTGGGGGCTGAGAAGGACGACCTGTTCCGAACCGGCCACGGGATCAAGGTCTTTCAGTGCCCGGGCAATGGGGCCGGCCTTCATGACCATGCCGCTTCCCCCGCCGTAAGGCCGGTCATCCGTCACGCGGTGCGTGCCCCGGGCGTAGTCCCTGATGTTCGTGAGACCAGCCTCCAGCAGACCCCGCTCAACCGCCCGGCCCATGACTCCCTGCTCCAGGAACGGGCCGAACATGTCAGGAAACAGGGTGAGAACATCAAACCTCATTCAGGTCCAGGAGGCCCTCCATATGGGCTATGATCATCCGGTTCCGCTCCAGGTCGATACCCTCCACCACCTCGCGGGTAGCGGGAATCATTGTTTCCTTACGGCCCGAACTCACCACGTAGACGTCGTTGCCGCCTGTGGAGAGTATACGTGTCAGGGTACCGATATGGAGCCCGTCTTTCAGGTAGACCTCGAGCCCGATCAATTCAACCCAGAAGTACTCATCCTCGCTGTCGCGCTTCAAGGCGTCCCGGCGGATGTAGATGTCCGCGTCTCTAAGGGCTTCAGCATCGTCCACGGAATCCAGCCCGTCCAGGTCCAACAGGATGCCCTTTTTGTGCGGCCTGGCAGCGGTGACGGAATACTCGCGCCTCAGGTTCTCCTTTGTCTCGAGCACGACACGGCCGGCCTCTGTAAAAGAACGCTCGGAATCCGCGTAAGAGCGGATGCTCAGGGTCCCGTCAAGGCCGTGAGGCTTGACGACTCTACCCAGGAGGAGAAGGTCTGAGGAAAGGGCCTCATTCAAGGTTACTCGATAATCTCCAGCACGGATCTCTTGTTGACCTTGGTGGAGGATGCACTCAGTATGGTGCGCATCGCCCTTGCAGTGCGTCCCTGCTTGCCGATGACTTTGCCGAGATCCTCTTTTGCCACCTTCAGCTCGATGACGGAAGTCTGTTCACCTTCGATTTCTGTAACCGATACCTCTTCAGGCTTGTCAACCAGGGACTTCGCGATGTAAGCCACCAGCTCCTTCATCTTAGTCACCTCCATGCCGGAGTTCGCCGCCGGGTCGATTTCTAGTTGCCCGAAGGCGGGGCCTTGAGAACGCCCTGCTTGGCCAGGAGGGTTCTCGCCGCCTCGGTGATCTGGACTCCCTGTTCCAGCCAGCGGCGTACCTTTTCCTCGTAAATGGTTACCTCGGGCGGCTCCTTCATCGGATTGTAGTGTCCCAGGATCTCGAGAAACCTTCCGTCGCGCGGCGATTCCGAGTTCGCGGCCACCAGCCGGTAAAAGGGCTTCTTTTTCGCTCCCATACGTGTCAATCTGATTTTTACTGCCATGGGCGTTTTTCTCTCCTCCGCATTCCTTTGTTGCCTGGATTATTGAAACAGGGCCGGTATGCCGCGCCCCCCCTTGCGGGAGAGCTGTTCCATCATTTTCTTTGTCTGGGCGAAGTTCTTCAGGAGCCGGTTGACGTCCTGCACCTTAGTGCCGCTTCCGCGGGCGATCCGCTTCCGGCGGCTCCCGTTTATGATCTTGTGGTTATGCCGCTCATCCGGGGTCATGGAGTTGATGATCGCCTCGACCCGGACCAGCTCCTTCTCGTCGGGTTTCATCTTCTTCAGCTGCTTGAGCTGACCCATCCCCGGTAGCATACCAAGGATACTCTCCAGGGACCCTAGTTTCTTGACCTGCTTGAGCTGCCCGCGGAAGTCCTCGAGATCGAACTCCCTCTTCTTGATCCGCTCCTGCAGCTTCAGGGCCTCATTTTCGTCGAACTCGGTCTGGGCCTTTTCGATCAGGGAGAGCATGTCCCCCATGCCCAGTATTCGGGAGGCCATGCGATCAGGGTGAAAGGCCTCCAGCGCGTCAAGCTTTTCCCCCACCCCGAGAAACTTGATCGGTTTGCCCGTGACGGCACGAATGGAGAGGGCGGCCCCGCCCCGCGCATCCCCTTCGGTTTTGGTAAGTATTACACCGTCTATGTCAAGGAGTTCATCGAACTTCTTGGCCACGCTGACGGCATCCTGGCCGGTCATGGCGTCCGCCACGAGCAGGATTTCCGTGGGCGGGACCGCTTCCTTGATGCGGACCAGTTCTTCCATGAGTTCCTGGTCTATGTGAAGCCGCCCGGCCGTGTCCAGGATCAGGATGTCGGCCCCGGCCTTTGAAAGCGCGTCTTTGCAAAGATCTTCGGGCCTCCGGCCCTGCTCAGAGGGGTGGACCGGAACATCGATCATTGCCCCAAGCCTTGTGAGCTGGTCGATGGCCGCCGGCCGGTACACGTCGGCGGGCACCAAATAGGGATTTCTCCCTTTGCTTCGAAGGCGGCGGGCAAGCTTCGCAGCGGTGGTGGTCTTCCCCGACCCCTGAAGGCCGACCAGCATGAGCACCAGGGGAGTACGTCCGGACAGGTTGATTTCGCTGCCGGTCTCCCCCATCAGGCGGACCAGTTCCTCGTTTACGATCTTGACGACCTGCTGTCCCGGGGTCAGGCTGTCGAGGACCTCCCGGCCCACGGCACGAAGACGGATGTCCTCCACAAGGCTTTTGACCACCTTGTAGTTGACGTCCGCTTCCAGCAGGGCCAGCCGGACCTCCTTGAGGGCCTCCTGAATGTTCTCTTCGCTGAGCCGCCCCCGGCCCCGCAGGTTCTTGAAGGTCCGGTTCAGTTTTTCAGTCAGGCTCTCGAACATGGTTTGTCAACCCCGGAACACAAGTTCGAAACTATTAAATAAATCATTATGTACCTTTTTTGTCAAGAAAAATAGAACCCCTTGGCTGATGGTGAAAAAGCCGGGTTTCGTGAGAAAGGGCCTTCCCCTCCTGGCCGATCGAACCGAATGGAGTATTCCGGGGAAATGAAAAGCTGCCGCATGCTATCATATTCGGGGTCGATTTCCAGCCCCTTTTTCCCGTTGCCATCGCCAACTTGGTCCTCTAAGATGTCTCTCTGTTTTTGCGTGCCGGCCCCGCCTGGGAGAACCGGAACCAAAACCGGAGAAACCAAAAAGCAAAAACCAAGAGCTTAACCACGAAGGGCACGAAGATCACGAAGGAAGTTAAAGATCAAAGATATCCCGCAATACGCGAGTGCGGCGTGAACGACGATTCCGGCGCCGTTGATTCAGAGGACGTACTTATACGGCCGGCCAGGGGGAAAAGGGACCCGGACGCCGCCCCTGACCTTGTCCTCGCCATGACCGGCCCGATGCTGGATCGCCTTGTGGCCCGTTTCGAGGCACGGCCCCTCCGAATCGGCGGGTCCGCGGTTTACCGGGCATGGGAGGTGCGCCCAGGCGAAGGCGCACCCCGCCTGACCCTTGCCGGTCCGTTTTTGGGGGCGCCTCACTCGGTAATAGGGCTCGAGAAGATGATCGCCCTGGGGGCCGAACGTGTTTGGGTGACCGGGTGGTGCGGGTCCCTTCAACCCGACCTGCGCATCGGCGATCTGGTAATGCCCATAGGCGCCTTTTCGGACGAGGGGACCTCCAGGCACTATCCGCTTGAAGGCGATACCCCCAAGACCGATCAAGGCCTGCGCAGGGAGCTCGGTTCGGCCTTGGCGCGGCGGGGAATGACGGCGCGCACAGGGCGGGTCTGGAGTACGGACGCCCCATACAGGGAGACGCACGGCAAGGTGCGGGCCTTTCGCGATTCAGGACTGGTGGCCGTTGATATGGAGCTTTCGGCCCTGCTGGCCGTTTCGGCCTATCGCGGGGTGCGCCTGGCGGGCCTTCTTGTGGTTTCCGACGAGTTGTCCGACCTGACGTGGCGGCCCGGGTTCTCCGACCCACGCCTGCGGGAAGCGGAGGAGGCGGTGGCCGAGGTCTTGAATGAGGCGGTTCTCGGATCTTAAAGCCTTATGCCTCTCGCCAAGACGCGAAGGCGCCGGGAAAACCTTTTAATGCAGGGTTCGAAGAAGCTTGAAGCCTTGATACGAAAGGAAAGAGCTGAAGCAATGGAAGAGGTCATAAGGGAACTCAGCGAGCTTCGAAGGGAGATCGAGCACCATAATTACCGATACTACGCCCTTGACGACCCGGAGATCTCGGATGCGGAGTACGATCGCCTGTTTCGGCGGCTCGTGGAACTGGAGCAGGCCCATCCCCACCTGATCGTGCCGGACTCTCCATCCCAGAGGGTGGGGGCCGAACCGCAGGCCGCCTTCACCCAGGTCGAGCACCGGGTGCCCATGCTCAGCCTTCAGAACGGCTTCAGGGATAATGATGTGCGCGATTTCGACGCCCGCATTCGAAGGTTGTTGAAGGACGGGGCCCCGGTGACCTACGCCGTGGAGCCGAAACTGGACGGCCTTGCCGTGGAGTGCGTCTACGAGAAAGGCCGGCTCAGTGTGGCCTCTACGCGCGGAAACGGGTTTGTGGGAGAGAACATCACCGCGAACATAAAGACAATACTGGATGTGCCGATCACCATGATTGAACTCAGCACCGGCCTTCCGGCCCCGGACCTCCTGGAGGTGCGGGGAGAGGTGTACATGGAGACGGAAGACTTTGAGGCGCTAAACCTGGAGCGTCTCGACAAGGGGCTCTCCCCGTTCGCCAATCCCAGGAACGCGGCTGCGGGTTCCCTGCGCCAGCTCGATTCCCGGGTCACGGCCAGGCGACCGCTGCGCATGTTCTGCTACGGTGTCGGCACCCTCGTGGGGGCCTCATTCGAGACGCACAGGGACATGATGACGGCCGTTCAGGCCTGGGGTTTTCGGGTTAACCGGCCCTACATCCGCATATGCGCGGATGCAGAGGAAGTGATCCAGTACTGCCGCGAACTGGAGGAACGTCGTCACTCTTTTCCCTACGAGATCGACGGCGCGGTTATAAAGGTCAATTCTTTGGCGCTCCAGGAGCGGCTGGGCACGGTATCACGGAGTCCCCGGTGGGCCCTTGCATGGAAATTCAAGCCCACCCAGGAGACCACGCGCATCCTCAAGATCGAGGTCCAGGTGGGCCGGACCGGCGCCCTCACTCCGGTGGCCCACCTGGAGCCCGTGGAGGTGGCCGGGGTGATTGTGCGGCGCGCGACCCTTCACAACGAGGAAGAGATAGCAAAAAAGGACGTCCGTGTGGGGGACACGGTAGTGGTGCAGCGGGCCGGCGACGTGATACCGGAGGTGGTCAAGGTCGTCGAGGCCAAGAGGACCGGCGGGGAAGAGGCCTTTTCCATGCCTTCCCAGTGCCCGGTCTGCGGAACCGCTGTGGCGCGGAAACCCGGCGAGGCCGTGCTCCGATGTCCCAACAAGAACTGCCCGGCCCAGGTGCGGGCCCTGATTCGGCACTTCGTCTCCCGGGGTGCCATGGACGTGGACGGGCTCGGCACGAAAATCGTGGAACAGCTCATCGACAGGGGCCTTGTCAGCGAGCCGGCGGACCTGTACGAGCTTGACCTTGAAAAACTCGTGCAATTGGATAAAATAGCCGGGAAATCAGCCGGAAACATTCTTCGCGCCATAGAAGACAGCAGGAAAACCAGCCTCGCCAGGTTCATATACGCCTTGGGCATTCGGTATGTGGGTGAGCACGTGGCCCGGGTGCTGGCCAAACATTTCGGCAGCATTGACAGGCTCAGGGCCGCCAATGAAGAAGCCTTGCGGGCCGTTCCCGAGATCGGCCCGCAGATCGCGGAGAGCGTGGTTTCCTATTTCGCCGATGAGAGCCGCGTGCGCCACGTGGACCGGCTTCTTGGTCATATGAGCCTGGAAGGTCCTGCAGGCAATGGGGCCGCCGAGGCCCCCCCCTTGGCGGACAAGACATTCGTGTTGACAGGAACCCTGGAGGGCATGACGCGGCCAGGGGCCGTAGAGCGGATAGAGCGGATGGGGGGGCGGGTATCCTCCTCGGTCAGCAGCCGGACCGACTATGTGGTGGCCGGGGCGTCCCCGGGCGGAAAGCTCGACAGGGCCAGGGAACAGGGCGTTACAATCCTCTCGGAAGAGGACTTCCTTGCGATGTTGAAGGACAAAGGTGGAAGTGAAGGGTGAGGGGTGAAAGGAAAAGATAAAATGAAAGGGTGGTGCTCTCCGACACAGACACCGATAAAGACACAGAACAGGGAAGGCTCATGGACAACATTCGAAAGCATCTGATAATCGAAGGGCTGGTGCAGGGCGTGTTTTTCAGAGACTCCGCGCGCAGGCAGGCCATTTCCCTAGGGGTCACAGGATGGGTGCGCAACCGGCCCGACAGGACCGTTGAGGCGGTTGTTGAGGGTCCAGAGGACAGAGTGGGTCAGTTCGTGGCGTGGTGCCGCAGGGGTCCGTCCGCGGCCAGGGTGGACCGTGTGCAGGAGACCCCGAAGACCTGGACAGGGGAGTTCGACTCCTTTGATGTGACCTATTAGGGTCACGGACGGGCCTTGAACCAACTGCTGATGGCTAAAGGCTAACAGCTTAGGAAAAAAAGGAACAGCTCTATGCAAAACAAACTCATCCGCGGCCCCCTGTTGCTCGTTCTCGCGGCCCTCTTTCTCGCGGCTGCGGGATGCGGCACGGCCAGGAATATTTACCAGAAGGTGACTCCCGGTAAAGGATCCGACCTGAACAAGCGCGTCCTCATCATGCCCGTGGTGGACCAGCAGGGACTGGGCCGGGAGGCCGTGGAGGAGCTGACCGCAGGGCTCGCCGCCGGACTTGAGCAAGACCGGAACCTGGCGGTCTACCGGAGCGAAGAGCCCCTGCCCAGGACCTACTCTGCCCAGTCTCCCAAGTTCGGGATCATCATCGACCCGGACCTGGCCCAAAAGGCCGAGGAGATGGGGGTGAACGTACTGGTCACCTGCGTCCTGAACCGCTACGAGATAATCGACCACGGGGCCGGGATCTGGCCGGTCAACAAGCTTCCGGTGTGGCCCTTGAAACCCAAGCCCCTGGAGTTGGAGGTGTCCATCGTGGTCAATGCCCTGGACATCTCGAACGGCACCCTGTTTCTCACCCACCTCGAGAGCCGGCGTCTCAGGATTCCGGAAGACCCGGAAGATGAGGACGCCCTGTTCGTTAAGGAACGGGAGGCCCGGAGCGAGGAGGAACTGATCCAGGCCGTTCCCGAGCGGGAAAGGCAGGAGGCCCTTGAAAAGCTCGTTGAAGAGCAGGCCAAGGTGATTTCCAAGAGCCTGGGGAAGACGGTCTGGTCCGGTCGCGTGCTGTCTGCGGCCCCGGAGCGGATCATGATCAATGCCGGCAGCGACGTGGGGCTCAGCGAGGGGAGCGTCTTCGAGGTGTTCAGACGTGGAGACCCCATCCCCTCGATCGGAGGCAGGTCCGTGTTCGTGCTGGGACCCAAGGTGGGCGAGATCCGGATCGTCAAGGTCATGGACAAGTATTCTACGGCGGTGCCTGTGAGCGGGGACGGGTTCAAGGCCGGCCAGGTCATAAGGGAAAGGCCGTGAGGCAAGGCCTAAAGACCTCTAGTCCCGTGCTGCACCTTCTATCATCTCGCGGGCGTGAGCCAGGGCCTTCTCTGAGAGGCGCTTCCCTCCAAGAAGACGGGCTATCTCCCGGACCCGGTCTTCCGGGTCGAGCTGGGAGATGGAGGCCTCGGTACGCTGGTCCTGAACCCCTTTCCACACCCGGAAGTGTGCCTCCCCCTTGCTGGCGATCTGGGGGAGATGGGTGATGCAGAGGATCTGGTGATAACGAGCCAGGTGGTGCAGCTTTTCACCCACGATCTCAGCTGCACTCCCGCCGATGCCTGAGTCCACCTCGTCAAAGACCACGGTTTCAACAGATGCTTTCCCTGCCAGGATCGTCTTCATGGCGAGCATAATGCGGGAGAGTTCCCCTCCTGATGCGATTCGGGCGAGGGGGCGTATTTCCTCGCCCACGTTCGGCGCCAGCAGGAACTCGACCCGATCAAAGCCGTCCCGTCCCATGCGGTCCAGAATCTCCTTCGGGTAGGACCCGGGCGTTTCCTCACCGCCGTCGAATTGAACCTCGAACCGGGTCCCTTGCATGGCCAGAAGAGACAGCTCCCGCTCCACGGCCTGCTTGAGGGTCTTGGATGCGGCGCGCCTGCGCCTTGAAAGGGCCAGGGCGCGGTCAAGGAGCTCCTTTTCCACGCCTGCCATATGGTTTTCGATGGCCTTTCGTTCCAACCGCTTCTCTTCCAGGTCGTCCATCTGTTGCGCCACACGTTTCCCGGTTTGAAGGATGTCTTCCAGGGTGGGACCGTACCTGCGCTTGAGCCTGTTAAGGAGCTGGACCCGTTCCTCCACCTCCTCGAGGCGGTGGGGATCCATGGGGATCCGGTTTTGAAGATCCCTGAGCTGCAGCGCTGCCTCTTCCAACTCGGTTCGGACCGACACCAGGGCCCGGCGGGCCGGTTCAATGCGGCGGTCCAGACCGGCTGCCCGGCCCAGGCCGCGTTCCAGCCGCGCGATATCTGAGATAACAGCCCCGTCCTTCTCATAGATTCCCTGATAGGCCTCCCGCACAGCACTTCGAATCTCTTCGGCATGCCGGAGCACGTTCCGCTCCTCCTTGAGACGTTCGTCCTCGCCCGGCTCGATCCCGGCGGCCTGAATCTCCTCCATCTGGAAGCGGGCAAGGTCCCGCCGTTCCTCCATATCCCTGATGTCCTTGTCGAGAGCGCTGATACGGGTGCGAAGGCCGGTGTATCCGGAGAATCGTTCGGCCAGGTCCATGCGGTCCCCGGCCAGCCCCCCGAAATCGTCCAGCAGGAACAGGTGGTTTTCAGGCCGGAGCAGACGCTGGTGCTCGTGCTGGCCCGACACGCTTATGAGATATGGGGAGACGGCCGAAAGCATCTGGAGCGTGGCCAGGGTGCCGTTGATGCGAACGGCGTTGCGGCCTTCACGGGATATGCTGCGGCTTATGAGGACCTCGTTCTCGAATGGTATGTCGAACCGGGACAGTATCTCGGCAAGGGGCGAGCCGTCCGGAATAGTGAAAAGGGCCTCCACCTTTGCCTCGTCCGTGCCCGTGCGGATCAGGTCGGCCGAGGCCCGGCCACCCAGTATGAGGTTGACGGCGTTGACAATGATGGACTTGCCCGCTCCGGTCTCCCCGGAGAGGATATTCAGCCCGGGCCTTAATCGCGTTTCGAGCCCGCTTATGATGGCGAAATTGCGAATGGTCAGTTGTTCGAGCATGTTACCTCTCGCCAAGACGCCGGGATCGCGATTTCAGCAATCAGCGGTTTTTCCAAAAGCTGACCGCCAACGGCCAAAGGCTGATCGCATAAGCCGCACTTTGTCTTTTCAAGAAAACAAGAAATCGGCGGTTATTAGTGCAAGAACAATTACATGGTTTCCCACGTAACCCGCAACACCTCCTCGTAGGTGGTTTCTCCTTTCAGGAGCTTGCGCACAGCATTTTCCCGGAGTGTGACCATGCCTTCCTTCCTTGCCGAGTCCCGCAGGAGCTCGATGTCGCATTCCGGCCGGATTTGCCGCTTGATGGTTTCAGTGACGGGAAGGACCTCGAAGGTCCCTTTCCGGCCGAGGTATCCGGTCCCCCGGCACTTGAGGCACCCCTGGCCCCGGTACAGCCGGAGGGCCCCTCGTTTTCCCAGGTCGAGGCCCTGGGCCGCCAGTTCCTCGCTGTCGATCTCAAAGCTCTCCTTGCAATGAGGGCAGATGTTTCGCAGCAGGCGCTGGGCCAGGACTCCCACCAGGGTGGCCTGGATGAGGAAGGACGGCACACCCAGGTCCAGGAGGCGCGTGATGGATGAGGGGGCGTCGTTGGTGTGGAGGGTGGAGAGGACCAGATGCCCTGTCAGGGCCGCCTGAACTGCGTTCTGGGCGGTCTCCAGGTCCCGCATCTCACCGATCATGATGATGTCGGGGTCCTGGCGGAGGATGTTGCGCAGGATGGTCGCGAACGTGATGCCGATCTGCGGCTGCACCGCTATCTGGTTGAACTCCTGGTGTACCATCTCAATGGGGTCTTCCACGGTGGTGATGTTGATCTCAGGCGAGGACAGGGTGCGCAGCGTGGAGTAGAGGGTCGTGGACTTTCCGCTCCCGGTTGGCCCGCACACCAGGATAATGCCGTGAGGCATGTGAACGCAATTCTGGTAGCGCATGAAGTCCATGGTGTTGAACCCGAGTTCCCCCAGCTCCTGAAACAGGATCTCAGGGTCCATGATCCGCATCACCAGCTTCTCGCCAAAGGCCACCGGGATGCAGGAGACACGGATCTCGGCCTCCCTGCCTCCTTTTTCCATCTTTATCCGGCCGTCCTGGGGCCGCCGTTTCTCGGCCATATCCAGGCGGGCGATGGCCTTGATCCGGCTCACAATGGCCGAGTGCACGTTTTTGGGAAGCTCGTAGATCGTGTGCAGGACCCCGTCGATGCGAAGCCGGACAATGGTCTTCTCCCGCTTGGGCTCGATGTGGATGTCGCTCGCCCTCTGGTCGAATGCGTAGATGAACAAATGGTCCACTGCATTGACTATGTGGCGGTCGTCAAAAGCCACCTCATCGGCCGAGCGTAGCCTGACGAGCTGCTCCAGGTTGCTTATGTCCACGGAAGGTCCGCCGAACTGGGTCTCAGCGGCCAGTATGGAGCGCTGAAAGCCGAACTGCTCGCCGATCAGCTTGATAATGTCGGTCTTGGTGCTCACCACGGGACGGACCCGGCGCTGGCAGACCTGGCTGATGTCCTGCATGGCCTCATCGTTGAAGGGGTTGGGCGTGGCCACCAGGAGGAATCCGTCCTCGATGCCCACGGGAAGGACCAGGTGGCGGCGGGCGAAGTGGTGGGGCACGGTCCGCGTGACCAGGTTCAGGTCCAGCTTGAGGGGGTCGATCTTCTTGTAGGGAAGGCCCCACTCCAGGGCCAGGACCTGAAATATGGTCTCTTCGTCCAGGGGCTTGGAGGAATCATCCGCCCGCATCATGTCCATGGCCGTGATCACGTCAATAACGGTAATGGGGTTGGGGATCCGATTCCTTGCGTTGCCGGAGGATATCCGGATAGCGCGATCCCGTTCCAGTTGGCGGCGGACGTTCGCCTTTTCCCGCATAAGGGTCTTGTCCTGCTCCTCGGAGAGGAGGCCGCGCTTCAACAGGATCCGGGTGATGGCCTCGTCGGACAGGCTTTGAGAGAGTGGTTTGGCCATGTCGTGAAATTTCCCGCCCTTATTGGGCCGGATGAGGGTGCAACCGCAGACCCGGCCGCAGTCGTTGTAAGGACGACATATTACCAGGTTCGCAGGTACAATCAATCCCTATTTCAGGGCTGCGGCGGGGGTCGGCCTTGCCGCGAAAGGGAGGTTTACGGCTATTCTTTAGAGGGATACCCAAATTCAAGAGGTGTATCGAGGTCTTTCGGGGAGCCTCATACATCCAGAGAATCAGGATCTCGTTCCTTATGGTTTCTCCCGAGTTTGTTATTCTTGCATCATATCTTTCCAGAAGAGGATCCCCATCTTGGCGGCGTCCGTATTTATTTGTGCAATGTCTCCTTGGGGTGTGGTGAAGTACATCCTCTCGATGTCTGCTGATATACGTATAATGGCCGGAGCTTGAAGCCTTCCGGTGGACCTCCTGGAAGACGGGGCTACCCAGATGGGGTTGGCCTCGGTCCCGATGTTGATGAGGTCATCTTCATCGATGATGCCGTCATTGTTTATGTCGAACACCGGTTTTTCGAGATTCCCTCCGGTAACGGGGTCCACTTTAAACACGTCCGATTCACCCTCCCCGCCGCACGGGAACTGATTGGGCCGGAATGTTATATATGTGAGGGCACCGAGGCGGATTTGAGGATTGACGATCAGGCGCTCACCCCAGCCGGGCTCCCCATAACTGTGTAAGTCCATATACCAGCCGGCGGTTCTCAGCGGGTCGGGGTAATCGCCCGAAGCCCAGGGGTCGCAGGGGAATTCGGATTCAGGGTAGTGCCCGCAACTGGCGCCTTCGTCCGGTGTGGTGGTTACGGTCCAGTCGGCCGGGTTGTCACTGACTACCCTTAAGATCTCCTCCTTATAATCGGGGGGATTCAGGCACGCATCATAAACCTCGTGCGCGTGCTCCGTGAATGTCTGCTCGAGGAGGTACACCTCGTGGTCCAGGTGCGGGGCCGAGAGCTGCGGTTTCTCTCCCCTCAAGAATTTCCCGAGATACTCGGTGGAGTCATCGTCGTCACCATAGTCCCAGATACCGTAAATCGATTGTACTGATTCATCCCCGATATCGCTGATCCCCAAATACTTTCCGGTCCCGAAAACCACCAGAAACCCATGCCGGAGCGGGTGGGACACCACACTCGGCCTGGTTGTTATGGGCTGAAGCGTTCCGTTCGGGCCCACCGGGCCTGTGGCCTGGAACAGGGGCTGAGGCACACCTTCATTGGCGTAAGCCACGGCCCAGTCGTTGAAGTCGGTGCTGGTGAGGTCAAACTTCCACAGGTTACCCTGAAGGTCGCCGGCATACACATAATCGACCTTTCCGTCCAAGCTCGCATCCGACCCGAAAGGCGTGGAGAGGCCGTTGCAGTTTGTGACTCCCGTGTCGATTTTGTGTATCAGTGTGCCGTCTGTGACGTCAACAATGAAAAGCACGGCGCTGCTGTTCTCGCTGTTGTACCCGTTTCCGAAGATTACCACCCAAGGATACTCTTCGCTGTAGGTTCTGGTGATGGTGGTGTTGCTGAAACTGTATCCCATATCTTCAACGATTTCGTCATATGCAGGGTCGCTGACGTGGGGGAACTCCCAGAGTACCCTTGCGGCCATTTGGGCTTCAGTCTGGCCCAGTACGGAGTGAGGTGTCTGACCCCAATAGCCGGTGGAGCCTGAAAGCCCCGTTATGTCAAGGGCATAGTAACCCTTTCCTCCCTTGCCCAGCCCTCCGACGAGCACAGTCTTCTCCACGTCCCCGCCGAAGTTCACCCTCTTTCTTACGTTGGGGGCCTGATCAACATAGAACTTGTGGCTGTATGCCGGGTTGGCGTACTCCTTCAGGTTTTCGTAAACCAGCCCCGGCACATAGGCGAAAAGCTCGTCCCCCGTCCCCGCATCCAGGGCATGGAGCATTCCGTCGTTGGCGCCCACGTACAGTATGTTGTTGTGAAAGTAAGGTGAGGAATTGACAATATCAGCCAGGAGGTGTGTGCGGTTCCGGAACGGGCCCGCGGTTAATTCCCAGGTCTTATCCCCCCTGAAGTAATTGATCAGGTTCTCGGTGGTGGCCTCGGCAGAGGTGCTCCAGTCAGGAGTCAGGTATTCGAGCTGTTTGGTGGTCCCGCTCTGAGAGACGGCCGAATAAGTAAAAGGGATTCCCTCCCCGTCGGGAGCCAGGCTCCTGGTAATGACAACGCGGTGCTGGTGAGTGTGGTTTTGCAACCGATAGTCCAGGAGCTCGGCGGCGGACCAGACAGGGTGGTCTATGAGGACTTCGCCGAGTTCCTTGCAATCATCGTGTTCGATTACCAGTTCTTGTGAAGAGTACGCCGGGGGGCGCCTGACCTTCACTACCTGCTCGTCCTGTTCGTCCTGTATCAAATACAACGGGTAGCCCAAGACATCACCGACCATGGTGCCCGCGTTGTAGCGGGCCTGGAACATTCTGGTTTGCTCGCCGAGGACGCTGTAGAGCTGGTCTCCGTTGACGGACACCGGGGAGGCCGAGCCTGTCCGCGACTGTATGCTCATCATGATGTCCTTGAGAGACTGGACGAGTTCATCGGGGTCGCGGGCGCTCAGAAACTCGCCGCGGCCGTTTACGCTGGCGTGCCAGAGGTCGTCGATGGTCGTTCTGGTCTTCTCGACAGGCATGGGCCATGTGGGGTGGTCCTCGGGAGACGGGCTGTATACGTTGTAATCATCCGGATTCAGGGTCCCGTAAAGGCCGAAAGACACCCCGTAGGTGACCATGTGCTGCCAGTCGGCTTGGTCATACGAGTTGGTCGGCACCTCATCCGGGAGATCCGGTACAAGGTCCCTGTGGTAGAAATGCATTGCCACGTCGGCCAGGGTGCTTGGATAGGAGTCCTTGTACGGGGACTCGAAATCCCCGTCCACGTTCCCCACATAGGGGGAACCCCCGTTCCAGCACCCGTCGGTCATGAGTATGGCAAAGGCCTGCTGGCACTCACCTCCCTCTTCCTCGGACCTCCATGGGCTGGACCCAATGCCCCCGTTTTTTGTGGTTGTATGGTCCAGGTACCGGCCCACGGCCCTGAGGGCCTTCCTGAGAGGCGTATCTTTCTCCTGTTGTTCGTAATCATACAGCATATCAAGGAGTTCGTTGAGTTTGCACTCCTCGTCCTGGATCCTTATGGGCACGGCCTCCTTCAACATGTCTCCGTGGATGCTGCGGAAGCCCACATACACGTTTTCCAGGTCGTATATGGTGTTGGCCATCGCCCCGATGGACGTGTGCTGGCGGCGGCGGTAATAGGAGTACCAGTTGGCGAAGTTCTGCCTCTCCTGCAGGTAGGTGCGGTAGGTCCCGTCAGCGTTCCTCGGGCGCACCGAGTCTGCAACTTCCTCCACGGGTACTCGCAGGAGTTGGCCATCACCCACGACCTCTCCGGCAGTGAGCACCTGGTAGTACTCGATAATCTCGGTATCGTGGTTGAGGTTTACCAGGTATACCGTCTCTCCGCTGTCATAGTTTCCATTGCCGTTGTCATCGGCAAGGACATAATAGTGTGCATTGCGTACAAGGATGGTCCCGCCGGTCGCGGGAATAAAGGCCAGGGCGTCCGCGTTGGTGTGGGTGCTGTGGTTGGTCCAGTCCGAAGTCTCTCCTGAAGGATCGTGGCCTGATCCTACAGGGTTGCCGTCGTCACACCGGAATAGAGTGACGCCGCTTGGGCCGAGATCATTTCCATCCTTGTTGAAGTAATAGGTCCCAAGGGATTGCCACTGCCCTGCGTATGAGAGATCGCTCTGATCAAGCGCTTCCCAGGCCGCACCTTCACTGTGCACGATCTGGTAAGGCGCCTGCCTGTCGCGCTCTGTATGAGGCGGATACCACACCAACACTTCATGCTCGCCGCTTTCCGCAAGGTCCGGCACCCAGCTTGCCGTGGATCCGGAATCATATGAGTTAATGGCGCGCGTGCCGCCGTAATAGCCCTCAGTCAAGGACCGTCGCCACTGTTCATACGTCGCAGTGAAAGGCCCTCCCGTGCCGGTGTCCCTGAACAGGCTATCCGGGCCGTGAAAGGTTCCCGGGTTGTCCAGCACATACATCTCGCCTTCCACCGTCTTAAAAGTGTCGTCCAGGTTGATTGTGGGAGTGGCGCGGTTCGGATGGGACCGTGGGTTCACCAGGTCCGCGTCTTCAAGCATGGGCCAGGGCCGGTATTCCCTGTGTGGAGAGTAATAGATAAAATTGTACCCTCCCCACTGGGTCTTCCAAGTCCTTTTGCCGGTATCTGACAAATAGTACTCATTTTCATTATAAGTGTTGTCGCCCAGGTTTGGGAAAACGTATCCCGCATCGCCGAAGCGCCCGTCATCACTGTCCGGGACCATGAACTCCCAGTCCATGCTGCCCGAGTCGTCCGGTATGAACATGACGATGGGCGGCACCCCGCGGTTCAAGGCATCAAGGGGGATGTCCGAGATATCGGTGCACGTGGTAGTCGATCGCCTTGTCACGTTGATCGTGCTTAAGGCCCCTGCGCCTGTGGAGTAGGAATCATCAACAGCCGTAGCATCCCCAGAAGCGGTTGAAGAAGAAAAGCCTAACAGTAAGAGGGCGGATATGGCGGCGAGAGCAATGGTTCCAGCTTTCATCATGGCTATCCTCCTTCGATTGAGAGGAATGGTTAACCAGGAAATGATTTTTTCCATTTTCGTATTCCCTTCTTCACCGCAACTGCATGAGACCTTCGTCTCTGCCGGTGCGGTTTCTTAGACCGGCAACTACCAACTTTTGGTGCCGGCTGTCTTCCTTTTCCGGCCCTGGGTTGACCGCCGGAGTCTATCCTGGCATGTCACTTTTCAATTCTCCACCAGGCCTCTATACCCCACGGCCACCAAACCCTCGCCTCCCCTCCACCAGCTCCTGCCGTAGCTCTCGAAGTCCCAGGGGCAAGGTTCCCCCATGGAGCACGAAGTGAGAAGAGAGGGGCCCTTGGAAAGGGCCAGGGCCCTGGCGTCTATCTGCGCGTTGAAGTCGTTGTATACATTGAGCGAGACCGAATAATTGTCCCATGTATCGTCTTCGTAGATCGCGTCCTTGATTCCGGGCGAATCGGCAACGCTGTGTAACAAGCCGAGGTCCGGAGGGACCGTCAGCTCGGTCTCATCCATGACCTGGACTGCCCTCATGGCTGCACCCTCAGCGAGGTACAGGTTCTGCTTGGCTATCCTTTCGTTTCCCGCGATCATGATCTCGATTTCCGTGGTCCTCGAGGCCGAGATGCCTATGATAGTTAGAAGGGCCAGGAGGATCAGCGCGATTACCACTACGGATCCACGTTCCCGGCGGTGGGAGAAGGATGGGCTTTGGAGGTCGGTCGTCATTTTTTCCTCGATAAAGGGCGGTGTGAGTGATTGCCCGGTTCCCGCCTAAAAGGGCAGGGAGTTCTTGATGCTGGTTATTGTAGTGCTCTTTTCACCGCCTCCTGCCTCGACCCAGGTCACCCGGACAGCTATGAGTTTGGTGTTATCCGCCGGCTGTGTCACGGTCACCTGGGGTGTGAACCGTCCCTGGGCTTCCAACTGGCGCGTGCCCAAGTCCAGATCAGAGTGAGAGTAAGACAGTGACAGGATACTTTCCATAGTGTCCATGGCCACTGTGGTGCCGTCTGTCAGGTTGTAAGCCCTTGTGGTGCCCAGCAGGGACGTGTTCTGCATGGAGCCTACGGCCAGTATGCCGAAGGCCAGTATGCCCAGGGCCGCCATTACCTCGATTAGGTTGAATCCGGCCTGTGACCTGCTGATTATACGAGAAGGTTTTTTCTGGGTGCTTGTACTCGTACTCATGGCGGCTTCCTCACTTGATATGCCAAGACTCTGTTCTCTCACTGGACCGTTGCCCGGGACTTGATCTGCCCACCCAGCATGCGATCGAGCTTTCTGCAGCGATTGGACATGTCGGCCATTATGGTGTCACTGATGTAATTTATGTCGTGGGCGATCTCCAACTGGGTCCAGAGCCTGGCGAGGGCCGACTTGGCCATTTGGAGAAACCTGACCGTCTCATTCATATCGGTACGTTCGTCACCCTCGGCGATATCACTGGGAATGCGGATTGCCGAGCGTCTGACCTGGTCCCTGAACGAGGTGTCGTCCGCAAACGGTCCCTCCCGGGTGAGGCGGTGCACGGCCACGGCCAGGGCCTTTCCTTGCCGCCAGACATACAGATTACGAAACCCGGACATCTCTACGAGGACCGAGCCGTCCGATTTTCTCGAAATCTCCTGTATCCGGTTTCGCGGTTTTTCTTCCATGGTCGGTCCCTTCAACGCTCCGCCTATAAGCCCATGTTTCTGCAGACTATTCTGGCTTGAAGCTCCCTGGAGTGCTCTCCGCGGCTGCCCTGGATGGTGATATCGACCGATTTGATTTCTGAGGGAATGGCGGTGGTGACTCCGCTTGCGGTAAAGAAAACAAAATTGACACCGCTGATGTCTGAGGCGATAGGCTGGAAGCTGCTGCTGGGGTCTACACCTACTTTCCGTCGCAGGGTATTATCCGCCGCGTTGAACTCGTATTGAATATAATCGTTTGAATCATCCTTAGCGCCGTTTTCGTTCTGGTCTAAACTAAATTTGACATGGTCTTGACTGTAAGAGTTGATTCCCTCGAAACCAAACAACCCTTTCTCCCTGGGGTCGTAACCGGCCATTCGCAGGTCTTTTTCCACGAAGTACATGGCCGAGCGAAGGTTCTGCTGCACCCCGGTCACATCCTCTGTGGTCTTGTAGGCCCGCTGCTGGGTCAGGTGGGCCGAGTACAGGCTGGCCGTCACGATACCTGCCAGCACCATAGCCACCAGGAGTTCGGTAAGGGTGAACCCCTGCTCGCGCGGGCGGGCCCTGTCAGCAACTGCTCCGATTATTTCCACGTTGCACCTCCATCGTGGCTCACTTCGATATTGAGATTTCCTGCAATAGAAAGCTTGACTCTATAGTGCCGGTCTTTGTTGTTTTTGATCTCCACGTTACCGAACCTGGATTTCCAAGGGAGTCCCCGGGAGGTGAAACCGGGTGCGGAACTGCCCAAAGAGAAGTTGGCATCATCAATCTCGACGTTTTCGGGCATGGACACCTGGGCTAAAAGGGGTTCGGTCCCGTTGCGGATATCGTCTTCGGCCGTGCCGCCGCCGGCCCCGTTATCGACGAAAACTTCATAAGAATCATTGCCGACGTCGAATACGATCACCACGCCCTCGTTGCGGCGTATCGCCTGCATTTTGGCGCGCTGGAAGTTGGAGTAGATGTCCATGGCAGCGGCCTTGAGCCGGTAATTGGGCAGCCATGTGCCAAAGGCGGGAATGGCGATCCCGGTCACGGTCACCAGTATCGCGATGGTGATGAGAAGCTCTATCAGAGTGAAACCTGATTGTCGTTTCAATGATGCCTCCTTGTGGATGGAACCGAAGGTGCAGGAAGAGAGACAAAGTTCGAAAAAATACATTGCCCGGATATAAAGCAAGACCTGTACCAACGACGAATAAGTCGTTAAAGGGCTATTATTAGGGCATATTTGTGTTTAACAGACATGTTGTTGGTGTAAATGAAGCTGCCACCTGTAAAAATAGTTTACAGATGAAAGGGGCTTATCCCGGCCTTGTCCCGGTTTTCCCTGGACTTGAACCTTAACAGGCTTTTATGCTTGGTCTTCAGGCTGATAAAACGCGAGGAGGGGATAAGGCTCCTCCTCCCCAGGAGAGGAAGGGCCTGTCTTCCACCATGAGCATCAAGAAGGCACAGGAAATCGAATTGTTCATCGACCGCACGGCACACGGGGGCGCGGGTGTGGCCCGGAAGGACGGCTTCGTGGTGTTCGTCAGGGGAGGGGTCCCCGGGGACCGGGTGATTGCCAGGGTGTACCGGAAGAGAAAGGGGTTTGCCGAGGCCGCGGTTACAGAGGTCCTGGAGCCTTCGCCTGACCGCGTGCCCGCCCCTTGCCGTTATGCAGGTGTCTGCGGGGGCTGCCAGTGGCAGCATGTGGCATATGACAGGCAGCTCGAATACAAGCGGGACCATGTGCTGGAGGCATTGGAGCGGATCGGGGGCCTTAAGGGAATGCCTGTTCACAGTACAATCCCCTCCGAGCCGGTGTTCGGATATCGCAACAAGATGGAGTTCTCCTTTGCGGAGCGCCGTTGGCTCCTTCCCGAGGAACTGGGGCGTGAAGACGTGGAGCAGGGATCCGCCCTGGGTCTTCACGTGCCCGGAACCTTCAACAAGATTATCGACGTGGAGGCGTGCCTGATTCAGGCCCCGCTTGGCAACGAGATCCTGGCCGTGGTGCGGGAAACGGCCCGAAACAGCGGGCTTCCCGTTTACGGCATAAAGACCCATGAAGGGTTCTGGCGGTTTGTGACCCTTCGACACTCCGCGGCCGGGGACGAGTGGCTGGTCAACCTGGTGACCGCGGAGGACCGTCCAGAGGCCGTGGAACCGCTGAGCCGGGACCTGCAGGTTCGGTTTCCCCGGATTCGAACCGTGGTCAACAACGTAAATGTGCGAAAGGCGGCCATCGCCGTAGGTGAACAGGAACATATACTGGCCGGCGACGGGGTGCTCGAGGATAAGCTCGGGGCGTACACCTTTCGAATCTCCGCCAACTCATTCTTTCAGACGAACACCAAGGGGGCCGAGACCCTTTATGGTGTGGTGGCGGAGTATGCGGGCCTCACCGGCCGGGAGACCGTCCTGGATCTTTACTGCGGAACCGGGACCATTTCCATCCTTCTTTCGGCTCGCGCAAAACAAGTCATCGGCATGGAGATGGCCATGAGCGCTGTTAGGGATGCCGAGAAGAACTGCTCCCTGAACAACGTTGAGAACTGCCGGTTCATGGCCGGTGATGTGAGGGAGACCCTGAGCGGCCTGAATGAACGGCCGGACGTGGTGATAATCGACCCGCCCAGGGCGGGGATGCACAAGGACGTCCTGGCCGAGGTCCTGAAACTGAAGTGCCTCCGCGTGGTGTACGTGTCCTGCAATCCCGCCACCCTGGCCCGTGACCTGGCCGAAATGAGCGTTGCTTACGATGTCCTGGAGGTCCGGCCGGTGGACCTGTTTCCGCACACCTTCCATGTGGAGGCGGTGGCGGGGTTGAGAAGGAAAGGTGTGTAGGTGGGTGTGATGATTCTTCGTGCTCTTTATGTGAAAGAAAATCCGGTTGACAAATGATTTCGGATTCATATAATTTGTAAGTTTTTCCACGCCAAGTTATTCAGGTGTCCGGCCGGGGTCCGCGAGGGCCGCCGGACTCCTTGCCCAGGAAAGGTCCAGTGGCCGCGGAAGGCGGCCGGACGGTTTGTGCGGGCAGGCAAAGGGGGTGATGTTCCTTGCATTCAATCAAGCGGGTTATCTATCCGCCGGAAAGGCCCAAGCGGCCTATACCCCGGCGGGACCGGCCCCTCATGCCCCGGTCCTGTTTCCGCTTCCCCTCCTCCATGATTACAGGCCGGCGTCCAACCTGTTTCTGATGGAAAGCGACTCGTAAATACAAAGAGGCCCGTGGAGGCGGATGCCGGCTCAACGGACGCCCCGTGAGGATTTATGTGGTATTGCTGCGGGGCTGTTCAGGTGAGTGGAAAGACATGTTTAACACCCGAAAGAGGGATAGCATATGAAAGTCGTCGTGCAGAACAACCAGATCGAGAAGGCTATCAAGGACCTCAAAAAGAAGTTGACCAAGGAAGGGTTCTTTTCTGAGATCAAAGAACGGCGGTTCTATGACAAGCCCAGCGTCGCCAAGAAAAAGAAGCAGGCAAAGGCGGCCAAGAGGCGCAGAAAGCGCCTGAAGAAGTTCAGCTCTTTCAAGTTCCGCAGATAGGCCCCATCATACAGGCGGGCGCGGCGTTTTGCGCCCGCCTCTTTCCTTTTTTCCATCCGCCGGGATCACCCTTAAGACCGCCGTGGCCAACAAACAGATTCCCGGGTAAGTGCCCCAAACAGCTTGATTTGCCCGGGTTTTTTACTGCAACCCCTGCCTGTTTTTCCTTGACAAAGACCCGGGCAGAGGATAAATACGCAGATCAATTGTTGGCCTTTCGAGTAATGTTCGTTCCAATCACCAGGAAGAGGGTTGATTCTATGGAAAACCAATCAAATGCCTCCGAAAAGAACTCCAAAGGCGGTTCGCGCGAATGGAGCGAGTTGCTGAATTCCACCTTCCTTCCGCCGTTTTCGTTGAAGGGCTGGCTTTTTTTCCTCGCCGGACTCGTCCCCGCCCTCATCGCAGGATGGGTTATCTTCCCTATGGTCCTCTACTCCAGCCAGGAGCAGCCGTTCAACTTCAGCCACGTGATACACGCTGATCCGGACATCGGCATAGGAGGGGATACCGAGTTGGAAACCTGCCTTTACTGTCACTACTTCCGTGATGACGGGACCTTTGCCGGGATCCCCGACCTTTACGCCTGCACCATGTGTCACGACGATCCGGAGTATCCCATGGGAGACAGCGAGGACGAAATGATCTTCCTGGAGCAGTATGTGGCCGAAGACAAGGAAGTGCCCTGGCTGGTCTATTCCAGGCAGCCTGATTGTGTCTACTTCTCCCACATAGCCCACGTCAAGATGGGTGAAATGGATTGCACGACCTGTCACGGCGACTTCGGGCAATCCGAGAAACCGCCGGCCTACAAACAGAACCGGCTCAGCGGGTACAGCATCGATATCTGGGGCCGGAACATCGCCGGCTTCAAGACCGATACCTGGGACCGGATGAAGATGTCCGACTGCGCCGAGTGCCACACGGAGATGGGTCACGAGGAAAACAACGCCTGCTTCGTCTGCCACAAATAAGGGGAAGAGAGCCATGGAGATAACCAGAAGGAATTTCATCCAGTTGCTCGCCGGCGGGGCCGCCGGGATTCATATTACCCCGGTTCCGTGGAAAATGATGGACGACATAGCCATCTGGACCCAGAACTGGCCATGGGTCCCGGTTCCCGAGAGGGGCCGGTTCGACCACGAGAGGAGCGTTTGCAGCCTCTGTCCCGGGGGGTGCGGCATTGAAGTGCGAAAGGTGGCCGACCGGGCCGTAAAGATCGAGGGAAGAGAGGACTTCCCTGTCAATAACGGAGGAATCTGCCCTTTAGGCGCGGGCGGTCTTCAGCTTCTATACGACGAGACGATCCGCTTCACATCCCCCATGAAACGAGTCGGCCCCCGGGGCGAGGGCCGGTTCCTGCCGGTCTCCTGGAGCGAGGCCGTAGGGACCCTGGCGGAACGAATCCAGGCACTTCGAAAGGACAACCGGCCCGAGGCCCTGGCCGCAGTGGACGGGAGTCGACCCGGCACCGCTTCGGAGGGGCTGGTTAAGAGGCTGCTCCAGGCAGTGGGAAGCCCTAACTGCTATTCCATGCCGTCCATCCAGAATACCTACCAAACGGCCAATCTCCTCATGCAGGGGAACGCCGGTCCCATGGCATATGATATTGAAAACGCGGATTTTGTCCTGAGCTTCGGATGCGCGCTCATCGAAGGTTGGGGGGCCCCCGCCCGGGTTATTGGCGCCTGGGGTCGATGGCGCGAGGATTCAAAGGCCAAGGGTCCGAAGGTCGTCCAGGTGGAGTCAAGGGCCTCCAACACCGCATCCAAGTCCGATGCCTGGATTGCGGCCAGGCCCGGCACCGAGGCGGCCCTGGCCCTGGGCATGGCACACGTGATGATCAGCGAAAACCTCGTGGACAGGTCGTTTCTCTTCAATTACACCCACGGCTACGAAGACTGGATCGACGAGGAAGAAAGGCCGCGCAAGGGATTCAAGACCATGGTGCTCGAGTCCTATTCCCCGGATAAGGTTGCAGGGATCACGGGCGTTGCGGCCGACAGGATCATAGCCCTTGCCAGGGAGTTCGGAAAGGCCGGGGCCCCTCTCGCCCTTTATGGCAAGGGCAAGGGGAACCTCAACGGCAGCCTTCTGGAGTGTATGGCGGTTCAGGCACTCAACGCCCTCAAGGGGGGCGTCAACACGCCGGGCGGGGCCGTTGTACAGCAAGGGCTTCCGCTGGCGCCGTGGCCGGACGTGGAGACGGACCCGGTGGCGAGACAGGGCCTCTATGGCGGCCGCCTTGGTACGGCCGGGGACTCCCGGCTCCCCTTTGCCGAATCCTCCATCGAGAACATGGTCGAGGCCGTTATGCAGGGTGGCGGGGCCTCTCCCGTGGATACGCTGCTTGTCTTCGGGGCTAATCCTGTTTTCACGCTGCCCGATGGAGGCGCGTTCAGGAAGGCCTTGACCCGGATCCCCTTGATAGTCAGCTTCTCTCCCTACAGGGATGAGACCGCGGCCATGGCCGACCTGATCCTGCCCGATCACACGGCCCTGGAAAAACGCGAGGAGATCGTCTGGCCGACCGGCCTGCAGTACCCCTTTTTAGGGCTGTCAAAGCCGGTGGTCCGGCCCGTGTATGATACCCGGCACATGGGGGACACGGTGATCGCGGTGGCCAAGAAGGTAGGCGGCCCGGTCGCCGATGCCTTTCCCTGGAGACGTTTCGAGGATGCCCTAAAGGCGAGGCTGAAGGGCCTGGCCGAGGCCAGGGGCCTCACGAGCTGGGACGGGTCTAAGCCCGTATGGAAGACCTTTGCCGAGGGCCGGCCCGTTTCGCCGGACTACGACTCTTTCGACGACCTGTGGAAGAAGCTTGATTCAGGCGGGTTCTGGTACGAGCCGACCCACGATTTCCATGATTTGTCCACCTGTTTCGGGACCCCCAGCGGCAAGTTCGAATTCGCCTGCGGGCGACTGGAGCAGGCCGTAAAGGAGGCGGCCCGGGGCGGCGACGCCAAAACGCTGCTTCACAGGATGGGCATTGAGGCCCGCGGAGACGATGCGTACATGCCCCATTACGAGACGGTTCTTTCAGCGGATGCTGGAGGGGATACCCTGGTGCTGGTTCCCTACGAGATGTTCAATCACTCCACTGACTGGCTGCCTAATCCACCGTTTTTGACCAAGACCATTTTCGACAACCAGCTTCGAAGGGACGAGTCCTTTGCCGAGGTGAACCCGGAGACGGCCGCGGGACACCATTTGAAGGAAGGGGACCGGATCCTGATTCAATCGGATGCAGGCGAGGTCAAGGTCCGCGTGCACCTCTTTGAAGGGGCCATGCCCGGGCACATCTATCTGCCGCTGGGATTCGGTCACACGGCCTATGGAGTCTACCAGAAAGACAAGGGCGTGAACGCCGCCAAGCTCGTGGCGGGTAAAAAAGATCCCCTGACCGGGCGGACCGTGTGGTGGGCCACCAGCGTGCGGGTGAAAAAGACGTAACCATGGCAAGGAATGTTTTGACACCTGACACCTGACACTTGAAACCTGACACACTGGGGTGAGGAATGAGCGCCAAACAAGGAAAGCACAAATACGGCATGGTGATCAACCTGGATAAGTGCACCGGGTGCGGGACCTGCACAGTAGCCTGTGCGGCGGAAAACAATCTGTCCGTGATAAAGGATGAGACGGATAAGCAAAGGACGATCTCCTGGATGCAGCTTTTCAAGGTGACGAACGGGAAACCGTTTCCGGATACCGAGGTCAGCTACTTCCCAAGGCCCTGCATGCACTGCCATTATCACACGCCCTGTGTCTCCGTATGCCCTCCCACCGCTACCGAGATTGACTACAACACTGGCATAGTGAGCCAGATCTATACTCGGTGTATCGGGTGCCGGTACTGCCAGGCCGCCTGCCCTTATCAGGCTCGCTACTTCAACTGGTGGGACGGTCACTTCCCCAAGGGAACCGAAAGGTACCTCTCACCCGAGGTCTCGGTCCGAATGCGGGGTGTTGTGGAGAAGTGCTCTTTCTGCCACCACCGGCTCATGCGGGCCAAGACACAGGCCTATGCCGAGGGCCGCCGGGAGCTTAAGGACGGCGAGTACATCACCGCATGTACAGAGGCCTGCCCGGCCGGGGCCATAGCCTTCGGGGACCTGAACGACCCGAACTCCGAAGTGGCCGGGCTCAGCAAGCATCCCCATGCCTTCAGGCTCCTGGAGAGGCTCGGGACCGAACCCAAGGTCTACTACATCTCGAGCAAGGACTGGGTGAGGCGTATGGCCGACAACTACCGTCCCGACGAGTTTCAACCTTTATAGATCGTCTTGCGCTTGGATCAGGAGGAGAGATCAATGGATTCGGCACTGTTCCCGGAAGGCGTGAAACGCTGCTCCCCCAAGGTCTTTTTGCTTTGGACCCTGCCGTGGCTGGCGCTGCTGGCCTGGGGAGGTCTTTCAGCCTTTCTCTGCCTGTGGAAGGGGTTGAACCAGACCAACATGAGCAACATCTTCGCCTTTGCGCTCTGGATCGTCTTTGACCTGGCCGTCATCGCACTGGGCGCGGGCGCCTTTTTCACGGGCTTTTTGACCTATGTGATCGGCAGAAAAGAACTCAAGTCCATCATCAACGCCGCCGTGATCATCGGGTTCATCTGCTACTCGGGCGCCGTAGCCATGCTGGGAATCGACATCGGGCAGCCCATACGCGGGTGGTTCATCTTCTGGCACGCCAACGTCCACTCCATGCTGACCGAGGTGTCCTTCTGCATCACCTGCTACCTGGCCGTGCTTGCCATTGAATACATCCCGATAGTACTCGAGAACCGCCAGGTCCAGAAGGTTCGTGAACTGCGCCTGTTCGGACACAACCTGCATCACGTCATGGGGGTCTTCGCTGCCACGGGGACATTCCTGTCCTTTTTTCACCAGGGCTCTTTGGGCGGGATGTTCGGCGTGATGTACGCCCGTCCCTTTGCAGAGCGATGGGACTTCTACGTGTGGCCCACCACCTTCTTCCTGTTCGTGTTTTCGGCCATCGCTGCGGGACCCTGCTTTACAATTCTCTGCTCGAAGCTGGCCGAGGCCGTAAGCCGGAAGAAGCTCGTACCGGACAACGCCGTCCAGTTTCTGGCCAAGGTGTCCGGTTGGCTGCTTTCGGGTTATATCGTGCTCAAGATCTTGGACACCCTGGTCTGGGCCGATACGACCGTGCCATCGGCGGGCCTGGAGCTCATGGACTTCTACAGGGAGGGCCCTTATGGAATATGGATGCTGATTGCGGAGATAGGAATCTTCGGGATCATACCGGCCATCCTCCTCATGGTTCCAAAGGCCAGGCAGAACCCCGGGCTGCTTATCATCGCATGCCTGATGAACTGCACGGGCATCGTGCTCAACCGGTTCGTCTTTGTCATCGCCACCCTGGCCATTCCGGTCATGCCCTTTGCCCGTTTCTGGAGCTACCTGCCCACCTGGCAGGAGTGGGGCATCGCCATGGCCATGCTGGGGTATGGTTTCCTGCTCTTCTCGGCCTCGTACCGGTACCTCCCGGTCTTCCCCAGGGAGAAGGAGCTGAATCCCGCGGTTTATGGGGCTTGATATAATGTGTCGTATATATAACCTGTTGGAAACAACCTCGGAGAGTGAGCCATGACACCGCTTTCTTTTGAATGGCACTGGAATCCAGACTATCTGATTTTCATGGGACTGCTGTATGTGGCCCTTGTCATCATCGGCGCCGGGCTGATATACACGTTCCTGAAGACCTGGATGGACCTGGA
>JAWLEX010000096.1:0-11558 GCA_041685835.1 Desulfatiglandales bacterium
CGTTGGGATCGTCAGGATCGGGGTGGTCGATCGCCTCCAGCTGCGTGAAGGTGTACTTGCCGTCTTCGCCGTTGACCTCGACCTGCCAGGTGTTGTCCTCGGCCGTCAGCGTCAGGGTCTCCGCATTCCAGGTGGCTTCAGTTGCCGAGAGCACAATCGATCCTGCACCGTCCTCGCCATAGGTAAAATCCAGCGTGCCGGTCACTGAATCCAGGCCGTCCGTCTCGTCAACCTCTGCATCGGAGGTTGCGAGAGAGGGAAAATCATTTTGCTGATCATCCGGCCCGGGCTCTTCTCCCTCAACATCACCTTCAAGGGGATCTACGTCGTCGGTGGTAAGACCGGTGGTTTCAGCGCCGCTTCCGGGTATGACCTCGTCGCCCGTCAACTCAAAGACAACGGTCGGGTGACCCCCGCCTGCGTCGGCGGACCCGCCCGCCGCTGTGGCCTCCAGCTCTATATCACCCTCGCCTTCAAGCAGGGCCTCAAGGATCTCTTCAGCCTCGGCAGTTGCTTCGGCAACATCTTCGTCCGTCACCGCTAAAAAGACATCCTCATCAATTACGATGTCGCTCATCCTGCCGATGTCCAGCTGGGTAGGGGGCATTCCATCGAGCATGATGGCCACACTGCCGTCATCCCCGGTCACTATCCGGTCAAACGCAAAGATCGGACTGTTTACAGAGAGGACCCTCTCCGTGCCGTCAGGGGAGATGGCCTTTACCTTGCCGTAAAGAATAAAAACCTTGCCAACCACCTGATTTGCCGAGGAAGTCTGAGTGCCTACTGTCTCTGCCATGGTGAAGTCTCCTTATTTTGAATTCAGCTAATTGCATTTCATTTTGATGTTAAGCTAGCGGCTCTCGGTGCTCCGGTCAATTGTACCTTGGTACAGGTTTTCTCTTTTTTGAGGGAAACCGATAGGTCGAGTGGTGTTTTACAAGCCGTCCCGGCTCAACCGGCTGTTAAGGCCTGATTTGTAAAGGCTAAGTAAAATTAAAGCTTTAATACGCATAAATAATGAGAAATAAAGCGTAGTTATAGTGCATTGAAGTGACAAGGTATGCTGCGCAACGTTTGCGAAGTCATCAAGCTCGAGGTGTGATTTTCAAGAGGATATGGGAAGCCGCCTGCGGTTGCCCGGCCGTTGGGTGATCGAACTGGAGGGGGCAGGGCTGAAGAGCCGGGTTTGGCGGTGGGCGATCGCATCGAGGTGGAGTTCTTAAATGAGGGGCCGGATACGGCCCCGCTCAAAAGGCAAGTTTTTGTGAGTAGTTACCGATAGCCGGCCAGGCTCTTGACCCGCTCGTATCTCTTACCTGCCTCTTTCCAGTTTACGATCTTGAGAAAATTCTCGATGTATTCACCCCGCCGGTTCTGGAACTTCAGGTAATACGCGTGTTCCCACACGTCGCACACCAGCAGGGGATGAACTCCCCAGATGCCCAGGTCCTGGTGCTTCTCTGCCTGGAGCACCACCAGGTGTCCCATGTAGGGTTCATGGGCCAGAACGCCCCAGCCGCTCCCTTCAACCGCGGCGGTGGCGGCCGCAAACTGGGCTACAAAGGCCTTGAAACTTCCGAAGCTCCGTTCCAGGGCATCCAGAAGCTTACCGGACGGCTCACCTCCCTCGGGAGACATGCTTGTCCAGTAGAGGGTGTGGAGAACATGGCCCGACCCGTTGAAGGAAAGCTCACGCGACCAATGTTTTATCATGGCGTGATCCCCTTCGGACCGGGCCTTGGACAATGCGTTGAGCGCCGCGTTGAATCCGTTGACATAACCCCGGTGGTGTTTGTCATGGTGAACGGCCAGTGTCTCCTTGTCCAGGTAAGGCTCGAGCGCGTCATAGGCGTACGGAAGAGAGGGCAGCCGGCATTCACCGATCAAGCCGGCCCCGCCTGATTCGGAGCCGGAGCCATTGTCATCACCATGGGCGGGCTTCCACAGGCCGCTGAGTCCAACGGTTAGTGCCGCCGCACCAAGGCCCTTCATAACGTCCCTTCTGTTCCAGAGATTGTCCATGGTCGATCCTCCATTCAGGTTCATGCAATAAAGAACACGTATCCGATAAAATTATTGCCTGTGCCTGGCGATGTCAACTGCAGGCAGAGGATCAGCCTCTTTGAAAGCCATGCGCAAGAGTGGCGGGAGGACCCTGGCGCACGGTGCATTTCTGTGATATCAAAGTCGGGGTGATGAGCATTGGCTCAGGAAATGGGAATCGCTGTCAAAGGGGGTTTGTAAGCAATGAGAAGGTGGCCGTTTCATTGGGCATGGGTGGTTCTCGGAGTATGCTTCGTAGATCTTTTCATCAACTATTCCGCCAGGCTTGGATACGGCGTGGTCCTTCCCGAGATGATCAGACACCTCGGATTCAGCCGGACCGAGGGTGGATCGGTCTACAACGCCTATCTCTTCACTTACATCGCCGTCACTCCCTTTACAGGCTTTTTGACTGACAGGCTCGGCGCGCGCCGGGTGATATCCTCCTGCGCCCTGTTGCTGGGGCTTGGTCTCGTGGCCATGGGGATGGCGAACTCCTTTCCAGGGGCCTGCGTGTCATACGCAGTAGTCGGACTTGGCGCCACGGGCATGTGGACGCCCGTGATCACCGTGGTTCAGCGCTGGTTCGTCCCCAATCGTCGGGGCCTGGCTCTCGGGATTCTCTCGGCCGGTTACGGGTTGGGATTCGCCGCCATTGGCGCGGCTTTTCCCTGGATTGTCCAGAATTACTCGTGGCGCCACTCATGGTATTTCCTGGGCGCGGCCGCACTGGCAATGGTTCTGGGAAACGGCCTTTTTCTGCGAAGCAGTCCCGAGGCGTCAGGTCTGCGCCCTTGGGGTGAGAGCGGAACGCCCGCCCAAGGGCCTGAGCCGATGAGTCCAGGGGTCCGTGCCGGGCAATTCTCGGTTCTGAAGTCCAAGGCCTTCTGGTTGATAGGCGCCTCGTATTTCTCCATTTCCTACAGCCTTTACGGCATAACCACCTTCATGGTCGACTATGCCGAACAACAACTGGGTTTCCCCCTGGAAAAGGCCGGCCTCCTGGCCACGGTGCACGGTTCCTGCCAGGTCCTGGGTGTCCTGACCATACTGCCCCTGTCCGACCTGCTGGGCAGGAAGAAGACCATTATCATTTCCAACGCCTTTATTGCCATGGCCCTTGCGGGGATCCTGTTTTCGGGGAGCTCCTGGACCGCACTCACTATCTCTGTAGGAGTTATGGCCGTGTTCTACGGTGTGACGTTTCCCATTTACGGCGCCTGTGCCGGGGATTTTTTCCCCAAAGAGGTCATGGGTACGGTGATCGGGGCGTGGACACCGTTTTACGGACTGGGTGCAATCGTAGTACACTGGGTGGCGGGGATCCTGAGGGATACCACCGGCCGATACGACCACGCCTTTATGATCAACATCCTGATGGCCGTTGTCGGAGTGGCCCTTATGTTCCTTGTAAAGCAGGAGCGGTCGGTACGGGATGGGCTTTAGTTTTTCCGAATTTCACTCTCGTTACAGGACCAGGATCATCCTCGAATGGGTTCTCAAACTCAAGGTGGAGGTGGGCGACCAGTATGTCCGCAGGCCTCGCAAGGAATTATTCGAGACAATATCCGAGGCTTTCGACGCCAACCACCAGGTCCTGGTGTGCGGGGACTACGGCCCCATCAACAGTTTCATTAACAAGATCACCTGGATGCGTCTGGAGGCGGGTTTTCCATTGCCGCACGTCCAGAGGGCTTTCGAACTCTACAGGATGATAGTGTTACCGCTTCTGGCGGAAAATGCGCCGTTCGAAGACTTCTTCTCCTGCACGCGCAAGATCAATGAATGCCTCACCTATACCATCGAGCGCTTCAGCCAGCACTTCCAGGCCATGCACGAA
The DNA here is from genome assembly GCA_041685835.1 of Desulfatiglandales bacterium. Classification (GTDB taxonomy): domain Bacteria; phylum Desulfobacterota; class DSM-4660; order Desulfatiglandales; family HGW-15; genus JAIPEI01. The sequence continues at coordinate 3,887 of JAWLEX010000096.1, forward strand.
AAAGAGATCCTGGAACACAACCGCAGGCTGGAGGAGCAAGTCAAGGCCAGGACCAGCCAGCTCAGGGAATCGGAGCTGAAGTACAAGACACTGGTGGAAGAAATCACCGACGGGTATTTCGTGATCCAGGACGAGAGGATCGTATTCGCCAACCAGGCGTTCTGTGAGATGCACGGGTATGGTTTAATCGAGGTCACGGGAAGGAAGTTTCACGGGTTTGTATCCCCTGAAGACAGGGAGCGGATCATCGGGGTCTACAGGAAGAGCCTCGGCTCCACCAGGTCCACGCCTCGAACCTTTGAGTACCTGCGCCTGACCAAGGCAGGGGATTGCTTTCCAACGGAGATCCTTGCAAAAAACGCCCGTTACGAAAACAAACCGTCGAGTATCGGCATCTGCCGCGACATAACCGAACGAGTGAAGATGGAGCAAAGGATGCGCGAGGCCGAGCGTATGGCCTATGTCGGAGAGATCACGGCGTCTCTTTCACATGAGATCCGAAACCCACTGACCTCGGTGAACATGAACCTGAAAATCCTGGAGAACAGGCCTCACATCCAGGGAAATGACCTGCGTCGTCTCGAGATCTGCCTCAAGGAGGTCATGCGTCTCGAGCGGATCCTGACCGAGCTGCTGGATTTTGCCAAGCCCATGCAGATAAAGCCGGGCCGGGCGGATATCAATCAGGTCCTGGTATCATGTGTGGAATCTCTCGACACGAAGTTCCGTGAGAAGGAGCTCCGGCTCATCAAAAAGCTGGAGGCCGGCCTTCCTGAACTCGTTGCGGACGTTGAAAAATTGGAGCAGGCGTTCATCAATCTGCTCCTGAACGCCGTGGAGGCATCCGACAGGAGGGGCCGGGTGCTGGTGTCTACTGAGTCGCTTCATCAAAACGGCTCGCCGTGGGTGGAGATCTCCATTCAGGATCAAGGCCGCGGCCTGTCCCGGGAAGCAATGGCAGGCCTGTTCAAGCCGTTTTTCACCACAAAGAGCACGGGCACCGGCTTGGGATTGAGGAATGTCAAGGCGATCGTCGATGGCCATGCCGGAAGCATCCATGTGATGAACGTAAGGCCCAGAGGGGCATGTGTGAAGATCCGGCTGCCCGGAGGGGATGGTCATGTCCAAGATACTGGTAATAGATGATGAGTATTCCATTCTCGAATCCCTGGAGATGTTCCTGGGCGAGAAAGGCCATCAGATCCAAAAGGCTGCAACCGCCGAGGAAGGCCTTGATCTTTTCCTCCGCTGGGAACCCGAGGTGGTGATACTCGATATCCGTTTGCCTGATATGAACGGTCTGGAGGTGCTGAGCCGAATCACTGCTTATGATACCCCTTCAAAGGTGATCATGATAACCGCGTTTCACGATATGGAAAGCACCATTCAGGCCATGAAAAAGGGGGCTTATGATTATTTTCACAAGCCGTTTGATCCGGATGATGTTGAAAAGGCGGTAAACAGGGCCCTGGAGATCCTCGAAGTGGACCGGGTGACATCCCTCGAAGACGTCTCAGAGCGGTTTTCCTCCCAGGAGATTATCGTCGGCAAGAGCCATGAGATGGAAAAGATATTCAAGATGATCGGGCTCATTTGCCAGAATCGAGCTACTGTTTGTATTCAAGGGGAGACCGGAACAGGCAAGGAGCTCATAGCCCGGGTGATCCACAGAAACAGCCCGTTCAGCCACGAGCCTTTCATGACCCTGGACTGTTCCGCGGTGGTGGAGACCCTGCTCGAGAGCGAGTTGTTCGGTCACGAGAAGGGCTCATTCACCGGGGCGAGTCAGGCCAAACCGGGGAGGATAGAACTGGCCGGCGCCGGCACCCTTCTTCTGGACGAAGTGGGGGAACTGTCCCTGCGCCTTCAGGGGAAACTCCTGGGGTTCCTCGAGCGCCGTGAATACATGAGGGTGGGCGGTCAGGAAAACCTGAAATCCAGGTGCCGGATTATTGCGGCTACGAACCGGGACCTGTCCGCCATGGTGCGCAAGGGCGGCTTCAAGGAGGACCTGTATTTCAGGCTGAGCGTGGTGAACATCTTTGTCCCGCCGCTGAGAGAACGCCTCGAAGACATCCCCGGACTGGTGGACTACTTCCTGCAGAAGATCAACCTCGAGTTGGGAACCAGGGTGACCAAGCTCCAGCGGGGTGTCATGGAACGGCTCTGCTCTCACAGGTGGGAAGGAAATGTAAGGGAACTCGAAAACGTCCTTGTGGAGGCAGTGGTCAGGGCGAGAGGGAGCGTTATATTTTTGGAGGAGGTCGAGGCGATCCTGGGCGCAAAACACGAATTGCCCGCGGCGGGTCTTTCCGCCTACTCCCTGCCTCAGATGGAAAAGGATCATATCGAAAACACCCTCGTACGGAACCGATGGAACCGGACCAAGTCGGCAAAAATGCTCGGGATATCTCTTCCAACCCTTCGCAGCAAGATTCGTAAGTACGGCATTGTGCCTCTGGGCGGGTCCGATTAAGCTGGTGGGCGAAGGTAAACTTTTTTCCACCCTGCAAATTTCTTTTTAGCTCGATTGATCCGACCTGATTGGCATCCTTTCTTCTTTTCCAGGAATATCATCCATAACAGATAGTTAAGCGCGATACGCGCCGCTCTGGGATTTTGGCATGCAGTTTGCTCAATGAAATCTCGAAGCTGCCGGTCCCCGGATTTTGTGCCCGGCATTCGAACATCTCCAGGCTGCTCCCCCCAGGGGACCTCAATCAGCCGCAGGCCGAGGCGCACAGAAATGATCCTTCCGTAAACACAGATCTTGATGGAGCACGTATAGAGTCGCCTATCCACAAATGACTTCAAGGCGGGCTTCATGAATGCCCAGACTTTACGAGAACGTGAGAAGGAACATGTGCAGGAGGTCTTGAATCATACCTCCTGGGACTTGGCAAAAGCCGCAGCCCTTCTCAAGATTTCGCTCCCCCTGCTGAAAAGAAAAATAACAGAACACAAGCTTGAGCCCGGTGATTCATCAAAACCTCACATATAATTGAAAAGGAGGCAAGGAGATGAAGCTTAGAGGATCAAAGGCATTGGTCATCCTGGCAACAGCGGTTTTCCTTTTGCTGCCCGGCGCCCGTTCCATGGCTGCCGACCCGGTAACTATCGGATGCCCCCTGTCCACGGCGTTCCTGTACGGGTGGGGAGCCGAGCGGGGCGTCAAGCTGGCCGTTGAGGAGATCAACGCCGAGGGAGGAGTGGATGTAGGTGGAACAAAACGTCCCTTCAAGGTCGAAGTCATCGACACAAGAGACCTGGAGCCTGGAGTTCCCGTGAGCGAGGCGCTCCTGGCCATGGAAAAGCTCATCCTGGAGAAGAAGGCCGACTTTATCGTGGGAGGGCCCGTCCGCTCCGAGGCCGCACTGGCGGCAATGCCCCTTCTGTCCAAGCACAAGAAGGTCTCCATCCTTACCACGGGCGTACTCACGCCCAAGTACCACGCCTTGGTGGCTGAGGAATACGACAAATACAAGTACTGCTTCCGAATTCATGGCGAGGCTGTGCAACTGGTGGGTGAGATTATTGCAAACTTCATAAAGCTTCGCGAGACCCACGGTCTGAACAAGGTATTCGTCATGGCGCAGGACGTGTCCCATGCCCGGGGAGCCGGCGAGATTATCAGTAAAGTGGCGGCGGACAAAGGTTTCGAGGTCCTGGGCATGGAGGTCTTTCCCACCGGCAGCACCGACTTCTCCATGGGACTGCTCAAGGCCAAGAGGCAGAATGCCCAGATCCTGAACATCTGGATGGACATGCCCGAGAGTTCCATCCTGCTCAAGCAGTGGTACGACATGAAGCTTGCAGCCTTGCCGTTCGGCTCCACACTGGCCGCGGCCGAGCAGCCCGGGTTCTGGAAGGCCACGGAAGGCAAGGGTGAGTACACCCTGTGCAACGTGGTTAACGCCGGAAACGCCCCGTCAGAGGCCACGCCCTGGACAATGAAGTTCTACGACGCCTATACGGAGCGTTGGGGAATCGAACCCGAAGGACTGGGGTGCTCGAGCAGCTACATGGCCGTATACGTGCTCAAGGACGCCATCGAACGTGCCGGGACCCTGGACTCGGACAAAGTGGTCTCGGCCCTGGAGGAGACCGACATGATGGGAGTCTACGGCCGCACCCGGTTCGATCCGGAGAATCACCAGGTAATTCCCGCCACCGATCCCGAGGAAGGGGCCGTGGGCAGCATTCTCCAGTGGCAGGACGGCAAGCGGGTAGTGGTCTATCCGGAGAGCATTGCCAAGGGTGAGATCCTGCTCCCGCCCTGGATGAAGGCGGAGTAACCGGACGCTGAAGTCTTCCCGCCCGGCCCGCGGTGGATCCGGGCGGGAAGAACCAGGGAAAGGACCCGCCCGGATACGGGCCACGTGCTCCCGGCCTCTTCCCATGAAGAGCCGTCAACGAGCGAGGCGGATCAGTCTATGATTGACATCCTTGTTTACGGAACAGTCAACAGCATATCCCTGGCCCTGATGGCACTGGGGTTCGCGCTGGTGTACGGCATCAGCCGGGTGGCCAACTTCGCCCACGGCGCTCTCTATGTCGTGACCGGGTTCCTCACTTGGACCTTGTTCAGGGGGGCCGGATTGAATTACGTGGCGAGCATCCTCCTTGCCATGCTCATGACGAGCCTCATAGGCGCGGCCATCTACCAGTTCTTCCTCATTCGAGTGAGGGGCATGGCCATCAGTGAGATCATCGCCTCCTATGCCATCGGGTTGGCAATCCTCGAGGGCTTCCGGTGGGGGGGGTTCAAGGGCATGACCTACACGCTTCCGCCCTTTGTCGAAGGGAGCGTCATGCTGGCAGGGACACCGGTGGACTACCACCGTCTCCTGGTGGTGTTGATAGGGTTCGCCGTGGTTGCCTTTCTCTGGATTTTCACTCACTTCACGCGGATCGGCCTGGCACTCCGGGGCATGGCCCAGGACGAGCGGGCCGCCCTGATGCTGGGCATCGATTCCGACCTGATGGCGGTGGTCGCCATGGGTTTCGGGGCGATGCTTGCCGGGCTTTCCGCAGTGGTGCTCCTGCCCCTTGGAAACATAGTGGTGGAGAAGGGTTACGACGTGCTCATCCAGGCGATCGCGGTCTGCATCGTGGGCGGGCTGGGCAGCTGGGCCGGGGCCGTGGTTGCGGCCTTCATCATAGGTTTCGCCCAGATCCTGACCGTGGTTTACTGGGGCGCTCACTACCAGATGGTGGTCGCTCTTCTGGCCATCATCTTGACCCTGGTCCTGCGGCCCTCGGGCCTCTTAGGACGTCATAAAGAATTGGAAGAGAGGGTGTGAGCCGTGAGTGATGAACAGCGACAGCGCCGCAAGGAGCGGTTGGACCGGGGGATCAAGGTAAGGGCGGACAGCCTGTACGCCATGATGAGCTGGCGGGAACTGGGATATCTCACGGCCCCCAGGCTGCTGCTGATCGGCGGTATTCTGGTGTTGCCCTTTCTCGTGCCGGGCATGTACTGGCAGCGGGTCATTGCGGTAATATGCATCTACGCCCTTCTAGCCTTGAGCTTCGATCTCCTGGCCCACTTCGTGGGTCTGGTCAGCCTGGGCGGGGCCCTTTTCATCGGCATCGGCGGATACATTTCCGCCATGCTCAATACGTCTATGGGGGTTCCCCCGCTCGCGGCCATCCTGATAGCCGCACTGCTTGGAGGGATAATCTGCACCTTGCTGCTCCTGCCCTGCCTGCCGCTCCGAGGGGTCTACTTCGCCATCGTGACCCTCATGTACCCGCTTCTCCTGATGCGTGTCATCGAGGCCATGGACCTGTTCGGGGGTACGGATGGGATCATGGGCGTGGACAGCTTTCCCAACCGTTGGGTGGAGCAGTACTTCATGATCGGAATGGTGCTCCTGTTCCTCTTCGGGCTTCGACGCCTGGTGAATACCGACCTGGGCCTTGTGCTTCGGGCGGTGATGGACAACGACCAGGCGGTGAAGGCCTCAGGCATGAGCGTGACCGTTTTCAAGGCCCTGGCCGTTTTTATTGCGGCGTTTATGGGATGCCTGGGCGGCGCCTCTATCGTCCACATCTACATGTGGGGCGGGATTTCCCTTTTTGCCCTGGATTTTTCAATTCTGCCCATTGCCGCGACCATTATCGGCGGCGGCGGGACCCTGGTGGGGCCTGTGCTGGGGTGTTTCATACTGGTGCCGATCTCCGAGCTCCTTCGAGAGTTCGGGACTTTGCGGATCGTGGCCTACTCTATCATCCTCATGGCCTTCGTGGTGTTCCGGAGCGAGGGTCTCATGAACTACGGCCGGCGAAAGTACAATCAGTTCGAAAGGTGGGTGAAGGTATGAGCGCGGAACCGATTCTGCAGGTCCGGGAAGCGACCAAGGCTTTCGGCGGGGTACTGGCCCTGAACCGCGTGAGTTTCGACGTCGGGGAGGGAGAGGTGCTGGGAATCATAGGACCGAACGGCTCGGGTAAGACCACCGTGGTGAATTGCATCACAGGGTTTATCAAGATGAGCTCGGGGAGGGTCTTGTTCCGGGGGCAGGATATCACCGGCAAGGCGCCACACAAGATTGCAGACATGGGGGTTACGCGTACCTTTCAGGTCATGCGCCCTTACTACAGCCTGCCGGCCTTCAAGAACCTGGTGATCCCGCTTTTTTCGCCCCGGGCCAGGCGGACAGGCGGCTGGCGTGGTGGCGGCAGGCTTGGAGACCGGGACACAGTCGGGGTCGATATTTTAGAGGAAATCGGTTTCGAGAGGGACTCCTTTGTCCCCTATAAGCTCACTTCCGCGTTGCCCACCGGATATCTGAAACGGCTTGAACTCGCCCGGTGCCTGGCCCTGAAGCCCGAAGTGATTCTGTGCGACGAGGTGTTCTCCGGCCTTAGCATGAGCGAGATCGCCAGCATGCTGCCCCTGATCGAGCGGATCCAGATGGAGGGTATTACCGTGGTGATGATAGAACACCGCTTAAGAGAACTCTTCCGTGTCGCCAACCGTATCGTGGTCTTGAACTTCGGTGAGAAGCTCATGGAGGGCTCGCCCGACGAGGTCATGTCGGACGAGAAGGTGAGGGAGGCCTATTTCGGGTCCGAGGTGGTGGAGGAGGTCATGACCTATGCTTGAGGCCACCAATGTGATGGTCTTCTACGAGAACATGCTTGCGCTCAACAACGTAAACCTGCGCTGCGAAGACAGGCAGATCGTCGGGGTGTTCGGCGCGAACAGCGCAGGCAAGTCCACGCTTATGTATACCCTTTCCGGGATCATGGAGGACATTCGAAAGAAAGAGGAGATGGCCGGCGGCGAGCGGATCACCGTGCTCGGCCGGATCGAATACATGGGCAAGGACATCTCTCATCTAAAGCCGAGCAGGCGGGCCCGGCTGGGCATCGTTCTATGCCCCGAGCGCCGCCGCATCTTCGGTGAGAGCAGCGTGATGGAGAACCTTAGAATAGGAGGGTACCTGGCCTCATCAAAGCAGGCCAAGGACACCCTGGAATTCGTCTTCGAGCTGTTTCCGGCCCTGGTGAAACTCAAGTCCCGTTTGGGCGGGTTCCTGAGCGGGGGCGAGCAGCAGATGCTCGCCATCGGCCGCGCCCTCATGGCACAGCCCAAGCTTCTGCTTATGGATGAGCCTCTTATGGGGCTGAGCCCACATATCCAGGCGGTGCTCGTCCGCTCTAC
>JAWLEX010000097.1:0-11543 GCA_041685835.1 Desulfatiglandales bacterium
CCCGATAGCGATTTCGATCCCGAAGAAACCAAACTAAACGCTTATTCTTAGTGCCAGTGCTCCTTGACTTTGGGTTGCGGGCAAAGACCCGCATTAGTGTTCTACTGACCTCAACACCTTAACACCCGGCCAAATTATGCTCGATTTCATCCAGATGGTGATCAGCGGCATTGCGGTGGGAAGCTCTTACGCACTGATGGGCCTTGCCATGGTGCTCATATATAAGACCTCCGAGGTCTTGAACTTCGCCCAGGGCGAAATGGCCCTGATCACCACTTTTTTCACCTACCTCCTGCTGGAGACGCACGGCGTCGCTTTTTACATAGCCTTTCCCGGGGCCCTGGCCTTTGCCGCGTTCCTGGGGATGGTCCTGGAGTTCGCGGTCTTCAGGCGGGCCAAAGAGCCTACGGTTCTGGGCATGATCATCATCACGCTGGGGCTCGAGATGATCCTCATGGGCCTGGTCTCGTGGAAGTTCGGGGCCGACCCCAAGACCATGCCCTTTCCCATTTCTCCATACAGCAGCGTCGCCATCAAGGGGATGTTCGTAAGTTCCCTCGAGGTCCTCACCCTGGTGGTGGCTTTGACCGTCATGCTGATCCTGTTTCTGTTTCTCCGCTTCAGCAAGCTGGGGGTGGCCATGAAGGCCACGCAGCAGAACTACACGGCGGCCCGCATAATGGGCATTCGAACAAAACGCATCCTCATGTTCACCTGGGCAGTCTCATCCGTGGTGGGCGGCCTGGCGGGGCTCCTCATATCACCTACCATCATGCAGCCCTACATGATGTGGGACCCCATGCTCAAGGGGTTTGCGGCCGCGGTCATGGGCGGCATGACGTCCCTCCCGGGAGCCGTGTTCGGGGCCTACATGCTGGGCATAATTGAAAACCTCTTCGGCGGGTACGTCTCCATCGATTTCAAGTCGGTGGTCGCCTTTGTGATCATCGTACTGATGCTGTGCGTGAAACCCAGCGGGCTTTTTGCCCGCCATTATGTGAAGAAGGTCTAGCCCGGATGATACATCCGGGCTGGGGGGCCGCCGTTCGATTCGGCCTCGGGAACCGGTGAAGCCCTCCCGCGGCCCGGGCCACCGGCCGCGGAACCCGAAACCGTAACCTTCATTGTTTTTAAGGAGGGTCCCATGAAGAAAAGAGGTTTCTGGCTGTTGCTGGTGACGGCGGTGTTGATGTGCGGAGTCGCCTCGGGCGTTTCCGCGGAAGAAGGAGTCACGGACACTGAGATCCACATCGGGCAATGGACCCCTCAGACCGGCCCCGCCGCGCCCTGGGGTGCTGTTGCCCGTGGAACCGACGCCTATTTCAAGATGATCAACGCCGAAGGCGGCATTCACGGCCGCAAGCTCATTCACCACATGTTCGACGATGCTTACAACCCCGCCAAAACCGCGGCGGGCGTCAAGGAACTCCAGGAGGGGACAGGCATGTTCGCCTGGGTGTCGGGCGTGGGCACGGCCCCGGGCCTTGCGGTCAAGGACTACCTGATGAAGCGCAAGATCCCATGGGTCGGCCCGTCGGCCGGTTCCATCCACTGGATCGAGCCCCCGGAAAAGTATCTCTTCGCGGTCTATCCCCTATACTATATAGAGGCCAAGGCCCTGTGCAGGTATGCTGTTGAAGAGATGGGCCTGAAGAAGATCGCCATTGTCTACCAGAACGATGACTACGGAAAGAACGGCGTCAAGGGAGCAGTCTACGAGCTGGAGAAACACGGCCTGGAACTCGTTGCCCAGATCCCCGTGGAGATCACGGACACAGACATGAAGCCCCACGTCATGGCGCTCAAGAAGGCTGATCCGGACGCAGTGCTCCTCTGGGGCACCCCGGGCCACGCGGTCCGTATAGTCGGGACCGCCAAGGCCATGCAGCTCGAGCCGCAGTGGTTGAGCACGAGCACATGCTCCGACTTTCCCCTGATGATGCACATCAGCAAAGGATTGTGGGAAGGAGTCATTGCAGCCACCTTCGCGGATCTGCCCGATTCCGATGATCCCCTAATGAAGAAGTACCGGGAAGATGCCTACGAAGAGTTCGCAGCCAAGGACGAGCGGTGGGGTATTTTCTACTACGCAGGTATTGTGTTCGCCGAACCCCTGGTGGAGGCCATTAGAAGGTGCGGCCGGGACCTGACCCGGGAACGGCTGGTGGAAAACCTCGAGAGCATGAGGGGCTTTCAAGGGATTTCGGGTGAAGTAAACTACCTGCCCCTGGACCCCAATGACCCCTACGGCTCCAGGCAGGGCGTCAAGGAGACCTATCTTGTCCAGTGCCTGGAAGGCGGAAAGTTCAAGAAGTTGACAGACTGGACTTACATCGAGTATCCGTAAGGGCGCTTCGAGGCGGCCTGCAGCCGGCACTTGCGGTTGCGGCCGCCTCGCACCTGTTTTTGAACCATTATCCTTTTTACTCTACCGGAGTTTCTGCCGTTGGCCCTGCTCAAGATCGAAAACCTCTTCATCTCTTTCGGCGGTCTGGAGGCCCTCCGGGACATCAGCCTGGAGGTGGAAAAAGGGACCATCTTCGCCATCATCGGGCCTAACGGCGCCGGCAAGACCACGCTTTTCAACTGCATCAACGGCATTTACAAACCCGATCGCGGGCGCATTCTCTACCACGGAGAGGAAATTCAGGGCCGGCGTCCCGACCAGGTAGCCCGAATGGGTATCGCCCGAACCTTCCAGAACATTGAGCTTTTCAAAAACATGAACATCATGGAAAACCTGATGCTCGGGCGTCACAACCACATCCGAACCGGCCTTTTCCACGGCGCCTTCATGTGGGGTAAGCGGTCGTTCGCCGGGCGGGAGGAGATCGCGCACCGCGCCAAAGTGGAGCAGATCATCGATCTTTTGGACCTCCAGTCTGTACGAAACAAGTTTGCGGGAGGCCTGCCCTACGGTACCCAGAAGCAGGTGGAACTGGGCCGCGCCCTGGCGCTGGAACCCGAACTCCTGCTGCTGGACGAACCCTGCGCCGGCATGAACTCCGAAGAAAAGCAGGACATGATATTCTGGATAAAGGACATCCAGGACGAACTGGGCGTCACCATCATGCTCATCGAACACGACATGAAGATGGTCATGGACATCTCGGATCGTATCCTGGTCATCAACTTTGGAAGCCCTATCACAGAGGGTGTCCCGGAAGAGGTCCAGAAGCATCCGGAAGTGCTCAAGGCCTATCTCGGAGAGGATGAAGTGACCGAGAGCGAGCTTGAAGACGCGACCCGGTTGTGACACCACTGCGCCTGGGCCATGGCCCCCGGCGCGAGGCACAAGGCAAAGCCGCATGCTCCTCGAGATCAAGAACATCGAGACCTACTACGACCTGATCTACGCCCTTAGGGGTGTTTCCCTGTCGGTTGAGGAAGGCACCATAACCACGATCCTCGGGAACAACGGGGCCGGTAAGTCCACGGTCCTTAAAACGGTCATGGGACTCATCGAAGACCAACCCGACAAGGGCAGCATCGAATTTGAGGGCAAACGCATCGACGGTAAGGACACCGAGGACATCGTACGCCTGGGGATTTCCTACGTGCCCGAGGGACGTGAGGTCTTCGAGGAACTCACCACCAGGGAAAACCTGCTCATGGGGGCCTACACCCGGAAAGACTGGATCCAGGTGAAGGTGGACTTCGAGCGCATCTATGAGCACTTCCCGGTCCTCAAGGGTAGGGAGGACCAGTGGGCGGGCACCCTTTCCGGCGGCGAACAGCAGATGCTGGCCATGGGCCGCGCCCTTATGAGCAGCCCGAAACTGCTCCTCCTGGACGAACCCAGCCTTGGACTCAGCCCTTTGCTCGTCAAGGAGATTTTCCGTATCATCCGGACCATCAACGAGGAGGGTGTCACCATTCTCCTCGTTGAACAGAACGCCCGCATGGCCCTCGCTGTCTCCCGCTTCGGACTGATCCTTGAAAACGGTCGGTTCGTGATGAAGGGGCTGTCAGGGGATCTCATGAAAGACAAGGACGTGCAGGAATTTTACATGGGCGTCCGAAGCGAGGAGTCGGCCAAGGGGTATCAGCGCTGGAAGCGCAAGAAAAGATGGCGGTAGAAAAAGGGCCGTCTTTGCGAGAAGAAGAGATGACAGACCGACCCATGGAGAACAAGGATACAGCACCCGCCCTGTTCGCAAAGACGGTCCAAAGGCTGGGTGACCGGGTGGCCATGCGTCAAAAGGAGTATGGGCTGTGGCACGACATCTCCTGGAACGAGTATTACCACAGGGCCCGCTGCGTGGGCTCGGCCCTCTTATCCATGGGCCTCGAAAAGGGCGACTGCGTCTCCATCATCGGCGACAACTGCCCCGAGTGGGTCATTATCGACATGGGGGTCCAGTGCGTGGGCGGTGTGGCCGTGGGGGTCTATTCCACCAACGCGTGGCCCCAGGTGGAGTACGTCGTCGAACACTCCGAGTCCAAGTTTTTCTTTGTGGAGAACGAGGAGCAGCTGGACAAATGGCTCCACTTCAGGGACAACGTGCCTGACCTGAAGAAAGTGATCGTCTGGGACCTCGAGGGGCTGCGCAACTTCAGCGATCCCATGGTCATGACTCTCGAGGAACTACTGGACATGGGCGCGGGGGCGGCGGAAGAATCTCCCGGCCTCTTTGAGGAAAGGCTGGCCTCCCTGACCCCCGAAGACCTCTCTGTTCTCATATACACTTCAGGGACCACGGGCCCGCCCAAGGGGGCCATGCTGACCCACGCCAACGTGACCTGGATGGGACGCGCCATCACCACGGACAACCCCATGTACGATACGGACGAGGTGCTGTCCTTTCTCCCTCTCTGCCACATCTTCGAGCGCATCTTCTCGGTGTTCGCCCAAATCAGTTACGGTTACGTGGTCAATTTCATTGAGAGCCCCGACACGGTGACCGACAACATGATGGAGGTCAGCCCCACTGTGGGCTACGCGGTCCCCCGGATCTGGGAGAAATACCTCTCGGCCGTCATGATCCGGATGTCCGACGCCACCTGGTTCAAGCGCATCGTCTTCGGGCTGGCCCTTAAAATAGGCAAAAAGCGGGCGTCTTTGCGTATGGGTTTCAAGGATGTGCCGCTCCTGCTGGAGGCCGGCTATCGCCTGGCCTCGTTTGCCGTGTTTCGAAAACTCAAGGAGCGGCTGGGGTTCGACCGTATGCGCATCGCTTACAGCGGCGCCGCTCCCATCTCCCCGGACGTGCTTCACTTCTTTCAGTCCATCGGGGTCAACCTGGTCGAAGGATATGGTCAGACCGAGGGGACCGGCGTGACCTGTGTCTCCCGTGTGGACGGGGTGAAGTTCGGCACCGTGGGCCCGCCGCTCACCGGCACAAAGATCAAAATCGCCGAAGACGGCGAGATCCTCGTGTGCTCGCCGAGCGTGTTCAAGGGCTATTACCGTGACGATAAGGCCACGCAGGAGGCCCTGAAGGACGGTTGGCTTCACTCAGGGGATGTGGGTGAGATCGACGAAGACGGCTACCTTAGAATTACGGATCGGAAAAAAGACATCATCGTCACGGCGGGCGGGAAGAACATCACGCCCCAGTACATCGAGAACAAGCTCAAGGCCAGTCCTTACATAAACGACGCCGTGATCATCGGGGACCGGCGTAAGTTCATCACGGCCCTGATCATGATCGACGAGGACAACGTGGTCAAGTACGCCCAGGACCACAAGGTCCAGTTCTCCACTTACAAGGACCTCACAATGGACCCCGAAATAGTCCGCTTCATTCAGGGGGAGGTGGATAAGGTGAACGAGACCCTGGCCCGTGTGGAGCAGGTAAAGAAATTCACCATCCTGCCCAAGAAGCTCTACGAGGAAGACGGTGAAGTAACCCCCACCATGAAGGTCAAGCGCAAGTACGTAAACGAGGCCTTCAGCGATCTCATCGAAGCCATGTACCGCCGCTGACAGGCTCTTCCAACCCGAACCCTTACCGGGACTGACCCATGAGCACTTATCGAGACTGGTTCCTGGCCATGCGGCCGTGGTCGTTCACCATGTCCGCCATCTCCGTGAGCGTAGGGGCGGCCCTTGCCGCCACCCACGGGGCCTTTTCCTGGCCCCTTTACCTCGTAACCGCGCTCGCCATGATCGCCGTTCACGGCGGCGTCAACCTGATGAACGACTTCTTCGACTTTCACAGCGGCGTGGACGTTGCCGAGGTGGCCACGGCCCAGTACAGGCCCCATCCGCTGGTGGAAGGCAGGATCTATCCCATGCCGGTGCTGTGGCTCTCCATCCTGCTGTTCACCCTGGGCATATCCCTGGGCTTGCTGCTCGCATATCTTCGCGGCTGGGAAATCCTCTGGATAGGCGTCATAGGATTGATCGCGGGAGTCTGCTACACGGCGCCTCCCCTTGCTTACAAGTACAAGGCACTGGGCGAGATCTCCGTCTTCCTGATGTGGGGGCCCCTTTCGGTGGAGGCCGCCTACTTCGTCCAGATCCAGCGGTTCAGCTGGGACGCCCTGTTTGTCTCCATCCCCTTCGGGGTGCTTGTGGCCCTGGTCCTGTTCGCCAACAACCTGAGGGACGTGGAGACCGATGACCGCGCAGGGGTCGCCAACCTGGCCATCGTGTTCGGACGGCAAAACGGCCCACGGGTGTACGCCTCCATGGTTGCGGCGGCCATCGCGGCCGTAGTGATCATGTCCCTGGTGGGTCCCCTCAGCCTCTGGGCCCTCCTGGTCCTGCTCTCCCTGCCCACGGCTGTAAAGCTTATCAGGGTGATGATTCGCGAGGTTCCCAAGGATGCCGACGCACGCACGGCCCAGCTGAACACGTTCTTCGGCATACTTCTGATCGCCTCCCTCATCCTGGAGACCGTCCTGTGAAATCAGGGCCGGACGCTCGGTCCCTGGCAGGCCTCACAGCCCTGGCCTTTGGGCTGTGGATCCTGGCCTTTGCCGTCCCGTCGGGCGACTTCTGGGTAAAGATCTCCCTTTCAGCGGCGATCCTGGCTTCCCTCTCCCTCATTCTTCGAAAGGAGATCCGTGCCGAGATACGGTTCGATTTGCGGGCACTGCTCCTGGGGCTTGCGGCGGCTGCGGCCCTTTACGGCGTATTCGCCCTGGGCCGCTTGGTTTCGCTCCAGCTCTTTGGATTCGCAGGCACCCGGATCAGCGATATCTATCACAAAGGGGCAGGGTCCCCGGCGTGGGTCATCTCCCTGCTGCTCTTTTTTGTGACCGGACCGAGCGAGGAGATCTTCTGGCGGGGGTTTCTTCAGCGGGGACTCCAGGAGCGTTTCGGAGGCCCGCGGGGATACATCATTGCAACGGCCTTTTATGCAGGCGTGCACATCTCTTCCATGAATTTCATGCTCATCGGCGCCGCCGCAACAGCCGGGGCCTTCTGGGGCCTGTTCTACTGGCGCACCGACAACCTGGCCGCCGCGATCGTGTCCCACTCGATATGGAGCACCTTCATATTCACCGTAATGCCCCTTAACTGAAACTTCGACCACCTCACGCCGGAAGCTCGAAGCATAACGCTCAATAGAATGCCACTTGAACACGGAATTGCCGATTTCTTTTGACGGCTGGGGAAAAATGGAGGTCGATCTCCCAAATGCCGATGCGAGAGTTGTTATCGAGATTGACACACAACCTTCCACAACCCTGATAGCCTTTCGCTGACTTCCGGACAGGGTTCCTCAGGATCAAGGGGCCGTAACCAGTGTCCCGATCAGGTCCTCCAGCCTGGCTATTCCCTTATCTCGACAGAACTGGACCAGGTCGTGGAAAATCGTGAGGGAGGCGCGGGGGTCCACAAAATTGGCCGTGCCCACCTGCACTGCCCGCGCACCGGTGATGAGGAACTCCAGGGCGTCTTTTCCGGACATGATGCCGCCCACCCCGATCACCGGGATGCTGAGGACCTCCACCACTTCATGCACCATGCGCACGGCAACAGGCCGTATGGCCGGGCCGGAGAGTCCTCCCTTGACATTGGCCAGCACAGGTCTGCGGGTCTCCACGTCCACCACCATCCCGGTGAGCGTGTTGATCAGGGAAACGGCATGGGCCCCGGCCTTCTCCACGGCGAGGGCCGGTTTGCGGATATCGGTCACGTTGGGCGAGAGCTTGACAATGACCGGCTTGTCCGATGCTGCAAGCACCTTTTCCGTGACCCTTGCCGAGGCATCCGGGTCCGTGCCGAAGGCCATTCCCCCCTGTTCAACGTTCGGGCAGGATATGTTCAGCTCCAGGGCGTCTATGCCATCCACCCCGCGAAGGGCCCGGGCGACTTCACCGTACTCCTCAATGCAGTGCCCGTAAATGTTCACCACAACCACGGTGTCCAGGCCCTCGAGCCAGGGGAGCTTTTCTTCCAGAAACCTGTCAACGCCTATGTTGGCGAGCCCGATGGCGTTCAGCATGCCGCATGGGGTCTCAACGATTCGGGGGGGAGGGTTTCCCGCCCTGGGCTCGAGGGACAGGCCCTTGACTATAATGCCCCCTAAAAGGGCCGGATCGAACAGGGATCCGAACTCCCTGCCGTATCCAAAGGTCCCGGATGCTGCCATTACCGGGTTCTTCAGCTCAAGGGGACCCACATTCACACTGAGATCGGGATGAACGTCATTCATGATCAAGCCGCCCGGTGTCCTGAACGTCCGGGGCCTCCGTGGATGAGGGGGTCAGTGCGGCCCCGCCCGGGTCCAGTCCACGGCCTGGGCCGGAAAGACCGGGCCTTCCGTGCACACCCGGAAAAAGGAGACGGATTCTTCCGGCGCCGCGTGAACCACACAGCCAAGGCAAGCCCCCAGGCCGCAGGCCATGGACGCCTCCAGGGAGACCTGGCATGAGACGCCGGCCGCGGCGGTGAGCACGGCCACCCGCTCGAGCATGGCCGTGGGACCGCAGGCGCATACACCGCCGGCCGCTTTGCTTCCGGGGTCTGCTTCCAGCGCGGCCTGCAGCAGGTCGGTCACAGGGCCCGCGTGGCCCATGGTGCCGTCGTCGGTTGCGACCTCGGCCGCGACATCCAGGTGCAGGATGTCGCTCGCCGAAAGGACCTGGGCCTTTCCGTTAAACCCCGTAAAGAGGCGGAAGGTCCGATCCCCCAACCCGCAAAGGGCCTGGGCCAGGAAAAAGAGCGGCGCCACGCCCATACCGCCGCCTACGAGCAACAGGGGGAGCGATGCATCCCCGGCGCTGAAACCGTTACCCAAAGGGCCCAGGATATGGACCCGGTCCCCGGAGCGCTTTTCCGCGAGAACGGCCGTGCCCCGCCCCACCACCTTGTATAACACGCCTATGGCACCGTCCCCGTAAAGACCGCAAATGGAAAAGGGCCGCCGAAGCAGGGGGTCGAGCCCGGAGCCTGCCCGTATCATCACGAACTGGCCGGGCCGTGCGCTCCCCGCGATGGAAGGCGCATCAAGGAACATCAGGAAGGTACCGGGAACCACCTCCCGATGACCGCTGATCTCGGCCTCACACTCGATCATTACCGACACGCTCCCCTCAACTGGACCGCCCCTTGAGCGGGGCGATTTATCCATGCACGGCATGTGAATGATGATAGATCGTGGGAGTATAATTCACAAGATCAAAGAGGCGGTTGTCGGTTATGATTTGCTCTCGTATCCATTTTTGTCTGAGAATAAATCAGATCCGGGTAAACTATCCCTGCTGCGCTCAGTCTCTCCAGGTCAGAATACGCGATCCAGCAAAATATGGGAGAAATACCCGATGACCGCGGAGAAGTAGAACGGCAGCAGCCGTGGCAGGGGCTGGTCGTAGAAAACCACGGGAAGCAGGAGTATTGGAAAAGGCACGAGCAGCATGGCCCACCAGGTGTGGGTCCACCCGCGGTGCCTTCCGAGGGCCGGCAGCATTGCGCAGAAGCCGAGAATGGCGGCCCAACGGTACATCTGTTTGATCATGAATGACAGGTCCAGTATGACCAGGATGAGGTAGAACAAACCCCGGCCCTTGGAGTCCGTGTCCGTGTCAGGGAACAGGGCCCCCATAAGGGCCGTCACACCCAGGACCACGGCCGGCTCCAGCTGAGGCTGGACCAGATGGAGTTGGACCGCCCCGGCAAAACACCCCGCCCACAGGATCGCCCCGCCAGCCACATGACCGCGGTAGCCCGGCATTACACGTTCCCCTCATCTGATCGTCCATTGTTCCGTGCCCGCCTTGACCCGTTTTGCACTTGATCCCACCCGGCCGGCGCCCATCCGGAATCAGATGTCCGGTCCTAGTTTCGAACATGCATGTCCAGGTAATCGGACAGCCTTTCGAGCCCTGTCAAGAGGTCGTCGCGGCCGAACCCGAAGCGGACATGGTGGTCCCCGTAGTGGAACATGCGTGACGGTGCCAGCATAACCCCGGTCTCTTTAACGAGGGTTTCGCAGAAAACGAACGTATCCTCGACAGTCTTCATTCGCGGAAAGCAGATGGAGCCGCTCTGCGGGCGGTTCCACTGAAAGCAATCGCTGTAATCTTCAAAAAAGCGATCCAGCAGCAATATGTTCTTCTGAATACGGGAGCGCTGAGTGGCGATGATGCCGTCCCTGCCGCGCAGGGCCATGAGGCCCAGTATTTCGCTGGGAGCGCTGCTGCAAATCGTGGTGTAATCCTTGAGGCGGCTCATTGAATCGAGAATCCGGCGATCACGGGATGCAACCCAGCCGATCCGCAGTCCGGGCAGGCCGAAGGACTTGGAAAGGCCACAGAGCGATACTGCACCTGAGAATTGTTCACAGGCCGCTGGAAGCATGGCACCGGGGTCGAGTTCCAGGAACCGGTACATCTCGTCGGAGAACAAGCAGGCCCCCTGCTCCATCACTATGTCAAGAATTGAATCGTAATCATCCCGGGTCGGGAGAAAGCCTGTGGGATTGTGAGGAAAATTTACCACCACCAGCTTGGTATCATTCCTTATCAAGCCCTTCAATTGTTGGGCGGAAAACCGCCAGCCCTGCTCTTCGTACGGTGTCCACAAGGAGACCTCGCACCCTAAGGACCGGGCCACTGCGTAGAGGGACTGGTAGCCGGGAAACGTGCAGATCACGTGATCTCCCGAATTCAGGAGCGCCTGCATCAGGAGGAAAATCCCTTCCTCCGGCGCAAGCACGAGGATATCGTCCCGCGCCAGGCCCTCGTAAATTCCGGCCACGGCCTCACGAAGGGCCGGGTGCCCGTTCGTATCGGTGTACCCCAGTCTGAGGTCCCTCCAGAGCCTCCTGGTTTGGGAATCGGCCAGGCCCAGCAACTCCGACATGGACAGGGCCTCGCAGTCTGAACTCGAGAGGAGATACTCTGCCGAAAACTCGTGCTCAGCAAAAAACCTTTCCAATGCAAAGGTTTCTATCTTCATGGGAGGGACCCCGACTGTCACAATATACTGGAAAGACCGGTTTCCTGAAGCCATTACTCACACTGATGGATCGGTCCATTCCGGATCATCAGTGCCTTACTCCTGAAAAGCTGTCAGAAAAAACAAAAAGTATTGATGTTGGGATAATCCAAATCGAAATCGGGATCGGGATCGCAATCGAAAGAGA
>JAWLEX010000098.1:0-11486 GCA_041685835.1 Desulfatiglandales bacterium
CGGGGTCTATGGATTGGAGGAAATCGATTTCGATCCCGATAGCGATTTCGATCCCGAAGAAACCAAACTGGACGCTCATTCTTCGCGCCAGTGCTCCTTCACTTTGGGTTGCGGGCAAGGGCCCACTTTAGATTTCGCCGATGCCGAGTTTATTGATTTTACGCCAAAGCGTGGTCCTCGGTATCCCCAGAATTTGGGCCGCCCGCACCTTGTTGTAATTGGTTGCTTCAAGGACTCTGATAATATGAGCTTTTTCCTGCTCCGCCAACGTGCTCAAATCATCCCGCAACACCGTATCTATATCCAGCAGCCGAAGGTCTTCCGGTAAATCATCGGCTCGGAGACGACGTTTTTCACCAAGCGCCACAGCACTGCAAACGATGTGCTCCAATTCCCGCACATTGCCGGGGAAGGAATAGCGCATCAGAATATCCCTGGCGTGATCGGTGAAGCCCTCTACGTTTTTATTGTATAACGCATTATAATAATTAATAAAATGCTCTGTGAGCAGAGGAATATCCTCTTTGTGTTCCCGTAACGGCGGAACCCGAATCACCACCACCTTCACACGGAAGAACAGATCTTCCCGAAAACGGCCGGCCTTGACCTCGTGCTCCAAATCCTTGTTGGTGGCGGATATCAACCTCACGTCCAGAGCAATCGCCTTGGCCCCGCCGACCCGAAACAGCTTCCTTTCCTGGATAAGCCTGAGCAGCTTCACCTGTGTGGAAAGCGCCATTTCCGCGATTTCATCCAGGAACACCGTCCCTCCTTGTGCTGCCTCGAACAATCCCGACTTAACGCTGTCCGCGCCGGTAAAAGCACCCTTCTCATGCCCGAAGAGTTCGTTGGCGGCCAGTTCTTCCGTGAAACCGCCGCAGTTGAATGCCACAAAGGGCTTGTGTTTTCTCAAACTGCCATTGTGGATAGCCCTTGCCACCAACTCCTTTCCTGTGCCGCTTTCACCCTGAATCAGCACGTTACAGTCTATTTTCGATACCTTGTTGATAATTTTTATCAGTTCCCTGATCTGGTAACTAACCCCCAGGATTCCTCGCGCATTATCCTTTTTGGAAAGCTCCTCTTTAAGTTTCCTGTTTTCCGCCATCAGAGAAAGCTTATCGGCGGCCCGCGTCAGAACCGACAGGACCTTGTCCGGTGTCAGCGGCTTTTCAACATAGTAAAAAGCGCCCTGCTTGATAGCCTTGACCGCATCGTCCACAGAGGCGTAACCGGTGAACAGGATGACCTGGGTTTCGGGAAATCTGGATTTGACACGCTCCAGAAGCTCCATGCCGCTCATTTCCGGCATGCAGATATCGGTCATAACTATATGAAAGGGGGATTGCAGCATGCGGCGGAGAGCCTGTGTGGGATTCGTAAAGGTCTCTACCTCGTGGCCGTGCCTGTCGAGAATACGGCCGATGTGTTTCAAGGCGAGGGGCTCATCATCCACAACAGCCACTCTCAGGGCGCTTACATGTTTGATCTGGCTCAACCGGGACCATCCCCCAACATTAAGAATCCCCATTCCTGAGGATGGGAGCGGCATCAGAGGGCAAGGTAATCGTGAAAACGCTCTTCCGGCCGGGGACGCTGTCCACCTCAATCCGGCCGCCATGCTTGGTAACTATACCATGGGACACTGGAAGCCCCAATCCGGTTCCTTTGCCCACAGGTTTTGTGGTGAAAAAGGGATCAAAAATATGTGAAAGCACATCAGGCGGAATACCGGTTCCGTTATCCTCCACTTGTACCATGAGATAACCCGATTTGACTTTTCTGACTCTCAGCTCAATGCGGCCTCCATCGCTGACCGCATCCAGGGAATTCAGAATCAGGTTCAGGACAACCTGTTTTAACTGCTGCCTGTCTCCTTGAATTTTGGGCAGGTCCGGTTCGACATCAACATCAATGGTCACCCCCCGGACTCGTGCCTGGTTAAAGGCCAGTTTAGCCGTTTCCTGAATGAGTTTACCCAGATCCAGCAATTCCAGGACTGAAACATTTTCCCTTGTGAAGTCAAGAAGATTGTGAACGATGCTTCGGGAGCGTTCCGTTTCACCGATGATGTCTTGGATCATATCCATATGTTCTTTTCGGTCAAGCGTCCCATAGTCTTCAAGAAAGGAATAGGCGGTCAGCATAATGTTGTTCAAAGGGTTGTTCAGTTCATGGGCCACGCCCGCGGTAAGGATTCCCACGGCACGCAGCTTGTGGGACTCAATCAAGTGATTCTGGCGGCGTTCCAACTCTCTTAGCATCCGGTTGACCGCAACTTCCACCGTGGTGAATTCGTCCCGGTACTTGCGCACAGGCCTGAGTGGGGTGAAGTCCCCTTTGGCGATGCGGCGGGTCTGGTCCACAAGATATTTCAGGGGCTTCATAAACCTGCGCGAGAGAAACCAGGCCATGTACATCATTAGGAAAAACAAAAAGACCAGGAAATAGGCCGGAACCTTCTGGAGTAAATGAAGCCATCTGGTCACCAAGTCGAATTCACTGGCGGCCAACTCCGCAGCCTGGTTGACTACTTGAGAGCCATAGTGTCTCAGCCTGTTTTCGACTTCATCCTGAACGGCGGGTACGTTGTGGCCGGTCTTGACAAGTTCGGACAAATCATGGAGTTCAGAATAGTACAGCTCCATTTCCTCGATAATCTGCTGCTTTTTCTGGGGTGAGGATGCTATTTTAAGATCCTTCAAGTGTCTGTCGAGGAGATCACGGGCATCATCAGCGCTTTGAAGGGCATCACTCAGGTTCGTGCCGTAGAGGAAAAAGTTTTTTTCCCATCGCCTTGCCTGTTCGATATTGAAAAGAAATCGCTCCCACACTTGGACCGTGGCAATCCGCTTTTCAATCCCGTTGATGGTGACCATGGCTGCGATGGTAATCGCCACGGACAGGATAAAAAAGGTAAAAAACCCCAGAATTATCTGAAGCCGAAAATTGAAGGCCGGTCGCTCCAACAGGTCTTTTTCGTAAGATAATTCCGAGTGTTCTTCGTGGTCGATTCCAGCCATAAGCGGCAAGGGGCCTACTCTTCCTCAGAAGACATTTCCGTGAATCCCAATTCATGAGCCGCCTTTACGACCAGCTCTCTCAAATCACTCGGCTTGAAGGGTTTGGCGATCATATCAAAGGCCCCCTTTTCCATGGCCTCCCTGGCCAGGGAAACGGTGGCAAAGCCGGTGATAACAATAACCCGGGTATCCGGATTAACTCTCTTTGCGGCTTCCAAGATCTGAATGCCGTTTACTTCCGCCATCATAATATCCGTGATAACAATATCAAAGACCTTTTCCTTGATTCGCGAAAGGGCTTTTGCCGATTCTTCGTACACCTCCAATCGACATCCCAGTTTCGCCAATCCGTTTTTAAGCCGCTGGCCCACGATAGGTTCGTCATCCAGGAGCATGACTTCAAGGTTTTCAGGCATTTTTTCCTCCTGATTTTCCTGTCCGCTACAAGCAGAAGCAGGACCAAGATGATTGTTTTTGTGGCATAAGTCAAAGCAAATGAAAACCCATCCCGTCACAGAGACTATGATGCCCTGCGGGAAGGCCGCAGGGATCCTCGAGGAAAAAGATGCCCGGCAACATGGACCTCCACATACTCAACACCGGGGATTTTTCGGACCATGTCCTTGATGGCCTTGGCCTTTTTTTCCTTTTCCCACTTAAAATCAGCCGTCTCTATGACCACAGTGCCTCTATCGGCTTGTACTTTTGCGTCCGGAAAGTGCTCCCACAACACTGCCCTGGCCCTGCTGGACAGGGCCAGGTCTTCCATGCAATTCATGGAATAGGTCATGGGTTTGAAGCGCGGATAACTCACCGTTTCTTTGATGATCTTGACGGCCTCATTCGAGTCGATCTGCGAAAGGCTGACGACCAGATCGTAATGAGAGGGGTCAGTCTCGTCCAGATTGAATACATTCATTGACCAGCGCCGCTGAAGCGCTTTCTCACGATCAAGAATCTTCTTTGCTTTACTGATGGAGACACCCTGCTGCCGGACCAATTGGTTTATTCGTTTATCAGGATCTGAAAGAATGCGGACCCTCAGCACGTGGGAGACTCCCAACACATAGAGATGAGCTCCCAGGCCCTGGCAGACCGTATTGTCTTTTAGCAGCTCGAAAAGCGTGACCTCCTGGATATACGCAAGATGCCGGTTTCGTATTTTTGATGACCTGCGTAAAAAGGAAGGGCCCTCATCAAGCGCCTGTGTGAGCCTGGCTTCGGAAACCCCGTACTTATCGGCGGTTTTTGCCAGGATCTCGCGACCGATAAATTCATATCCCAAGAACTTGGCGGTCGATTCGGCGATTTCCCGCCCGGTGCCGTAAGAATCTGAGGAAACAATGATAACAGGCATGAAAGAATCCTCTCTGTTAGTAACGATACGTGCCCGAATGACCCGGCAAAGCAATTCACTCTGACGGAGCACCGGCGTGCACCTCGATGTTGTTGATGCCGTCTATGTCACTGATCAAAGACCCTATTTTTCCCCTGATTTTACGTGCGAGTCGGTCATCAGTGCCTGCAAAAACAAGAACATTACCATATTCGCTTATAACATCTACGTCCGCATTCAGTCCGATCAACGCAGCCTTGACTCGGGAGGCCAAGGCCAGGTCATCCATTTTTTGCTGGGATTCCCTGGTGGTCCTGAACTGGTCCATTCCTGCGGTCCGGCAGACAAAATCAACAGCATTCGACACCGTGAACCGCTGGATATGAATCACGAGATCGTAAAGGGAGCTGTCCCAGGGATCCGCCCCGTATAGACTCATTGTCCATTTCCTGCGTTCTTGATCATCCTTCAGGATCATGGAGCGTGCGGCCTGCTCGCTGATGCCTTCCTGTCTCATCTCATTACGCACTCGATCCTCCAGATCGGCGATTATTCGGACCTTTATTACATGTGGGACGCCTTTGAGCAGAAGGTGCCCGGCAAGACCGTGGTAAACGATGTTGTCCTTTTGGACCAGCCCGGCAAGGGCACTCTTGTAATAGGCGATGTAGCCGCGTTTTCCCCCCCTTATACGCTCCAAAACAGAAGGTGCATCGTGAATGGCCTTAACAAGTTTAATCTCAGGTATATGATAAAGGCCGCTCGCCTCCAGGATCACATCCCGGCTGAGGCATTGATAGCCCAGCCGTTCTGCAACTTTTTCAGCGACCTCTTTCCCCTTGCTGTATGAACCCCTTGAAACCGTGATGATTGCCATATTTTAACTCCTGCATTTTCACTGTTTAAACACCATAAAAAAGGCTTATCATACCAATCATGACAATGATAAAGACTATGCTGATCAAGCCTCCGGCCTTTAGAAAATCCGTACTCCGATACCTCCCGGGCCCCATGTAAAAGGCATTTACCTGATGAGTCGGGAGGATAAAAGAGTTGCTTGCCGCGATTCCCACCACTAGAGCCGCCATCCGCGGGTCGGTGTTGGCCGCCAGGGCCATGTTTACCACCAAGGGGACAAGCAGGACCGTGGCCCCGACGTTTGAGATGACGAGAGTGAAAGCGGACGTCAGTACGCCGATGACCGCCAGCAGGACTATGGGCTTGACCGTACCTATGGTGGCCAGTACCGTTTGAGCGATCCAGGCGGCGGTCCCGGTCTTCTCCGTGGCAATGCCCAAGGGTATCAAACCGGCCAACAGGAAAACCGTTCGCCAGTCCACGGCCTGGTAGGCCTCATCAATGCTGAGAACTCTCGTTATGACCATCCCCAAGGCCCCGGTCATCAGGCAGACCGAGAGCTGGATCTTGAACACCAGGATCATCATTAGTGCAACAGCAAGCCAGAGACCGGCAAAGGTGGCCTTTTCAGGGCGCATGGTTTCCACATCCACCGGGGTCGTAAAGAGTAATGATCCTTCGGCTTGCAGGACCTGCAGCCGCTTCCACGTGCCATGCAACACAATCGCGTCACCGACTCTCAGCGGCAGGTCGCCGATTTCCGCCCGGTAGATCTCTCCTTCCCGGTAAATGGCCAAGGGCGCCACCTGAAAGCGGTCACGCAGGCTGATTTGCTTCAAGGTCTTGCCTTCAATCGGAGAACGGGGCCTTACAACGGCCTCGACAGTACCGGAGGCATGATCCGCCGCATCATCTTTAAAGGCCTCCATCTCCTGCTTGATGATTATCTCCTCGTTATCCGCCATGCGTTTGATGTCTTTCTCACGGCCGAAAACCAGAAGATCACTGTCAGACCGGATAACAGTATCCATGGGAGGGGAAAACAGCTTATAGTCCGGAGGCTCTGTTGTCGCCACAATGTTCACCAGGTAGCGCCGTCTTAAGTCCTCAACCCGTATCGGTTCACGATAGTGGGTGAAATCATGGGGTGTCCTGAGCTCATAGGCGTCACCGACCTCCGGCAACAATCCCCCTTCATCGGCATCTAATTTTTCCTCGGCAAAATCATCTTCCTGGGTGCCTTGGGGAAGAATGAACCTTCCGAAGAGGACGAAGCAAAGGATCCCGCTTGCCACCAGGCCCATGCCGATGGGTGTTACAGAGAACAGTCCGAAAGGTTCCAGTTGGAAGGGGATGATGAGGTCATTCAGGAGGATCAGGGGACTGGAGCCGACCAGTGTAAGAGTGCCTCCAAGAATGGCGCTGAAACCAATAGGCATCAGGAGCCTGCTGATAGGTATTTTCAGGGCTCTGCTGATGCGCTGAATGGCGGGTAAGAAGAGGGCCGCAGCCCCGATATTCTGCATAAAACTCGAAATGGGCGCAATCGCAAGGGAGATTGCGACAAGAATGCGCGACGGGCTTTCACCTGCTAAACGGACGATCGGGCCAACCAGTTTGTTGATCAAACCGGTTTTGTCCAGGCCCGCTCCAATGATGATCACTGCTATAATTGAAACTACAGCGTTACTGCTGAGTCCGATAAAGGCCTCTGTAGGGGTGACCAGTTTCAACAGCGGCAATGACACCATCATAAGGATGGCAACCACGTCCACTCGAATCCATTCGACGATAAAAAGAAAAACAGCCAGGCCGATCATGGCCATTACTAGAATCATCTCTCCATTCAGTACATTCGCATCCATGACGGTTTAAATCCCTTTATTTTTAAGTCTCACTGTCAAAATCCGGCAATTGGTCAATTGGAGCAGCGTCATAACATCGCGGTTCACATTCTCATAGCACTGGTCATGCCTTTCCGGAAGCGCTAGAACGATTTCATTGACATGATAGTCACTCACGAACTGGCGTACCTCCTGGATGAAGTCCCCTTTTCGACAATGAATCTCCGCCTGTAATCCATCATTTTCCTTTCCTTCGACAATCATATTTTCAATATTTTCCTTAATATTCTTATTTATTTCTTCCAACCTGTTGAACTGTTCAACAGCACACGGATTGCTATCCGACGGGTCATCTACAAATAAAAAGAAGAGCCGTCCATTACTGCGCTTACCGAATTCAATGGCAAATCGCACGGACGCCAATGCCAAGGGAGAAAATTCTTTTATTGGGACAACAAAACCGCTCATGTTTCCTCACTGGTCATTGGACCTGAAAACCTTGAACTCTGTATGCGGCCTTGCCGGCAGCATCGCGGACAATTCAGTGTTCAAAAATCGTTCCTTTTACTCTAAGTTCATCATATCAGTGCATTATGGCTTTTCCCCTCTGGTTCAACATGGACATTCAGTTTCATATTGAAACCCGCCGGGATAAAGCAGCCTGCTCAATGGGGACACAACGCCCATGGGATGGTGCCCATTGAGAAATGCTTTAAATGAGGATTTTTATCAAGGTCAAGGACCATTCGCAGGACGGCTGATTGGCACACCCGTTATGGTACCCGAAGGGCGAGGAACATGCATTGACGAGTCAAGTCTTGTGGTTGAGCGGAGGCATACGGTGCAGTACGCCGCACAAGCGGCCTGGCAGACTGATGCAGAGATTTGCAAAGAAGACCATTGCCGGATCGAAACGGCCTAGGTTTTATCCTTCGGGTTAATATCGGGCATTTCCGGAATATCCAGGGCCGCCCCCCCCTTTTCCCTGAACCGCTTCCATTTGAGCGCCTCCTTCAAGCATTCGCTTAACGCGGTCAGATCCAGGGGTTTCAACAGATAATCAAAGGCGCCCAGGCGTATACCTTCCACCCCGGTGTCCACTGAAGCGTTTCCCGTGAGCATGATCACTTCCGTGAGCGGCTTCAGGCGTTTTATCTCCTGCAATACGGCAAGGCCGTCCGGGCCCGGCATAAGCACGTCCAGAAGGACTACATCAAAATCCGTTTGATCCAACATCTCCAGGGCAGAGGTCCCGTCAGGTGCGGTCTCAACCCGGTATCCACGATTTATCAGAAGTGAAGACAGATACTTGCGAACTTTCTCCTCATCATCTACGATCAAAAGTCTTGACTGCATAGAGGGGCCCTCCTTGTTTGTGCCTCTGTTTTTGTAGACAAAAACCTCTTCTCCTGTCCCTTATTCGACCTGACTGCCAGTTCGTGTTTCAATTTGTAACGCCCACAGAAGAGATGACTTATCTATCTGAAATATAACACAAAAAATATCATTTTCCCTGTTTCATAATGAAACTCTTCTGTTTCTCATTATGGGGCCTCAAAAGGTTTAAAGGCTTTATCTAATCGAAATCACGTGAGTTGGCAACCGGCACGATTATTGTTAACGACTTCTGTTGAGGAGCGGAGATATGGGAAATCTCATTCAACGGCTTAAGCGTTTTTGGGGCCGGCAGAGCAGAATAGACAACGAAATAGTTGTTAAAGAGCTTTTCAAAGTCCATTACTGGCATTTTAAGTCCTTGTTAAGATTGAATGAACGGGCGCTTATGATCGTGTCGCGTATGGAAAAGGCATTACTGCAGGACCTGCCTTTTGGAATGCCTTTTATAAGGGCCCACATCACTTCCCTGTCGATTCATGTGTACAAAATTATTCAAGAACTCAATCAGTTATCCGATAACCGCTATCCAGAGCTCTTTGACGCCTTTCAACATATTCAGCGGAACCTTCAGGCGGTTTTGGATCCTTTGGTTGAAGAGCCTTCCGGCCCGATCATTCGCTTCCTCCATGAACTGAGCAAAGATGATGCCGAAAAAGCAGGCGGGAAAATGGCGGTGCTGGGAGAAATCAAGGGCCGTGTTTATTCAAAGGTCCCTGACGGCTTTGTAATAACCATTCGGGCCGATCAACGGTTTATGGCGCATAACGGCCTCGTTGAAAAAATCAACCAGGTTTTCCAATCCCATGACCCTGACGATCTGTCTCAACTACTCGAGGTAAATGAAAAAACCCGGCGGTTGATTATGGACGCGCCCCTGCCGCCCGAAGTCGTGGAAGCATTAGAGGATGGGTGCCGACAGCTGGCACTGAAGCATGGAAAAGACGTCCTGCTGGCTGTGCGCAGCAGCGCCGTTGGGGAGGATGCCCCCGGAAGTTCCTTTGCCGGGCTTTACAAAACCGAATTAAATGTTCCCATGGAGGAATTACCCGTTGCCTATAAAAAAGTCCTGGCCGGAAAATACACGGCTGGAGCCATATCTTACAGGCGACAGCGCGGCCTGCGGGATGAGGGCGGCCTGATGGCTGTCGGTTGTCTCGTAATGGTGGAATCCTCGGCCGGAGGCGTTGCGTATTCCCGGGCCCCGGCCGCAATGCATGAAGACAAACTGATCATCAATGCCGTTGCAGGACTTGGAAAAGCGGTGGTTGACGGCAGTGTTTCCCCGCTCCAATACGTGCTCGAACCAGGGCCTGACGGACCATGGACCATCGTCAGGGAGGATGCTTCCGGACAACCCCTGGCATACGACACCAAGGCTGTTTTAAATGAGGGCGTTCTCGTAGAGCTGGCAACGCTTGTACGCCGGATCGAGGATTATTTCGGATCACCCCAGGATGTGGAATGGGCGCTGGATTCAGATGGACAAATCATCATTCTCCAGGCCCGCCCCCTGCAAGGCTATAGCGCCCGGAAACATGACGACCAGCCGGAGATCCCGGAGGTGCCTCTCCGGCCCCTGATGCACGGCGGCGTTACGGCCAGCCCGGGGGCCGGATACGGGCCTGCGCGCCTGGTGAAGCGGCGTGAGGATATGCTCGATTTTCATCCCGGAGACGTCCTTGTCCTGGAGCAGGCCCTGCCTTTCTGGCTGGTCCTGTTGAAGCAGGCCTCCGCCGTGGTGGCGGACACCGGAGGCATGGTCGGTCATTTTGCCACCGTAGCCCGTGAACTGGGCGTTCCGGCGCTTTTTAACACCCATGAAGCAACCCTGATGATTGCTGATGGTCAGCTCATTACCGTGGATGCGGACGGACGGAAAGTCTTTCCGGGAAAGGTGGATATCCTGCTGCAAAAGACCGGACCATCTTTGAAACCCTTTGCCGAAGATAATCCTCTCCGGCAAACGCTTAAAAAGGTACTCCAATTGACAGCACCCCTAAATCTTACCCACCCCTATGAATCTGATTTTATACCTGAAAAATGCCTTACATACCACGATATAATCCGTTTCTGCCATGAAAAGGCCATGCATGAGCTGTTCAGCTTCGGCTCAGGGAAAGGCTGTTTAAACCGCGCGGGAAAACGGCTCCTGGCCGATCTCCCCCTGCAATTCTGGATCATGTGCCTGGACGACGAGAACGAGGAAGGCCCTTCCGAGGAAATGATCCGGATTGACGATATTGCCTCTCCTCCCTTTCATGCAGTCTGGCAAGGTGTAACGGCGGTCCCCTGGTCCGGGCCACCGGCCCCGGATATGAAAGGCTTCCTTTCCGTCATGGCTGGATCCACCATGCATCCAGGTTTGGAGGTAAGCTCCTCCTCAACCTTTTCCCGAGGCAATTGTGCCGTTGTTTCGAGGAATTTCTGCAATCTGAGTTTCCGGTGGGGCTACCACTTTTCAGTCATACAGGCATTTTGGGGAAACAGTGCCAGGGAGAACTACATACGTTTTCAGTTCCAAGGCGGGGCCGCGGATATCGAGCGTCGCAGGCAACGAATCGCGTTCATTAAGGAGATCCTGGAGCAATACGGCTTTCACGTGCAGGTTACGCATGACTACATAACCGCTCAACTGGAGGGGTGCGAAGGTGAATTCCTGGAAAAACGCCTCCGGTTGCTGGGTTATGTAAGTCTCCACTCAGGTCAAATCGATATGATCATGGGGTCTCCAGAAAGAGCAAAGGCCCATAAATTGAAAATGCTCTCTGATATTAGAGGAAAAGTAGTGGGTGAATGACCTGAACGTTGCCGCCCTTGAAAAAGGCCCGCTGAAGTCGCTTTGACCTGCACTCTATCAAGCCGGCAGATATCCAGGAGTTCTGAAAGGCTGTCGAGTGCCCATCCAGAAACGTTTTTTGGGCACTGGCAAGTTTCCAATCCAGATTGGCAAAAAAGACCATTTCCGGATGGAAACCAGCTTGACACTCGACTCCGGGCAACGGAGACGGATGACCCTGCCCTTATGGA
>JAWLEX010000010.1:0-25958 GCA_041685835.1 Desulfatiglandales bacterium
CAAGCTTTTCGTGTCAAGTATCATTTTATTCTCTTTCGATTGCGATCACGATCCCGATCCCGATTTCGATTTCGATTTGGATTATCCCAACATCAATACTTCTTGTTTTTTCTGACAGCTTTTCAGGAGTAAGGCACTGCTCTATCCCCCAGAGCTCCCCCCTTTCACCTTCTCGAGCCTGAGGCGCAGGTAGGATTCCTCGGCCTCTTTATTGCCGGGGGCGATTTCCATGACCTCCGTGTAGGTGGCCATGGCGGAGTCGATGTCTCCGGCGGCCTCCTGCCTGCGGGCCTTCTGGATAAGCAGGCTTATCAGGGCCTCACGGGCCTCTTCGTGTTCCGGATCGACTTCAAGAATTCTTCGGTAAGTGCCTGCGGCGCGGTCTTCCTCCCCCTGCCTGTCGGCCAGTCGGGCGAGCCGGAGCATGAGTCCGAGGTCCTCGGGGCGGGACTCCAGGGCCTCGCTCATCAGGTCCATGGCGTGGGTTTTCATGTCCAGCTCCAGGTAGACCAGGATGAGATAGTCGGTTATAACGGGATTTGCAGGGACCGCCCTCAGGCCTTTCTTCAGGATGGGGACCAGTTCGTCCCAGCGCTCCTGTCGCCCCAGGACGTCGAAGATGAAATGGTAATAGTCCAGGTTTTCAGGGGCGTGGTCCAGCAGTACGAGCACAGTCTCCGAAGCGGCGTCCCACTGTTCCAGCCTGACGTAGGTGTCAAAGAGCAGTTCCAGCGCGTTCATGTCGTCGGGTTTCATATCAAGGTATTTCTCGAGGTGCTTGGCGCTGTCTGCATACTCCTCGGCTTCGTATTCGAGAACCGCCAGGTTGTAAACAAGGATCTCGTTTTCCGGCGCCAGGGGCAGCATCTTGCGATAGAGCTCTTTGAGCCTGTTTCTGTCCCCCAGGCGGTCGAACACATCCGCCAGGAGAAGCATGGCCTCCAGGGAATCCGGCTCGAGACTCAGTGCCTCCTTGAGGTATTTCTCGGCCTCCTCGAGCCTGCCCCGCTCGAGCGCGTTTTCCGCGAGCCTCATCCGCCCGTCCACGTCCGTGGTTTCCATGGACACGGCCTCTTTCAGGTACTGATCGGCCTTTTCCGGGTCCCCTGCCTTGTCGTGAAGGCCGGCCAGGTTGTAAAAGAGATTCGCGTCGTCCTTTTCGATTTTTGCGGCCTCGGAGTAGCGCTCAATGGCCTTTTGCGTGTCTCCGGACCGGGAGTACATGTAGCCGAGGGTCTTGAGAACGGCCGCGCGGTCCTGGTCCTGGTCGAGGAGCCCAAGGACGCGCTCGTACTCCTCTATGGCCTCTGAAGTCCTGCCGGCTTCCTCCAGCTTTCGTGCAAGACGGAAGGCAAGAACCGGATCATCGGAATAAAACTCGGCCAGGCGTTTCAGTGTCGAGAGCACGCCTTCCTGGTCTTCGGCCGACTCATAGACCGACAGCAGCTCTTGAAGGACCTGATCGTCATCAGGCTGCTTTTCGGCCTTTCTTTCCAGCATTGCCGAGGCCTTTTTCCAGTTTTCGAGGTCGATGTTCTCCTTGATGACCCGGTCCAGGATCTGATCGTCTTCCGGATGATGCTCCAATGCCCGTTCAAGGTGTCCGAGCCTTTTCTCCGGATCGATGATCCGGGCGGCCCTGGCCAGCCAGTCATCCAAGGACGGCTCAACCACCAGGGATACATGACCCAGCAGGGAGGCGCCGCGCTTCACTTCCACGCGGAATTGATGGTGCTCGAAGGTCTTGTTTTCCGGGAGAAGACCGTGGAGGGGCATTTCCTCGTAGAGGAGCGCGTTGGCGTCCAGGCCGCTCGAGAAAATACGGACGCCGCTGTTGAAGAGGATGTTGGTGGATATTTCCTGGATTCGGATCCGGTCCTCGGGGCGGAGATACAGGGACTCGCCGTTCAGTAGGCGTATGGGGTCTCCGTTTTGCAGGATCAGCATGGCTTGGAACCGCGGGTTGTCAGGGAACATGTTGTTCCACAGCCAGAGCCCCCCGGCCCCGACGGCCAGGAAGACCAGCAGCCATGCAAGGGACCGCCGGCGCCTCGGTCGTCGCCTCCTCAGAGCCAAACCGTGCCCCCCTCCACTGAGACCCTTGGAGACTGCCGGCTTCGTCCCGTCGAACGCGGGGCTTTGTCATCGGCAGACCCGATAACGGGCTCAATTCAGGTGAAAGCGCCTGTCGGCGCCTTTCCTATATTTATTTCCTTTCGACGAATCGTTTCTGCCACACCAGGAGAATCGGACTGGCGACAAAAACCGAGGAGTAAGAGCCCACAAGAACGCCGACCAGCATGGCGAAAGCAAAGTCGTGGATCACTCCTCCCCCCAGGACGAACAGGGTCACGACCACGGCCAGAGTGGTGAGGGAGGTCAGGATCGTACGGCTCAGGGTCTGGTTGATGCTGCTGTTCATGACCTCTTCGAAGCTGCGCCTGCGGAACCGCCTGGTGTTCTCTCGTATTCTGTCGAAGACCACGATGGTGTCGTTCAGGGAGTAGCCCACAATGGTGAGAAATGCAGCGATAATGCTCAGGGATATCTCGCGGTCGGTCAGTGCAAAGGCCCCGACAGTAATGGTGACGTCATGGATCAGGGCCAGAATGGCCCCCATTGCGTATTTCAGCCTCAGATACCAGCACAGTCCCAGCGTGACTGCCAGGGCGAGCAGGATCAACCATGTCACGCTCATGCCGAGGAGGGACGACAAGTAGACCACTATGGCAAGCGAGAGCGCCATTACGATACTCATGCCCCATTTGAGTTCGAATCTCCCAGAGATATAAATCGCGATAAAGAGAAGGGCGTAAAACACGGCGAACAGGGCCTTCTGGCGAAGGTCTTCTCCCACCTTGGGCCCCACCATTTCAACCCGTCGAATCTCCACCCCCTCTCCGAAGCTGGCGATCAGGTCGTCTGTCACTTTGTCGCTGAGTCCGGAGAGTTCCACGTCGGACTCCCGGATCCGGATCAGGTATTCGGGCCGGGTCCCTTCGCCGAACTCCTGAATGATGCTCTCCTTGAGTACGGGCATGGTGAAGGCGTCCCGGATCTCGGACGGGGTCCGAGGCTGTTCCAGCCTGACCTGGACAAGGACCCCTCCGGTGAAGTCCACGCCGTAGTTGGGTCCTCCCCGCCAGATTAGGAGAAAGGCGGTCAGCACTATCAAGGATATCGACAGGATGAACGCATAGTTGCGTCTTCCGATAAAGTTGATGTTGATCCCCGGTTTGATGAATTCCATATAGGGTCTCCGAATGGTGAGTCCGTATCCTCAAATACTGATGGCGGCCCGCCTCCGATGGACGTAGAAATAGTCGAAGGCTATCCGGGTCATAAAGACCGCCGTGATAAAGCTGGCCACGATTCCGATGCTGAGTGTCACGGCAAATCCCCTCACCGGTCCGGTTCCGAACTGGAAGAGTACGAGCGCGGCGATGAATGTCGTCACATTGGCGTCCAGGATCGTCACGATCGCCTTGGAATAACCCCCTTCGATGGCGGCGCGAGGAGGTTTTCCGAGGCGGAGTTCCTCGCGGATCCTCTCGAAGATCAGGACATTTGCATCCACGGCCATGCCTATGGTCAGTATCATGCCCGCAATGCCGGGCAGGGTCAGGGTCGCGCCCAAAAGGGCCAGCGCTGACAGGATGAAAAGGATGTTCAAAAGGAGGGCGATATTCGCCACGAGGCCGGAGAGTTTGTAGTAGATCAAAATGAAGACGATCACGATAAGCCCTCCGATCATCATGGAGTTGAACCCCTTGTCGATGGAGTCCTTCCCGAGGGACGGCCCGACCGTTCGTTCCTCCAGGATCTTGACCGGGGCGGGCAGGGCGCCCGCGCGGAGCACTATGGCCAGGTCCCGGGCCTCCTCCATGGTGAACCGGCCCGTGATCTGGGCCCTTCCTCCGGAGATCCTCTCCTGAATCACGGGAGCTGAGTACACGTTGTTGTCCAGTATAATGGCGAGCCTCTGGCCGGTGTGGGTCTCGGTTATGCGCTCGAACAGGCGTGAGCCCCGTGCGTCAAAGGAGAGGGACACGTAAGGCTCCCCGTACTGGGAGTCTATCTGTACACGGGCGTCTGTTATGTACTCGCCCGTCATGAGCGTTCTTCTCTTCAGGAGAAAGGGGGTCTGGACGGTTTCCCGGGAGCCGGGTTGCGTGTCCACCTTGTAAAGAATTTCGCTCCCCGGAGGGACCTCGCCCTGGACGGCCTGTTCCAGGCTGTGGTCTTCGTCCACCAGCTTGAATTCCAGAAGCGCCGTCTTGCCGATGAGTTCGAGAGCCCGTTCAGGATCCTTGATGCCCGGAAGCTGTATCAGGATTCGCCGTTCCTGCTGGGGGCGGATGTCGGGTTCGCTCACGCCGAACTGGTCAATTCGGTTACGAATGGTCTCCAGGGCCTGGTCCGTTGCGAAGTTCATGATCTGATCCCGAGCCCCGGTCTTCAGAGTCATTCGCAAAGGGAATCCCTCAATGTCCTTCCTCAGGGTGTCCACATCGAACTCGTCGTATCTGTCCTCCGCCAGGCGGCGGAACGCCTCGAAGTCTTCTTCCCGCATGAGGGTGATTTCCACCCCCGACGTCCCTGAACGTCTGAGTTCGCGGTACCGAATCCTCTCATTCCGCAGGTCGTGCTTGATCTCCTCAACGATCCGCTCCAGGCTGCTCTCAACGGCCTTGTCCGCTTCAACTTCAAGGACCAGGTGCATGCCGCCCTGAAGATCGAGCCCGAGATTAATGCGTTCCTGGGGTAGCACGGTCGACCACCACGGCGGCAGGTCCCTGCTCAACGAAGGCGTCAGGTAGACGAGCGCCAGGACAATAAGAGAGGCGGCGATTCCCGCCCTCCAGCCGAGGCTCTTAAACACGCTTTACTCCTTCCGGCTGATATTGGTTTACTGCTCCTGCCTGCTGATCACTCCGGCTACAGATCCCCGGCTCACTTTAACGCGGACCTTAGGGGCCACTTCCATGGTTATGACGTCATCAGTGATCCCGGTCACCGTTCCGTGCAGGCCGCCCGAACTGATCACCCGGTCCCCCTTTTTCAAGGCCGCTACCATGCTCTTGTGCTCCTTGGCTTTCTTCTGCTGGGGGCGAATGAGCAGAAAGTAGAAAATTGCGAACATGAGAATGAGCGGTATGAAAGCGCCGAATGCTCCTCCCTGTGCGCCCTCTGCTCCTCCTCCGCCCTGTCCCATTGCATAGGCCAGAAAGTTCATGCTGCATCCTCCGTGGTTTCCTTTCAGAAAAAAAGTGCGCGGCCCGGAGTCCCCCATTTCCTGACTGGAGAATCGCCGTTGCCCAGGAGCCTGGTTCAGGACGGGCAAGGCCGGTTTCTGATGTGGAAACGGTTAAGATTCGTAACTGCTGAACTCCTCGAGTACATCATTTTCAATCGCCGATCTGATGTCCCGCATCAGATGTGCATAATAGTACAGGTTGTGGATCGTGTTCAATCGATAGGCCAGAATTTCCTTCGAAAGGAACAGGTGCCTCAAATAGGCCCTGCTGAAGAGGGAGCATGTGTAGCAGCCGCATCCTTCCTCCAGGGGCCTTTCGTCCTTCATGTATTGGGCGTTCCTGATGGAAATACGCCCTTTGGCCGTGAACAGCGTGCCGTTTCTGGCATTGCGCGTGGGCATGACACAGTCGAACATGTCCACCCCGCGGCGAACCGCTTCAATGATGTCCCCGGGGGTGCCTACGCCCATAAGGTACACGGGGCGGTCTTCGGGCAGGGCCGGTACCGTCTCCTCGATGACCCGTTCGCGTGTCTTCTTATCCTCTCCCACGGAGAGGCCCCCGAGCGCGTACCCGTCAAAGCCCAGTTCAACGAGCGCTGCGGCGCCGGCAATGCGAAGGTCCCGGAACATGCCTCCCTGCACTATGCCGAACAGGGCCTGGCCCGCGCCGGTCCCGTGCTCCCGGCAACGGCGCGCCCATCGCGTGGTGAGGCCGATCGACTCTTTGACATAGTCATACTCCGCCGGGTACGGCGTGCACTCGTCAAAGGCCATGACAATGTCCGAGCCCAGGGCCTCCTGAATCTCCATGGCCTTTTCAGGTCCGATGAGGTGTTCCGACCCGTCTATGTGAGACCGGAATACCACCCCCTCCTCGCTGATGGTCCGAAGCGTCGCCAGGCTGTGAATCTGGAACCCGCCGCTGTCCGTAAGGATGGGCCGCCTCCACCCCATGAAACGATGGAGCCCGCCCGTGTCCCGGATAATCTCGTGCCCGGGCCGGAGGTACAGGTGATACGTGTTCGCAAGTATGATTCCGGCCCCGATTTTCTCGAGGTCATCGGGGCCGGCCGCCTTGACCGAGCCCAGTGTCCCCACCGGCATGAAGACCGGGGTCTCCACAGTCCCGTGGGGGGTTTTCAGCCGCCCGGTCCGCGCCCTGGAATCACTGCACCTGTGGACCACCTCGAACATGAAAAGCCCGTGCAATTATCGAACACTCGGGCCGGGAAACCATGTCCCGGTTGCGGTCGAACCGAACCTCCGGCGCTACAGTATCAGCATGGCGTCGCCGTAACTGTAAAACCTGTATTGTTCCGTCACGGCCATGCGGTAGGCCTTCAAGGTCTTTTCCAGGCCTGCGAATGCCGACACGAGAAAGAGCAGGGAACTCCCCGGCAGGTGAAAGTTCGTTATAAGCCCGTCAACGACGCGAAACCGGTAACCCGGCGTGATCATCAGGCCGGTCCTGCCCCGGCCCGAAGCAATCCGCCCGTCATGGCCCGCAGCGGTTTCCAGGGTCCTGACCACGGTGGTGCCCACTGCTATCACCCGTTGTCCCCGGGAACGGGCCCGGTTCACCGCCTCGGCCGTTTCGGGAGGGATACGGTAGTATTCCGGCCCTACCGAGTGTTCCCGAATATCCCGGCTCCGCACAGGGCTGAACGTCCCGTGTCCCACGTGGAGAGTCAGATTTACATGGCCTATGCCGGCACGGTTCAAGCGTTCCAGCAGGCCGCCGGTAAAGTGCAGCCCTGCCGTAGGCGCGGCAATTGCCCCTCGGCTGCCTGCGTAGACCGTCTGGTATCGATCCCGGTCCAGAGAGGCGCGCGGATCATTAGGCGCCCTGTGAATATACGGGGGAAGGGGCATTACGCCCCGCTCCGCCATAAATGAATCCGGGTCCACGGGACCTGAAAACGCCATCCGGACCACACCGTCCGATTCCACCTCCTCCACGGTCCCCCATACGCCCTGCCCGAAGTCTATTCGAGCGCCCGGCCGTGGCCGCTTGGAGGCCTTCACCAGACAACGCCTGACGGCCGATTCGGGCCGGCCGTTTTCCGCGACATCCAGAACGAGGATTTCAACCCTTCCACCGGTCTCCTTCCGCCCGTACAGCCTGGCCGGTACAACCCTGGTGTCGTTTAACACAAGCAGGTCTCCGGGTGCCAGGAGGCCGGGAAGGTCCAGGAACCGGTGATGGAAAAGAGCGTTCCGTTCCCGATCCATTAACAGGAGCCTGCTTTCTTCCCGCCTGGGGGCGGGCTCCTGTGCGATCAACCCCTCGGGCAGATCGTATTGATAATCCTTGATATCATACATCCGGCTTGTTTGCGGTAAAGGTCGTAACATATATTGAAAACCGCCTGTAAAGTCAACCTGAATCAGTCGTCTTCTGTGAGGTGTCAGGTTTTTCAAGGCCGACCCCCGACCCCTGATACCTGACACCGCCAACCGGTTCGGGGCGGATGGCGGCTACCGGAAGACGTAGGCGATAAGGAGCCCGGCGCACATGGCCATGAACCCCATTATGCGCAGGTGCGGGTCAGGGATGTCCTGCATGCGAAGCATCCAGCGCTTCATCCGGTGTGGAAAGGCGAAATAGGGAATGCCTTCCAAGACTAAAACGAGACCTAAAAGGCATAACAAGAGTTTCATGTGGGCCGATCTGGAGAATCCTTGATTGGTTCGATTCCTGGTTGATTGTTTTAGATCGCAAGCCGTCCCGGATAAACCGGCGGGGTTCCAATGAGGAAGAAGGATAAAGGATCAAGGAAGAAGGATCAAGGGGAAAGGCTGGTGCCCACATAGCCCTTGATATGCGGGCCAGGATCAGGTAGTTTTCATGGGGTCCGACAAAGGCACGTGCTGCGTGCCTTTGTCTTTAACCTTTATCCTTTAATCATTCTCTTTATGATGGACGGTTTTCCCAATCGGGTGGAGATAGAGCGGTCGGCCCTCAGGCACAACCTCGGGCAGGTCCGCTCGATTATCGGGCCGGGGACGGCGGTGACGGCGGTGGTAAAGGCCGACGCTTACGGGCACGGCCTGGTGGAAGCGGCAAGGACCTTCGAGGGCGCCGGCGCCGAGCGTTTGGCCGTGGCCCATCTTGCCGAGGCCCTTCAATTGAGGAAGGCGGGTATTCGATGTCCCATCGTGCTCCTCTGCGGTATACTTACCCGGGAAGAGGCCGGAGCCGTGGCGGAGCATGATCTCATCCCGGTCCTGCAGGAGGCGGTCGCCGCGGAAATGCTGAGCGACGAGAGCCTGAGACGAGGAAAAAGGACCCCGGTTCAATTGAAGATCGATACGGGCATGGGCCGCCTGGGTGTCCCTTTCAGCGAGACAGGCCCGTTTATCGATCACGTGCTCCGGCACAAGGGAGTTGTTCCCGAGGGGCTCCTTTCGCACCTCTCGTCGGCCGATGAAGCGGACAGGCGATTCACTGCGCTTCAGATCCGGCGTTTCAAGGAATCCCTGGAGACAGCCCGCACGGCGGGAATGGGCCTCGAGGCCAGCAGCCTTGCCAACAGCGCCGGTACCCTGGGGTACCCGGAGGCCCACTTCGGCATGGTAAGGCCGGGAATTGTGCTTTACGGCGGGTCTCCGTCGCCGGGCCTCGTGCCTGACGCCCGGTTGAGGCCGGCCATGACCTTTAGAGGGACCATCCTCCAGGTAAGAGACCTTCCAGGGGAGGCCCCTGTCAGCTACGGTCGGACGTACACCACCCTGAGGACCACAAGTACGGCGGTGATTTCGGCGGGATACAGCGACGGGCTGCCGCGCGCCCTGTCCAATCGCGGGCAGGTCCTGATTCGAGGACGAAAGGTCCCCATTATCGGCCGGGTCTGCATGAATTTGACGATGGCGGACATCACCGGTCTTCCGGGCGTACGCCCGGGGGATGAAGCCGTGTTTCTGGGCCGGCAGGGCGATTCCGTCCTGACCGGAGACGAGGTGGCCGGGAGCTGTAACACCATTTCCTACGAAATCTACTGTGCCCTTGGAAAGTGCGTGGAGAAGACGACGATTTCATGAAAGATGAACTTGAACGTATCCTGAGGCGGAGCCTCCATTCCTGTTTCGATGACGGCCGGCTCGTTCGCGCCCCGGTCCCGGAGTTTGTGGTGGAGATTCCCAACAACCCGGAGCACGGGCATTTCGCCACAAACCTGCCCATGACCCTCGCGGCATCACAGAAGCGCGCCCCGAGGGAAATCGCCTCTGTGCTCGCAGACGACCTTCAGGTGGGGCACCCTTTTCTCGAAAAGGTGGAGGTGGCGGGCCCGGGGTTCCTGAACTTCACCGTTCGAGCGGAGCAGTGGCGCCGGCTCCTGTCGGAGATAATCGCCCTTGGCCCCGACTACGGAAGAGGCGTCATTGAAGACCCCCAGAGGATCCTGGTCGAGTATGTGAGCGCAAACCCCACAGGGCCCCTTCACCTGGGACACGGCAGGGGCGCGGCCCTGGGGGACAGCCTCTGCAGGATCCTTGCCTTTTGTGGTCACGAAGTAACGCGGGAGTTCTATATCAACGATGCCGGCCTTCAGGTCAGGCTCCTTGGTGAGTCCGTGTACAGCAGGTGGCTGCGGAAGCGGGACCCGGACGCCCCGTTTCCCGAGGCAGGGTACCGGGGCGAGTATGTCGAGGACCTGGCCTCGGAGATCGATGGGGAGAAGAAACTGGAAGGGCTGGACCGGGAAGAGGCGGTCCGGGAGTGCGCTGAGTTCGGCCGGCAAAGGATGCTGGAAGAGATCCGCGGCGATCTCAACAGGTTCAGGACCCCGTTTGATGTCTGGACTTCCGAGAAGGACCTGGTCTCGTCCGGCATGCTGAGCGAAGTCATCGAGAGGACCCGGGAGCGAGGGGATTTCTTTGAGAAGGACGGGGCCTGGTGGATCAGGACTACTATGTTCGGCGACGACAAGGACCGGGTCATTCGAAAGAGTGACGGGCAGTTCACGTATTTCGCCACTGACATCGCATATCATCTGGAGAAGTGGAAGCGAGGTTTTTCCCGGGCCGTGAACATCTGGGGCGCGGATCATCACGGCTATGTCAGGCGGGTCAAGGCGGCCCTCATGGCCAACGGCCTGGAGGAGGACTGGCTCTCGGTGCTTCTGATTCAGCTCGTGAAGCTCTTTGAGGGAGGAGAGGAGGTCCGCATGTCCAAGCGGGCCGGTACCTATGTAGCCCTGAGGGAGCTTATGGATGAAGTGGGGGTGGATGCGACCCGGTTCCTCTTTCTGGTGAAGAACCACGACTCTCCCCTGGACTTCGACCTGGACCTTGCCAGAAAACAGGACAGTGACAACCCGGTCTATTATGTCCAGTACGCGCATGCTCGAATCTGCAGCGTGTTCCGCAAGGCCGCCGAAGAAGGGATCTCACTTCCGGCGGACCCCCTTTCGGTACTGGAAAACCTGGCACTCGAAGATGAGATGGCCATTATCCGCCTTCTGGCGAAGTTCCCGTCCCTGCTCCGGGAGGTATGCCAAGCTTACGAGCCCCATCGCGTGCCCCACTACTTGACGGAACTGGCCGCGTCCTTTCACAAGTACTTCAACCTGGGTACCAAGATACCGGATTACCGGATTGTCACGAAGGACATCCGGCGCACACAGGCCCGGCTTTGCCTTGCGGAAGGGATACGAACCGTTCTTATGAACGGACTCACTCTCCTGGGCGTCCAAGCCCCGGAACGGATGTGATTCCGTCCCGCCTGCCCGGTCCCCTTTTGGTTGCTGCAAAAGGAGATCGCGGGCGGGATCGAGGATGCATGATTTGGATGACTTCCTCTCTTGCCGGGGGACACTGTCCATGCCTGCCGCAGAAGAGGATTGACGAAGGTCCGGCACTTTCATGGCCAGAAAGCGATCGCAAGAGAAAAAGGAAGGCCCAAAAGTTCGGCTCGAGATCAGTCGTGCGGCGATGTTCCTTTGGGTATTCGTTTTCCTGTTCCTGCTCATCTGGGTTTTTGCACTCGGCGTTCTCGCCGGGAGGGGGTCCGTGACCGGGGACCTGGCAGTGGAAGAGTTGAAGGAACAGATGGCTAAGATCCAGGAAATCGTCCGGCGCGAGGGGCCGCGCCGGGCCGAACAGGCGGATGAGCCTCCGCCTGAGAGCCCCAGGCTGTCGTTTTATGATAACCTGGCGACTAAGAAGGACGAGACCCGTCAGGCAGAGGCCTCACACTCCAGTGCTCCCGGCAGCAAGACGGTTAGCCCGGCGGAAACCCTTGTGGAGCGGGCGCCCTCACCCGGCATGGAGGCAAGGACGCCTGAAAAGCAGACCGCGACTGTCCGCATGGAGGTTCAACCACCCGAAAAGCAGCGTGACTCGCGCCTTGAGCCCACGGAGCCGGCTCAGACGGCCGGAGCCGGGGCCCCTTCCCGTGTGGTCGGGCGGGAAGGCCACCTCATAGAGGCGCGGTTCACGGTACAGGTCGCTGCTGTAGAGAGCAAAAGCGCGGCCGAGGAGATGATAGAGGGCCTGAAACGGAAAGGTCACCCCGCATATTACTATGATGCGGAGGTCGACGGGAAGACATTCTACAGGGTCCGGTGCGGGCGGTTCCTGAGCCGCGCTGAAGCCGAAGAGTACGCCG
Source organism: Desulfatiglandales bacterium (assembly GCA_041685835.1). Taxonomy (GTDB): domain Bacteria; phylum Desulfobacterota; class DSM-4660; order Desulfatiglandales; family HGW-15; genus JAIPEI01. Next base: position 11,871 of record JAWLEX010000010.1, read on the forward strand.
CGGTCCTGGCGAAAAAGGAAGGGCTAAATGGTTTTGTCTCCAGGTTCGAATAGCCCGGTGTTGAGAAAAGCGGTGATTCGAGACGTAAAGCCCATTCACCGGCTCCTGTACGGCTTCGCCGAACAGGGACTTCTGCTCGCGAGATCCCTGAGCGAGCTCTACGACCACCTGCGCGACTTTTACGTGCTGGAAGATGAAAACCGGCCGGATTGGATGGTCGGGGCCTGCGCCCTCGGCGTTTGCTGGGACGACTTGGCTGAGATCCGCTCGCTGGCCGTGGCCGAGGAATGCCAGGGGATGGGTTACGGCCGCCGGCTCGTGGAGGCGTGCCTGGAGGAGGCCCGGGCCCTGGGAATTCATAGCGTGTTTGCACTGACCTATGTGGATCCGTTTTTCAGGCGTCTCGGATTCGTGGAGGTCGAAAAATCCGTTCTTCCCCACAAGGTGTGGGCCGACTGCCTGAAGTGCGCCAAGTTTCCGGATTGTGACGAGACGGCCATGACAAGGGATTTGTAATGCTCTGATTTCGATTTCGATAAAAACAAAACCCAAACTGATACATCGGACACTCGTTTCTGGGCCGATGATCTTCGTCGTTGGGGTACTTTTACGGTAAAACTCTGAAACCAGGTACACGGCCCTTTTCCACGAACCGGGAACACTGTCGTTTCCCAAGGAGGCAGAGATCATGTTCGGCATCGGACTTCCGGAGCTGATTATCATCATGGTGATCGCCCTTATCATCATCGGGCCGAGTAAGCTTCCGGACCTGGCCCGGGGCCTTGGAAAAGGCATGGCGGAGTTCAAGAAGGCCACCCAGGAAATCAAGGAGAGCCTGGAGGTGGATGAGGACTTCAAGGAGATCGGGAAGGACCTGCACGACACTGTGAGCGGTCTCAACCGCCCTCTGAAGGAACCCCTGGACAAGGCCCCGGAGGTGCCCCCGCCCGCTGAGGCCGGGGGGGAGGGCCCTGAGCGACGCGGCTCACCGGACGACGTGCCTGAGGAACGGGAACAACAAAAGACCGCCACCGGCCCAGGGCCTTCAGAAGGCGATATCAGCGCCGGGGAGGTCGCAGGCGATGAAAACGCCGGCGAGTCAAAGGAGGCCCCCACGTCCAGAGAGGGCGAGTGATCATGGAGACTGACGCCAAACAGCCGTTCATGAGCCATCTGGAGGAACTTAGAAAGAGGCTTGTGATCTGCGCCATCGCAGTGGGCATCGGCTTCGTGATTGCCTATGTCTTTGCAGAGCAGCTCTTCAAGATCCTGATCATGCCCCTCGAGCAGAACATGGAGGAGGGCCAACAGCTCATATTCACAAGCCTTCCCGAGATGTTCTTTGCGTACCTCAAGACCGCCCTGGTGACGGCGATCCTGGCTGCCGCCCCCTTGATATTCTACCAGCTCTACATGTTCGTGGCCCCCGGCCTCTACCGGCACGAGCGAAATTTGGTTGTGCCCTTTGTCATCAGTTCCACCCTGCTGTTCGTCGGCGGGAGCCTGTTCGGCTACTTCATCGTGTTCCCGTTCGGGTTCCGTTTTTTCTTGGGCTTTGCCACCGACTATATTCAGGCACTCCCCTCGGTGAAGGAATACTTCTCCTTTGCCGTCAAGCTGCTTTTTGCATTCGGGCTGGTCTTTGAACTCCCAGTGGTGGCTTTCTTCATGGGGAAGCTGGGTATTGTCACGCCGGAACTCATGCGGAGAAAGCGAAAGTACGCCATCCTGCTGGTGTTCGCCATGGGCGCGATTCTCACGCCCCCGGACGTTGTGACCCAGTGCATGATGGCTTTACCGCTGATTATACTTTACGAGATCAGCATCCTGGTGGTGCGCATGGCAAGGACCGGTAAAAAGGGTGAAGGTGAAGGTGTAAGTGAGACTGAAGGTGGAAGCGAAAGTGAAGGTGGAAGTGAAGAGTGAGGGTGGAGGTGACCTCCAACCCGCATGGCTCCCCGGCTCAACATCTTAACCGCTCGAGACCGAAGGCCTATTCCCTGCTCAGTCTCGAAGAGGCCGGGTCGCCCCAGGGTTCCTCATCCGGGACGACGGGCAGAAACCGCCGGCCTTTGACCGTAAGGAGCAGGGGCTCTTTGAGGACCTCTCCTCCCTTATCGAACCGGATTTCTCCTGTAACACCAGCCATGCCTTCCGACGTCCACAGCGCATGTTTCAGGTCGTTTCTTGTGATAATCCGCTTGTCCGCCAGTATATTCTTCAGGTATTGGATGGTGTCATACCCGTTGGCCGCAAGCTGGTCCGGTTCGTTCTCAAAGGAGGCGCGGAAATGCTCAACAAAGGATGCCGCCGGCTCAACACCGGTGTCCTTGAAGAATCCCGAAGGAATGAGGCACCCCTGAACATAATCTCCTGCCAGCTTGATCAGGTCCTTGGATTGCCACAGGCCGGTCCCCAGCAATCGAATACCTACGACCCTGTGAAACGGAAACTGGGGGGCGATCAGGGCCACGCGTTCACTGTTGTCCGGCAGGAACACGGCATCGAAGTCCACGATGGGCGGCGGTTCGTCGTCATCGTCCTTCGTCGGTAAGCCGCTCTCGACCCGCATTCGTTCTACCATGCGGGTCACGGAAGCCGGACGGGGATAGTACAGCCCCACCATTTTTCTGACCTCATCCGAATAGTCCGTTTTGTCCGGCGGGTAGGACTCCACTGCGGTGATTGTTCCGCCGAGTTCCTCCACACGGTCCCAGAAGAGGTTCATGAAATGCCGGCCGTAAGGGTTGTCCGGGTAGATGATTCCGAATCGTTGCATGCCCAGCCGGTGAAAGGCATGATCCAGCAGTGCCTTGACCTCCATGGACGGAGTCAGGAAATTACGGAACACCATGTCCCCGATGGACGGAAGGCCCTCCTTTTGAGCCATGGTGATGATGGGCACGCCCAGTTCCTGTGCCTTGGCCGCCCCAGCCTCCGCCGCCCTGCTGGAGAGCGGCCCTATGATTGCCATGACCCGCTCTTTCTGGGCGAGTTCCTCCACGGCGCGTACGGTGCTCTCTGCATCCCCTCGAGTGTCCCGAATGAGGAGTTCGATCTCCCGATCACCGGGCCCGGAAAGCCAGTGGGCGACTCCCGCCTGGATGCCTTTCAGGGTTTCCTGGCCGTAGATGGCGAATGGCCCGCTCAGAGGAAGAAGACAGCCGATTCGTCCCTTTCTTACGGAAAGCTCCTTGTCGATGCGCCCCAGGATGCGTTTTGCCTTGAGTCTCCAGTCCGGGTCCGAGGTGATTTCGAGCAGATCCATGGCGGCCTTTTTGGCCTGCATTAGATCACCTTGTTCTTCGTGGAGCGAGGCTGTGTGGTGGAGGATATCCGGGAGATAGGGGTTCTTATCCCGTTGGGCCCCCATGGCCTCCAGTTCGATGAGAGAGGCGCCTTCGATCAAGTCGCGGACAGCCTCGTCCAGGGAGGCGGCCCTTTCGGACGATTCCGGAAGAAGTCCGGCCGCCCTGGTCCACAGGGGGAAGGCCTCCAGGGGGCGTCCCGCATCCGCCTCGCATTTTCCCAGGAGGTACAACGCGTCTCCCTCGAGGGGATGCCCTGCATGTTTTTTCAGCCAGGACTCCCCACGGGAACGGCAGCGCTCGAATTCACCCAGGCTGCAAAGGGTGGACAGTATGTCGAGGCCCACCAGGGGTTGCTCCGGGTGAGACGGGTATTCCCGGAACACTTTCTGGAAAAGCGTGAGGGCCTCCTGGAAACGCCCGTCCCCATAACGGATGCGGCCCATGGCATAGAGGGCCGGGCGGGAATTTACTCCCTTCGGATGCTCCTGAAGATAGTCACGGTAGGCCTCATAGGCACGCTGGTAATCGCCGAGACGTTCGTACCGGCGTGCCTGTTGAAACCTCTCTTCCCCGGGGGGCTTCAATGCCGGTTCGGGCTCCTTCCGAGGGGCCTTGGGCTGGCAGCCGGAGACAAGAAGCAAAAGGGCCACCCCCGCCGCTAAAACGGGGACAGCCCTCATGGAATGCCGGCACAGGGGACTTATCACTTCTTCACTTCCTCGAAGTCCGCGTCCACCACATCCTCGTCATCGGAAGATCCACCTTCTTCGGTACCTTCGCCGGATGCGGCTTCCTCACCCCCGGGCTGCTGGGACGCCTGTGAATACATGGCCTCGGCCAGCTTGTGGGACGCCTGGGTCAGTTCATCCGTCTTCTGCTTTATTTCCTCCGCATCGTCTCCCTCCATGGCCTTCTTGAGGTTCTCTATGGCGGTGTTGATGTCTCCCTTGGTGCCGGCGTCCAGCTTGTCGCCCAGTTCACCGATGGACTTCTCGGTGGAGTAGATAAGGGAATCGGCCATGTTTTTGGCCTCGACGAGGTCCCGTTTCTTCTTGTCCTCATCGGCGTGGGCCTCGGCGTCCTTAACAAGCTGCTCGATTTCCTCCTCGCTCAGGCCGCTCGACGCGGTGATCTTGATGGACTGCTCCTTGCCGGTTCCCTGATCTTTGGCCGAGACGTTTACGATACCGTTGGCGTCGATGTCAAAGGTTACCTCGATCTGGGGGACCCCCCTGGGTGCGGGCGGGATGCCCACCAGCTGGAACCGGCCCAGAGTCTTGTTGTTGGCCGCCATCTCACGTTCCCCCTGGAGCACGTGGATTTCGACGGCCGGCTGATTGTCCGCGGCCGTGGAGAAGATCTGGCTCTTCTTCGTGGGGATGGTGGTGTTCTTTTCGATGAGCTTGGTGAACACACCCCCGAGGGTCTCGATTCCGAGGGAGAGCGGTGTGACGTCCAGGAGCAGGACGTCCTTGACGTCCCCCGTGAGAACACCCGCCTGGATACCGGCGCCTATGGCCACCACTTCGTCAGGGTTGACGCCCTTGGTGGGTTCCTTGCCGAAGATTTCCTTGACCTTCTGCTGAACCCTGGGCATGCGGGTCATACCACCGACCAGAATGACTTCATCGATGTCGGCGGCCTTGATGCCTGAATCCTTGAGCGACACCTTGCAGGGTTCGGTCACACTGTCGATGAGGTCGCTTACAAGGGATTCCAGCTTGGAACGGGACAGCTTCAGGTTCATGTGCTTGGGGCCGCTTGAGTCCGCCGTGATAAAGGGCAGATTCACATCGGTTTCAATGGATCCGGAGAGCTCTATCTTGGCTTTCTCAGCAGCTTCCTTGAGCCTTTGCAGCGCCATCTTGTCGTTTCGAAGGTCGATCCCCTGGTCCTTTTTGAATTCGTCGGCCAGGTAGTCCACGATGCGCATATCAAAGTCCTCTCCTCCCAGGTGGGTGTCACCGTGAGTGGACTTTACCTCAAAGACCCCGTCTCCGATTTCCAGTATGGAGATGTCGAAGGTCCCGCCGCCCAGGTCGAACACGGCGATCTTCCTGTCGCCCTTCTTGTCCAGACCGTACGCCAGTGATGCCGCTGTGGGCTCGTTGATGATTCGTTCCACATTAAGGCCCGCAATCCTCCCGGAGTCCTTGGTGGCCTGGCGCTGGCTGTCGTTGAAATAGGCGGGGACCGTGATCACCGCCTCGGTGACCTCATGACCAAGGTAATCCTCCGCCGTCTGCTTCATCTTCTGGAGGATCATGGAGGAGATCTCCGCAGGACTGTAAGTCTTTCCGCGGATTTCAATGTGAGCGTCCCCGTTTTCGGCCTTGACGATCTTGAAGGGCACGATTTTGATGTCGCGCTGGACCTCGGGTGAGTCATACTTTCGGCCGATGAGCCGCTTGACCGCGAACACCGTGTTGTCCGGGTTCGTTATGGCCTGGCGCTTGGCGATCTGTCCCACTAGTCGCTCATCCTTTTCGTTGAACGCCACCATGGAAGGGGTGGTACGGCTTCCCTCCGCATTTGCGATAACCACCGGGTCTCCACCCTCCATAATGGCCACACATGAGTTGGTTGTACCGAGATCAATCCCTATTGTCTTGCCCATTTCATCCTCCTATTGTTCTTGCCAGAGTTCTGACTGAACTTATGCAAAGTGTGCTGTTCCCGCCTGAGCCGCGGGATCTATGGGGCCTTTAATGATCCGTATCACAGGCCTCGTCCGAGGCAAGAGCCTTCCCGCCGCCCGACGACTCCTTGTTTACCACGACCAGCGCCGGGCGAATCAGGCGTTCATTTAAAATGTACCCCTTTTGAAGTTCTTTCAGGACCTTGCCCGTCTCCAGGTTTGGGTCCTCCTGCATGGAGATGGCCTCGTGATAGCACGGATCAAAATCCTCTCCTTTGGTCTTGACTTCCTGGACCCCCGCCCGTTCAAGGGCCCCGCGCAGTCCTTTGAGTGTCAGTTCCACTCCCTCCTGCAACGCCGTGACGCACGTTTCATCAGAGGTATGGCAAAGGGCCGTTTCCAGGCTGTCGAGTACGGGGAGGATTTCCTTGATCAGGTTCTCGTTGGCAAAACGCTGCCAGTCCTTCTTTTCCTTCTGGTGACGCTTCTTCATATTCTCCATCTCCGCCTGGGAGCGGAGGTAGAGTTCGAAGGCCTCTTTCTTGCTTTCCCGGAGCTTACGGACTGAATCGATCAACTCTTCCCTGGTGTACTCCTCGAGAGGCTTGTCCTCGTCCGTCTTCTGGTCGGTCGAAACGTCTCGAAGGTCCTCACTGCCGGTTCCGTTATGATCTTCCTTATCCCTTTTTTTAAGCATTTCATCATTCATAAGCCGGACCTGAAGATCCTTTCAATTTCGGCTCCACCCGGCTGTAATCCTTTGCCGGGCGTCCCAATGTTTTATTACCGGAGAGATAATTTCCGGAGGAAAGTCCACGCCGTTCATCCGGTAAGAATCAATTTGGTGATTCCTCACGCCGAGCGGGCTTTCACAATAGATTGGGGTCGAACCTGACGGCCTTTGCGGAACCCGCATAACCGGCTGCCAGGCATCCGCTACGGCTGATTGCTGGATACGTTAAGCATCTGGTAAGTCTTTGTCAACCGTGGAGCAATTGAGTTTTTTGCCCTGGATGGGGGGTGAGTATGAGGGGGGGCACATGTCCGCTCCCCGCCCCGGCCGGCGCGGGGAATGGGGTTCGCAAAGGACGCCGGGGTGTCCTCGCGCGGTCAGGGCTTCCGCCCGGAGGATTCCAGGATGCGGGTCAGGTCTTCCAGGAGTCTGGGCGCATATTCCCGGGTCAGCCGTCTTGTTTCTTCGTCGTCGCGGCCGGTCGGCTTGATGAAGAGCCCGTCGCAACCCGCATGGAACATGGCCACGGCGTCGCTTATGAGTGATTTTCGGGTGTAGAACACGGCCGGTACTCCAGGGTATCGCTCCCTGGCCCGTTTGAGGTTGGCCAGCCCGTATTTGCGGTTCTGGCCGATACCCGCGCAGGCCCCTTCGAACAGGGTCCTCCATCCGTCCACGATTCGAAACAACCTTTTCAGGTACTCGTTGTTGCGGTCGCCGGGGAACTCGTCCAGGCCGTGGAAAACGGAGTCAAGGTCGGGAATTCGGGTGGCTTCTTCCAAAAGGTCCGCCTTGGGCGTGATCACCGGACTGGTAACGTCCGGGTCCTGCCCCCAGAGGTCGAGCAGGAACAGGTCCGGTGATCGCCGTCCCAGCCTCTCCGCCGCTTCGTCGAAAGTGGCGGCCTGAACAAAGGCGTATCTTTCGGCCCGGGGCGCGATTTCTCGCCGGACCAGCTCATGCTCGAAATCCGAGTCGTCTATGAAGCATATAACCGGTTTCATCGTCAAAGTCCTTTGCCGGTCAGCTGTTCCAGCGCCTCCAGATACTTTTCCCGCGTCTTCTGGACGATCTCCTCCGGCAGCCTGGGCGGCGGGGGGGTCTTGGGCCAGTCCAGGCCGTTGAGGTAGTCGCGGAGATATTGCTTGTCGAAACTCTTCTGGGGTCCGCCGGGCCGATACGTGTCCATGGGCCAGAAACGGGAGGAGTCGGGTGTGAGCACCTCGTCAATGAGGATTATGCGGTCCTCCAACCGGCCGAACTCGAACTTTGTGTCCGCGATGATAATCCCCTTCCCCGCCGCATAGTCCCGGCCGAAGGCATAGATCTTGAGGCTCAGGTCACGGACCGCCTCGGCCGTTTCATGGCCCAGCAGGTCTACCGCCTTGTCAAAGGAGATGTTCTCGTCGTGGGTGCCTGACTCCGCCTTGGTCGAGGGTGTAAATATGGGTTCAGCCAGTTTCTCGGATTCTTGAAGGCCTTCAGGCAGGCGGATCCCGCAGATCGTCCCCCTTTCCCGGTACTCGTTCCAGCCGGAACCCGAAATGTAACCGCGGACGATGCATTCCACGGGAAGGGGTTCGGTTTTTTTGACGAGCATGCTGCGTCCCTTCAGGGCCTCGCTGTATTTCTTGCACGGTTCCGGGTAATCGGCGGGGTCCGTGGAAATTATGTGGTTTTCGACGACCTTTTCCAATTGCTTGAACCAGAAGGTGGAGATCATGGTCAGGATCCGGCCCTTGTCGGGGATTGGGTCGTCCATGACTACGTCGAACGCGGACATCCGGTCGCTGGCCACTATGAGCAGCTTGTCGCCCAAATCGTATACGTCACGGACCTTGCCTCGCTTGAGCAGCGTGATGTCTTGAAAATCGGATTGCATCAGAACGTGTTGAGTCATGTCGATCTCCTTGCCTGGTGGTATGTTGACGGCCCCCGAAAGTAATTGAGGTCAAGAGCATGCCCCGATCCCGGAGTCTTTGCGGATGGGTATTCTTGATTCCGGAAGATTTTCCACGGGGCCGGGAAAAAGTCAAGCCCGGATGGGAGCGGTGCCACGAAGCATTTTTGATAATAAGAGAAACGGAAGGTACGAATTACCCCGATTTCACGTAAGATATGTTTGCTTCAGGTCACCTGCCCAGGCACCGACACCGGCACAGACATCAACCGGGAGCAAGCTTAACCCTGGAAGTGATTTTGAATTGAAAGCAAGGGCCAAATGGGCTAAGAATGGGCTAAGAATAGTTCCTTGTGCGCTGTGCATGTGCATGCCCCGGCACGAGGCGGTGAGTGGCCCATGCTTGTCTCCACGGAAAATCGAAAACTGCGCGACGAGATCCTGCGGTTCGATCGGCGGATCGAGCAGATGCATGTGGATTTCCTGGCATACAGGGCCGGTGAAGCCCAGAAGATGCCGGAGTGGGAGGGGCTCGAAAGGGAACTCCTGGGCTTTTCCCGCAGAAAGATCAACGACCTGGAGATCAGGAATCAACTGGACCGGGTAATGTACAAATTCCAGAACCGCAAGAAGATCTGGCTCAGATGGGCCGCGGAATATCAGGCCGGACACCTCTGCAGCCGGTGGTGAACTTCAATAAGTGCCATCCGCATGATCAGGACCCGGGCAGTCTGTCCAGGTATTCCCGGTAGAACTCCAGTACCCGGTTTCGAAACCGCACGGTCTCCCCGAAAGGCGGAATACCCTTGTACTGGAGAACACGGTGCGGACCTGCATTGTAGGAAGCCAGTGCGAGACTGATGTCTCCCTTCTGATCCTGCAGCAGCCCGGTGAAATATCGCATTCCGTACTCAACCGCCTTTTCCGGGTGCAGGCGGGGATCGGACGGCTGCTTTCTGAGTTCGCCCCTGTATTTCGCAAAGAGCCGCTGACGTTCCAGGCGCAGGCCAAGCGACGCCTGCATGCGCCCCCGGGCCTCCAGGGCCTTGCCCTCCCGGTTCTCCGGGGTGATTGCGTACAGGGCGTCCAAGGCCTCCTTCCTGGCCTTACGCTCGTCCTGCAGGAGGGAAAACGCCCGGTCGAAGTAGTCGGGATGGTAGACGTTCTCCATGCCCATGTCCGTAGCTGTCTTGGGCATGATCTGGGTCAGCCCTGCGGCCCCCACTATGGATATGGCCTTTGTGTCGAACTGGGACTCCTGGCGGATCAGAGCTAGAAACAAGAGGGGGTCCATTGGAACGGTCTCTCCCGGGTTCAGCTTTTTGAGCGATCCTTCCACCAAAGGAATAATAGGTGCGGCCCGGGACCCGGCCGCCTCCTTCCATCCGGGCAAGGCCGCTGACATCCTTGCCGTATCGATGCGATCCAGGTCAAAGCCTTCCAGGACGTCCCCGGGCGAGCGCTCCAGGAATTCCTGAAACACCGTATTGACGAAACGCACGTTTTCCGGCGTGAGGCACGGTTTGGACCGATCCCCCCGGCAGGTGTTGAAGAAGCACCCGAGGGCGTCCCTCAGCCTGTGCCCCGCTTCCTTCAGGCTGGTCTGCAGGATTTGAACCAGCAGGTCCCCGCACAGTTGCCGGTCCAGGCGCTCATCGGTCAAGGGATCCAGCCCTGCGGAGTATGCGCGGAGCAGTTCATTCGCCTCTTGAGTTTTGTCCTTGTAGGCGAGAAACTCGTCCGCGATTTCAGCGGCGTATTCTCCGGCCCGGGGTTCCTTGCTCCGGGTCGCCATAGCCTCCCGGGCCTTCTTCATGTGCTTTTCCGCATCTTCGATCAGTGTCTTGGCACGCAGGTATTCCGGCGCCAGTGATACCTTCAGCCCGAGCTTTTTCCCGGCTTCCGGCCCGATTCGAAGGATGCCTTCCTCCCCTCGATAGGTTTCGTCCTCCAGGCTCTGCTGCCGGAGGGCCAGATTGTGGGAGGCAATGATGTCCACGAGGAGTTCGGGGACCGATGAGGCATGGGCGAATGAAGAGGGACCGCCGAATAACACAAGAAGGCTCATGGTGATCCCGGCAAGCATTCGTACTGCAGCGAGGGGTTCGACTGGAAACGGCCGCGGCCCCGATGGGCCCTTCAGACCGTTCGTTTGGTTGCTCCCATAGCGAAGCGGCAGGGCTCTCCGGAGAATTCGCATTGTGTCAAGGCTCCTTCCTTTTACCTTGCCTGTCAGGCGACGTTATCCCGCGCAAGAACGGGCGGCGCGATGGCGCGGCCCTTGAGCTTCAGGCGCCCCGTTCCAGTTCGAGCAGGATATCGTCGATGTTTTCAAGCGTCAGCAGCCCCTGTTCCAGGAGGATCATGCCTATGAGACGGTGTTCAGATTCGTTCAGGTTTTCCTCCACCTGAACCCGAAGGGCCGCTACCAGTTGTTCCGGGGTGATGAACCCCCGCTCGACCGCAACGACCCCGAACCTTATGCCGCGCCGCTTGTTATCCATCGTCCGTCCTCGAGTCCACAGGTTGAACAGGATGCCAACGGGGACAGCAATGCCCGTTGAGAGTAGTCGGCAAATATTCTACAGGCCGGGGTGGGGGGCTGTCCAGCCCCTTCGTTTGCCGGTGCCGGACACCCGAACGGCCGCGGATAAAAAATGTGTTATATCATGCATCATAAATGAATTATCGGGGAAAGAAAGCCAGAAAGGCAAGACAGGCTTGACAAAAGGAAAGGCAACCTTAATTTTTAAAATATATGCCTGCCGTCGCCGGCAGGTGTTCTTATAAGCATTTCGTCCCGCTGGGGACGATATCATAGCGAGGAGGAAGAAATTCATGCGCTTTGACAAATTCACACTAAAATCCCAGGAGGCCCTGCAGGAGTCTCAGCACCTTGCGGAACGCTTCGGGCACCAGCAGATCGAGCCGGAGCACCTTGCGCGGGTGATACTGGATCAGCAGGACGGGGTCATACCTCCGATTCTTGCAAAAATCGGGGCCGACCGCGATCAGCTCGTGCAGGCTTTGGACCTGGCTCTTCAGAAGCTTCCGAGCGTCTCGGGCGCCGGTGCCGGGCAGTCCTACCTGTCACCCCGCGGAAAGGCCGTCCTGGATGCCGCTTTCAAGGAGGCGGAGCACCTTAAGGATGAGTACGTCAGCCTCGAGCATGTCCTTCTGGCCATTGCCCAGGAGCAGGGTGGAAACGCCGCCGGTATCCTGGCCGGTGCCGGTGTAACGAGGGACATGGTCCTTCAGGCCATGAAGGACGTGAGGGGCGGCCAGCGGATCACGGACCAGAACCCGGAAGACAAGTACCAGGCCCTGGAGCGCTTCGCCAAGGACCTCACCGAGATGGCCTCCAAGGAAAAGCTCGATCCGGTGATCGGGCGCGACGATGAGATTCGGCGCGTAATACAGGTGCTTTCAAGGCGTACCAAGAACAACCCCGTGCTCATAGGCGAACCGGGAGTGGGAAAGACCGCCATCGTCGAAGGCCTGGCCCAGCGGATCGTCCACGGGGACGTGCCTGATACCCTTAAGGAAAAGCAGGTCGTGGCCCTGGACATGGGCTCCCTCATTGCGGGGGCCAAGTACCGTGGTGAGTTCGAGGACCGGCTCAAGGCGGTCCTCAAGGAGGTTGTGGACGCCGAGGGCCGGATCATTCTGTTCATAGACGAGATGCACACCATGGTGGGGGCGGGTGCTGCAGAGGGGGCCGTTGACGCCTCCAACATGCTCAAGCCGGCCCTGGCCCGTGGGGAGCTCCGCTGCGTGGGCGCCACAACAATCAAGGAGTACAGAAAGCACATCGAGAAAGACGCGGCCCTCGAGCGCCGTTTCCAGCCCGTCATGGTGGAGGAGCCGTCGGTGGAGGACACGATCTCCATCCTTCGAGGGCTCAAGGAGAAGTACGAGGTCCATCACGGTGTGCGGATCCAGGACTCGGCCCTTGTGGCGGCGGCCACACTCAGCCACCGTTACATCACCGACCGCTTTCTCCCGGACAAGGCCATCGACCTCATCGACGAGGGCACTTCCAGGCTTCGCATTGAGATCGACAGCATGCCCGCTGAGATCGACAATGTGCAGCGCAAGATCACCCAGCTCGAGATCGAAAAGGAGGCGCTCAAGAAGGAAAAGGACAAGGCCTCCAAGGAGCGGCTTTCCAGGCTGGAGGAGGAGCTCAAGGCCCTCAAGGCCGAGACGGAAGAGATGACCGCCCACTGGCAGAAGGAGAAGGCCGCCATCATGCGGATTCGGGAGACCAAGGAGAAGCTGGAGGCCACCCGTGCCGAGGCCCAGATGGCCGAGCGTCAGGGGGACCTCTCGAGGGCCGCGGAACTCAAGTACGGCACCATGATCGAGTTGGAGAAGCAGCTCGAGGAGGAGAACCGCAATCTCGTGGAACTCCAGGGCCGGCTCAAGATGCTCAAGGAGGAGGTTGATTCCGAGGACATCGCCGAGGTGGTGGCCAAGTGGACCGGCATTCCCGTGTCCCGCCTCATGGAGGGCGAGCGGGAGAAGCTGCTCAAGATGGAGGCCCGGCTCTCCGAGAGGGTGGTGGGTCAGGAGCAGGGTATCGTCGCCGTCTCCAACGCTGTCCGCCGCGCTCGTTCAGGGCTCCAGGACCCGAACCGCCCCGTGGGGTCCTTCATTTTCATGGGTCCCACAGGCGTGGGCAAGACAGAGCTGGCCCGTGCCCTGGCCCAGTTTCTGTTCGACGACGAGCAGTTCATGATCCGGATCGACATGTCCGAGTACATGGAGCGTCACTCCGTGGCCCGGCTCATAGGTGCGCCCCCGGGATATGTGGGCTACGAAGAAGGGGGCTACCTCACAGAGGCGGTGCGAAGGCATCCTTACTCCGTCGTCCTCTTCGACGAGATCGAGAAGGCCCATCCCGACGTGTTCAACGCCCTGCTACAGATCCTTGACGACGGCCGCATGACCGACGGAAAGGGCCGCACCGTGGACTTCAAGAACACCGTTCTCATCATGACCTCCAACGTGGGGAGCCAGTGGATTCAGGAGATGGGCGAGCGCGACAAGGAGGACGTGGAAAAACTCGTCATGGACGCCCTGAGAAGCACCTTCCGCCCTGAGTTTCTCAACCGGATCGACGACATCATCATTTTCAATTCCCTCGGCACCGAGGAGATAAAGCGGATCGTCGACCTCCAGGTGGCCCGGCTTGAAGAACGGCTGGCCGACGGCAAGATAACCCTCAACCTCACGGACGAGGCCAAGGAGTACATCGCCAGGACGGGTTTTGATGCGGTCTACGGCGCGCGGCCCCTCAAGCGGACTATTCAGAAGATGATTCAGGACCCCCTTGCAGTGAAGATCCTCGAGGGCACGATTCAGGAAGGAGACCACTTGACCGTGGACGTGGAAGGCGACGGGATAACGTTTCGGTAGTATCCTCGCATGCCTGTGTGCTTACGGCCACGGGCCGGACACACAAAGGACCGGGGCCGCGCTCGAAAGGGCGCGGCCTTGTTTT
>JAWLEX010000010.1:26058-44532 GCA_041685835.1 Desulfatiglandales bacterium
TAACGTTTCGGTAGTATCCTCGCATGCCTGTGTGCTTACGGCCACGGGCCGGACACACAAAGGACCGGGGCCGCGCTCGAAAGGGCGCGGCCTTGTTTTCTTTCTCAACTTCTCACTTTAACAGATCGGCCGTATTCCTCCGCGTTCCACCCCCGCCACCGAGCCCCGCCGCGCCGGGAACTTGCCGTTGATCACCGCATCACTAAAAACAGGCGGGGAGATCAGCTTGCCCCCTCGGCTCTCACCCCTCACCGGCACGGCGCGCAGCGCACCCGCGCTCTCATCGACCTGAATCGAGCGACTAAGGATTGATCAGGCGTTTCAGCCGGAGCGACGTCCGGAACTTCACATAACGCCTGGAGTTTACGATGATGGGCTCGCGGGTTCGCGGGTTGTACTTCCGGCGCGCCCATTTGAAGTGGGTGTAAAAGGAGCCGAACCCCCGTATGCGGACGTAATCGCCCCTTTCCAGGGCCTGTTTGATGATTTCCAGTGTGGAGTTGACAAGCTCGGTTGCCCGCTTTCGGGTGAGCGGTGTATAATCCAGTTCCGGGAACAGGAACTGTTGGCCCTTTCGTTTTCTCCGGTTCATGAAATGGACCTCGTCGATCACGCAGTCCACCAGGTCCTTTTTGTTGAATGTCATGGGCTTCTCTCCCGAACGGGGTGGGCCGACAGGTGTGCAGGATGGTTCAGGAACGTTCTCACAGGGGACAGGATTTGTCAACGCCGGATAGTCCCGGGTGCTGGTATAAAAACGAAAGGCAAATTTCCCCGCAAAGACGCTGAGCCGCCAGGTCAAAAGATCGTCCCGGTAGGGTTTTCTTGGCGTCTTTGCGTCTTGGCTGGAGGCAAAAGGTTTTGAGTTCTTCGTGGTAAATAATCATAGCCTGTTATTTGCTTTATGAAAGCCCGGGGCCCGGGAACACACGACACGAAAGGGGTGAAGGGATGAGACCCGCATTTCGTCCAAGGCTGATCAACGACGTCTTTGATGACCCGGGCCTTTTTGTTCCCTTCCACTTCGAACGGAGGGCGCTGCTGTTCGATTTGGGGGACTTGGCCCCGCTGGCTTCGCGCGAACTGCTTTCCGTTACCCACGCCTTTGTGTCCCACGCCCATGTTGACCATTTTATCGGGTTTGACGCCCTCCTTCGCCTTTTTCTGGGACGCAGGCGCACCCTTCACCTGTACGGGCCGTCAGGGTTTTTCGAACGGGTCGAGGGGCGGCTTGCGGGATACACTTGGAATCTCGTGGAGGATTACGTCAACGAGCTTCACATCGAGGTGACCGAGGTCCGGCCGGACACCCTGATAACGCGCACATACTCATCCCGGAAGAGGTTTCAACCGGCCGGGGCGGACAGGGACGCCCCGTTTCGAGGTCTGCTCTTGGAGGAGCCCCGTTTCCGCGTGGAGGCGGCGATTCTGGACCACCGCATCCCGTGCCTGGCCTTCGCCCTGACGGAGCGTTTTCACGTTAACATCGACAAGGCGGCACTAAAGGGGCTGGGGCTGCCCGTAGGGCCCTGGATCGATCGATTCAAGGCCGCGCTTTATGAGGGGCGGGACCGTGAAAGCGTGTTCGAGGTGACCTGGAGCGAGGGACAGGGGGTTGAGGGCGCGAAGCGGTTCGAACTGGGGACCCTGGCCGGCCGCATAGCCCGTATCACGCCGGGGACGCGCATTGCCTACGTCACCGATGCCGGTGCCGGACCGGAAAATTGTGAGCGCATCGCCGCGCTCGCGTCGGGTGCCGACCATCTGTTCATCGAGGCGGCTTTCCTTTCGGAGGACAAGGCTATGGCCACGGAAAAGCATCACCTGACCGCCGGGCAGGCCGGGGCCCTTGCCGGAAGGGCGGGGGCCCGGACCTTCAGCCTGTTTCACCTCTCTCCACGGTACCGGGGCAGGGAAGTCGAATTTCGGGAAGAGGCGGCAGAGGCCTTTCAGCGGGCGCGCTTGGATAACGCCCCGATCTCTCCGGATATGGCCTCGATCATGGCCGGGTGAATTGCAGGGTTTCCGGTGACCAGGTCGATTTCGCCTTTCTTTTCGATGCGGTTGGTCCGCTTGGACATACGTATGAGGATGTCCCCGGCCAGGCCCGCGGCCTCCTCCGCCACCGGCCTCGGTGCCGGGACGAAATCATCAGGTCCATGAATGTGTGTCATCAAAACATCTCGGATTCCGTTCTCTCGCTTGCCTGAAATGGCGGTTTATGCTATTATAGTATATTATATATACCCTTTATGCTCTTTACAAAACCCGGATGAAGGAGGGGGGCTTACATCATGGCGGGAAAAGGTATGCGGATAGGATTGGCTGTTCTGGTCCTTTTCGGGCTGCTTGCAGGACTGGGAAGCACAGTGGCAGGCGCTGCGTCGTTTTCTGCGGACATGATTCTGGATGAAGAGGGTACGATCAGGCAAGGCGTTCTGTACGTTCAGGACAACCGTTACCGCATGGAGCTGGAGGAGGAAGGCCGGGACATCGCCGTACTGGTGGACCCGGCTCAGGGGATTACTCATGTCGTGATCCCGGATGAGAAAACCTACATGGAGATCCAGAACACGAGTTCCAAGAGCCTGATGAACAACCCGTTTGAGGCATTTCGAACTGCAGCGGCGAAATACGGGAGTCACAGCGCCGGGAAGGAAGCCCTGAACGGGATGATGTGCCGTAAGATCCTCGTGTCCCAGGAGGGTGACGAGCTGATGACGGCCTGGGTAGCCGAGGAACTCCAGTTTCCGGTCAAGGTTGTGCTGCATGTGGGCGACGGTCGAACCCTGGAGCTTAGCAACATTCAAGAGGGCCCGCAGGACGACGCCCTGTTCCGGCCGCCGGACAGGTATACCCAAGCAGGCGGCGCGCCCGCTCCTGCAGCCGGCTCAGACTGGACTGCTGAGGCAGCAACCGCCTCTGCGTTGTCCGCGCCTCACCAGGGAATGCTGTCCGAGGGGGATGTGCTGCGGGTCGAACTCACACCGGATCATGCCCTCCGGGTACACGTGCGGAACCTGGCCCCCGAGGGCAGCGCGCTCACCTCAGTGGCCTTTAAAGGCAGCCAACCGATTCAGGATCCGGCCGCGACTACGGTCCGCCTGAGCAAGGAGGGGCAGGCCCGGACGATCGAGCACCGGGAAACCCCGGAGCAGGCCGACTCCATCGGGCTTCACGTTCAGACCGGGAAGGTGCTCCTGGACATTCAGCCCACGCAGGACCCCGAGGGGGTGGACCTGGAAGCCTTTTCCCTGGACGCGCACCAGGGCAAGGAGCTGCACCCAGACCCAGACAAGGCGATCCGCTTCCATTTGATTGATGACCCCAAGGACGGAGCCGAAGCCGGCGGAAGCTTCTCCCTGTACACAGGAAGGGCTCAGCACAAGGAGAAGATCAAGGACATCCGGTTTCGTCTGGAAAACAAGGACTCACGGATGTGGGCGTTTCCGGCTTCCCAGGAGATCGGCACCCTCTCCCTCATGCTGGAGGAGGGCCGCGTGCAGGTCCGCCTGGAGCAGCCGGTGGAGGCCGGGGTCGTGCCGCCGAACTGGAAGGAAACCGATGCAGACCCCCCC
Organism: Desulfatiglandales bacterium; assembly: GCA_041685835.1. Taxonomy (GTDB): domain Bacteria; phylum Desulfobacterota; class DSM-4660; order Desulfatiglandales; family HGW-15; genus JAIPEI01. Next base: position 29,637 of record JAWLEX010000010.1, read on the forward strand.
CCGCCGGAGACGGAACCCACGGAGGCCGAGAAAGCAGCAAAATCGGCCGATGCCGCGCCCGAGACGCCCGACCCTTTCGAAGCCGCTCGCACACAAAAAGTTTCCAAGGCGTTTTTGTACATTCTGGACGCGTCCGGCTCCATGTGGGCACGTGTGGAGGATCGGCCCAAGATCGCCATTGCCAAGGAGGTCATGACCGAGCTCATTCAGGACCTCCCGGATGCGTCGCGCGTGGGACTCATAGCCTATGGGCACCGGCGCAAAGGGGACTGCCTGGACGTGGAGGAGCTTGTGCCGGTCTCGCCCCTGAATAGGGACGCCCTCATCCGTATCCTCCAGGCGATCAGCCCCAAGGGCAAAACTCCGATCACGCGTTCGGTCCGCCTGGCTGCGGAAAAGGTCAAGGCCCTGGAGGATCCAACCACCATTGTCCTGGTCTCGGACGGCAAGGAGACCTGCGAGGGTGATCCCTGCGCCCTGGTGCGGGAGCTGAAGCAGGCGGGCCTGCGCTTTGTCCTGCACGTGATCGGTTTTGACGTTACCGAGGAGGAGCGTCGCCAGCTCGAGTGCATGGCGGGCGCGGGCGGCGGCACGTACTACACGGCCAAGACCGCACACGCTTTCCGGTCCGCGGCAAAGCAGGTGATGCAGGATCCGGCGCCGCCCAAGCAGGGAGCGCTCCTGGTGACCGCGTTCCGGGGAGGAGAACCGTTCCGTGCCATGGTGGAGGTCTTCCCTTCCGGCGAGCACGACGTGCTCAAGCGCGGCCGCACCGGCACGGACCCGGACCGCCCCGGCGCCTCCCTCCCCCCCGGGACCTATGACCTTCGCGTGTGGGACGAGAACCTCTCGAGCCGACCCGAGGTGTGGATCCGGGGCGTGAGCGTGGAGGTGGGCCGGACCACGGAGAAGGACGCCGTCTTTGACCCGGCCGGCGTGCTGGAGCTGGCCGCCACCAAGGAGGGCGAGCCGTTTGACGCGCTGGTCCGGGTCCGCCCGGCCGGGAGCGGCCAGAACGTGGCCCACACCCGGCTCAAACGCGGGACCAAGGCCTTTGAACTGGACCCGGACACCTACGACATCCTTCTCGTGGATGAAACCCTGCCCAGCAAGCCTGAGATCCGGCTTCAGGGCGTGGAGGTCACAGGGGGGCAGACCACCCGCAAAGAGGTCTCTTTCGAGACCAGCGGCGAGCTCGAGCTCACCGCCACCAAGGCCGGGAAACCCTTCCGGGCCAAGGTCATGGTCTATCCCGAGGGGAGCGACCAGCGCGTGGTCCACACGCGGCTCAAAGACGGGACCAGGGCGTTCGAGCTGGCCGCCGGCACCTACGACGTCGTTTTTGTGGACGAGACCGTGCCCAGCAAGCCCGAGATCCGGCTTCAGGGCGTGCAGGTCGCAGGGGGGCAGGCCACCCGCAAGGAGGCGGCCTTTCAAGCGTCTGCCATGCTCGAGCTCGCCGCCTTCAAGGATGGAAAACCCTTCGAGGGCAAGGTCAAGGTCTTTCCCTCGGGAAGCGACCAGAACGTGGTCCACACCCGGCTCAAAGGTCGGCCCAGGGCCTTTGAGCTCAGTGCCGGCACCTACGATGTGCTGTTTAAGGACATGGCGTCCGAGGGCAAGCCCGAGGTGTGGATCCGGGGGGTGGTGCTCGAGCCGGGCGCGACCGTGAAGAAGAGGGCCGAGTTTTAAGCCACCAGAGAGGCTGATATGATTTCCCCGAGGAACGGCTTGAAAGCCGCGGCAGGCGTGCTCCTTTGCCTGCTTTTTTCCACCGTCCCGGGCGTCGGGCCCGGACCCCGTCCTGCCCTGGCCTCGGATCCGCCCAAGAAAATCCTCTCCGCGAAAATCCATCTTCGGGTCCAGTGGAACGACGAGGAGAACCGGCACTCAGGCCAGCTGCAAATCTCGGTTCAAGGAAAGCTGCGGCTGAACCCGGCCTTCAGCTCCTCGGAGCAAGGGCCGTTCAAAGAGGGAACCGAGGAAGTGAGCATGAAAGGGGCGATGCTGCCCTACATTGCGGACGGCATGAGGGGCAGCTTCCAGTTTCAGGAGACGAAGGAGACGAACGACTGCGTGGAGACCTACAACCAGTCCGGCTCGTTCCCCGTGGATCCCTACCCCGGCCCGGGGAACCTGATGCTCCACTACATGGGAGGCATTGCGGATCAAATCGCCGAGTACAAGGCCATGGCCCCGGCCGGGGCGTTTGACGCCCTGATCGATCGGTACGTTTTCGCCGTGACCCTCCCGCCCCAGGAGGTGACCGGCCTCAGGGTCTGCAGCGATAAACAGGAGACGATTTCAAAAGAAATCCTCGGTGGAAACAAGATCCAGGTCCACTTCCCTTTCAACGACGACGGCAGCATGCGAGGACATCGCACCTGGTCGTCCGACTTCAGCCACCCCAGTGCGCACGTCAGCGTTGCCGACCTGCCGGACGTATTTCGGGCGAAGCAGTTTTCCCCTGCACGGGACGCCTCGGGCGACATCACCTACGATCTCCGCTGGGAGATCAAGGCGCCGAACCTGGCGCGCATTCTGCTCCTTTCCGAGCCCTCCCCGGGAAAGACCGTGTGGAGGGACATTACGGACACCGAGGCCGAAATCATCGTGGGCAAGCGGATCCGTCTCAAGGGGGCGGTCCTTCCCAAGGGCAAGGTGAAAGAGCCGGTAGGGGACTGGAGCCTTGAAGGAGATTCTGAAGGTGAAGAAGACCCGTACTTCAAGAAATATGACGCCGACATCCATCACGGCCGCGTGATTCCTTTGGACCCCAAGGACCTGAAGCAGCAGCATCAAATCAGCCTGTTCTGGTCCGGAGGGGAGCGGGGAACCGTGACCTTCAGCACCCAAGTGGACGGGGAGACCCTGGAGGCGGCAGCCGACCTCAAGGTACGGCGGCCCAGGTTCGACGTCACGGTCGAGGCCAAGCAGACCGCCAGCATTGGAAAAGCGTATCCGGGAGCGGAGCTGAATCGGGATTGTATGGGAAGCGGTGCCCACGGAGCGGCAACCAGCCATGCCTGCTGGCTTCAGTACGACGGGATCCGATTCGTTGCCGAGAACCTGGACCGCGGGGACATCAACGGGAAAACCCAATGGGTGCAAATCCTGCTGCACAGCAACCATTGTGAAAACTTCGATGATCGCCTGTGCTCTCTCTTCAAGTTGAAAACGGAATCCCTGGACCACTGTTATCCTTATCAGAGAGGACCGGAAGCAAAGGATCTACCCGGGGTACCGTTGGGAGACCGCAAGGAAAGGCCCATGGTCAAAGAACACGAGTGGGACGATGGAACCACCACCGAAGGGGTCTTGCGAAGTACAACCATCCTTCATGATTGCCGCATGGTCCTGATGTTTCGGCCCGAAGGCAAAAAGGCTGATACGGAATGGGTGCCTATCAAGGAAATTCTGTGGCAGTGGAAGGCAAGAGCCGTGTTCGATCCTTGGAGGCCTGATTCCTGGTTTGTCGAGAGTGCTGTGGCCCCTGAGCATCCTGAAGCGGAGGACACCCAACGGTTTCCGGAGTGGGAATTCAATTCCGCTGATAACAACTCCTACTCATGGGAGAATGCGTGCAAAGTCCGAGGCATGCCGAGTGTGAAAAGGCGTGGACAATGGTAAGACATCAGATGCGGGGAACGTTGTTACTTGGCGAGGTCGCTGGCGCGGTGGATCTGCCTCAGGCCTTTCGCTTTTTCACCAGGCCGGCTCCTTGGAGCGTCTTCTTGGCAAAACTGTACGACCATACCCATGCTTCTCATACCTCAAGACTTCTCGATAAACGCTTGACAGCAACCGAACCGCCTGATAAATAATTACGTTTCTTTTTCTCACATTTTTCTCCTTGTCCCGTCCGTTCGGCGCCCCGTGTGTCCGTCGGGGCGGGACCAGAATGTTCCCGAAAGGGAAACCGCCCGAAAGGAGACCGTCCATGAGGTATTACGAGACCATCTTTATCGCCAACCCCGATCTGAGCGACGAGGAATACCAGGCCGTCCTCACCAGGACCAGAGAGGTGATTGAAAAGCATAAGGGGGTCTTTGTCAAGCTCCAGGAATGGGGGAAGCAGAGGCTGGCTTACCCCATTAAAAGGCAGGACAAGGGCACCTATGTGCTGCTCAACTACTGTGGGGAGGGGGGAACGAGTTTGGAACTGGAGCGCTTTCTCAAGCTGGACGAACGCGTCCTTAAGTCCATGACCGTAAAGCTCGAAGACGCTGTGGATCCCGAAGAACTGCTCCGGAAGGAGATGGAGGCGCAGGAAAAGCCGGCCCCCGCCGGTGAAGACGCCTCGGATAAAGAGCAGGAAGACAATTACAGCAACACCGAATCGACAGAGGGGGAATCCAATGGCTAGAACAGGTTTTCGGGGACGCCGCCCGAGTTTTCAGCGCCGGAAAGTCTGCCGTTTCTGTGCGGACAGCAGCCTGCCTATCGACTACAAGGATCCCAAGACCCTGAGATACTTCACGACTGAAAGGGGCAAGATAATTCCCCGCCGCATCTCCGGGAACTGCGCCAAGCACCAGCGGCTGCTGACAGTGGCGATCAAACGCGCGAGGAACATCGCCCTGCTGCCCTTCACGACGTCCACCGTAAGGTAAGCGGATTCCGGCTGCGTCGGATTGAAGCCGTTCGGGATCCGGGCGGTTTCTTAGGATTGGAGATGAAGTGCCATGAAGGTGATTCTAAAAAATGACATTGAAGACCTGGGGTGGGAAGGCGATCTGGTTGACGTCGCCAAGGGCTACGCCCGCAACTACCTGATCCCTAGAGGCTTGGCCCTGGAAGCCACGGGCCGCAACATCAAGATGTTCGAGCAGATGAAACGGAAGATCGAGGTCCGCAAGCTGAAGGCACGGGAAGAGGCCGAGCAGTTCAGGGACCGGCTGGCCGGGATGACCGTGGCCATTTCCCAGAAAGCAGGGGAAGAGGGGAAGCTCTACGGGTCGGTTACCAGCATGGACGTGGCCGCTGAGTTGGAAAAGCAGGGCGTGGTCGTGGACCGCAGGAAGATTCTTCTGGACAAACCCATCAAGACCGTGGGGGAATATGAGGTGCCTGTGAAGATCTACCAGGAGGTGAGCGGCCAAATCAAGGTGGTGGTCTCGCCCGAAGAAGCCAAGGCCTGAGGCAATGACTCCTGCCTCCGGCTGACCTCCTGACTGTTTGTAAAAAAACGCCGAGGGTTCAGGAAACAAGGTTATGGCAAGACCCGAAGAGACCATGGCGCAGGCCTCCTTGAAGGTCCCCCCGCAGAACCTCGATGCGGAGCAGGCCATCCTCGGCGGCATCCTCGTGAACAACGATGCCATGAACCAGGTCATGGATATCCTGACCGAGGATGATTTCTACCGCGAAGCCCACGGCCACCTGTTCGCCGCCATGGCGTCGTTGTACAACAACAGTGAACCGGTCGATCTGATCACCCTCACCAATCAGCTGAAAAACCGCAATCTCCTGGACAAGGCCGGCGGTACCGAGTATTTGGCCACGCTGGCCGAGTCCGTGTCTACTTCCGCCGGGATCCTTCATCACGCCCGCATCGTGCGTGATCTCTCCATCCGTAGAAAACTCATCACTAATTGCTCCGTTATCTCGGACTCCTGTTTTCAGAACTGGGACAGCTCCGGCGAACTCCTGGACATGGCCGAACAGCTGATCTTCGATATTGCAGAGGAAAAAGCGGGTGAAGGCCTGAGCCCCATGGAGACGGTAATCAAGGACAGCTTTCGAAAGCTTGAGAGCGTGTCCGAGTCCGATGGTTTCATAACAGGCATTCCCTCGGGATACGAGGACTTCGATCGGCTCACAGCCGGGCTGCAGCGCTCGGACCTGGTCATCATCGCGGCCCGGCCCAGCATGGGAAAGACGGCCCTGGCCCTGAACATAGGGTACAACGCCGCCCGGAAGACCGGAAAAGGCGTGGCCGTTTTCAGCATGGAAATGAGCAAGCTGCATCTGGGCCTGCGCCTGCTGGGACTGGCGGCCCGCATCAACGCGTCCAAGCTTAGAACCGGCAATCTGAACGACCGGGACTGGTCCAGACTGACCGACGCGGCCAATCAGCTCTCGGAGTTGCCCATCTATATCGACGACACCTCCGGCATGAGTGTTCTGGACATGAAGGCCCGGTGCCGCCGTCTGAGCAAGAGGACGGATTTGTGCATGGTTATAGTGGACTACCTCCAGCTCATTCAGGGCCGGAGAAGCGCGGAATCCCGCCAGTTGGAGATCTCCGAGATATCCCGTTATCTCAAGGCGCTGGCCAAGGACCTCGACGTCCCTGTGCTCGCGCTCTCCCAGCTCAACCGGAAGGTCGAGGACCGGCCCAACAAGCGGCCCCAGCTCTCGGACCTTCGGGAGAGCGGGGCCATCGAGCAGGACGCCGACGTTATCGCATTTATCTATAGAGACGAGGTGTACCATCCCACCACGGACGAAAACCGCAACCTCGCTGAAATCCTCCTTGCAAAGCAACGGAACGGTCCCACCGGATATTTCAGGCTGACCTTCGAGGCGGAGTACACTCGATTCCAGAACTATATCTCCGAAGAACTCTAGCCATCTCTGGAAAGGAACCTGAACCATCGACCGGGTCTACGGGAAAACATCCGGCCTGAAGGCCGATCAGATGAAACGGCTGCAGCGGCTCTACCGTAGAAAAGTGCCCGAGGCCGAAATCGTTTCCCCCGAAATCGCCAGGCGTCTCGCCGCTCTTTCCGATGAAGTCCAGAGGCAGTTGGCCCTCCTGATCACGCGCAAGGGGCGCATTGCCTTCGTAGTGGTCGGGGACCGGGCCCACATCTGGATTCCCGACCTGGGAAGGGTTCGCCTGGGCGCAGGACGCCTCAAGGGTCTCCGTTGCGTTCATACGCACCTCAACAGGGAGCCCCTCTCCCGGGAGGACCTCACCGACCTCGTGCTCCTCGGGCTGGACCTGATGGTCTCCGTGCAGGTGGAGGAGGGGGGCATTCCAGGGGCCTTGTCCGTGGCCCATGTCCTGCCCAAAAACATTGCCGGAGAAGGCTGGCGGGTGACCACCTATCCGGACACGGGGCGCATGCACGTCCATTGCCTGAGCCTGATCCGGTCCGTGGAGGAGGAGCTCTCCCGGGCCGGAAGGGGAGGGCGCATCCTGGACGGGAAAGAGCGGGCCGTGCTCGCCGGGGTGGTCCAGGGCCCTCCTGCAGGGGCCAGCGAGTCCCTGGAGGAGTTGAGGGAGCTGGCACGATCGAGCGACGTGGCAGTGTGCGACGTGGTGGTCCAGCAGGTGAAAAGGCCGAATCCCCGGTTCCTGATGGGCAAGGGCAAACTGGGCGAGCTTGTGCTCCGCTGCCTGCAGGCCGGCGCCAACCTGCTCATCTTCGACAATGAGTTGACCCCGGCCCAGGTCAAGAGCCTGACGGACTTCACCGACCTCCGGATCATCGATCGCAGCCAGCTCATCCTGGATATCTTTGCCAGGCGGGCCGTGACCCGGGAGGGCAAGATACAGGTGGAACTCGCCCAGCTCAAATACCTGCTCCCGAGGCTCGCCACCAAGAACACGGCCATGTCCAGGCTGACGGGCGGAATCGGGGGACGAGGACCGGGGGAGACCAAGCTGGAAATCAACCGCAGGCGGGTTCGGGAACGTATCGCGCGGTTGAACCGCGAATTGAAGCAGGTCAGGCGTCAGAGGGAGGGGCGAAGGAAGCTCCGCTGGGACCGCGGGCTTCCTGTGATTTCCATTGTGGGGTACACGAATGCAGGCAAGTCAACCCTCTTAAACGCCCTTACCAACAGCCGGGTTGCGGTTGAAGATCGCCTTTTCGCCACCCTGGATCCCAGCAGCCGGCGGCTGAGGTTCCCCAGGGAGCGTGAGGCCATCATAACCGACACGGTGGGATTTATCAGGGACCTGCCCGAAGACCTCATGGAGGCGTTCGCGGCGACCCTGGAGGAGCTCCACGACGCCGACCTGCTGCTGCATGTGGTGGATGCAAGCAGCCCCCGCATGGAGGAGCAAAAGGAAACCGTGGAAAAGGTCCTGCGGGACCTGGACCTCGGCCGCATCCCCATCCTGCTGGTCCTGAACAAGGCGGACCTGCTGGGACCGGGCGAGGCCGACGACATGGCAAAAAACATGAGGGGCGTCGCCATATCGGCGACAGCCCCTCAGACGTTTTCCGAACTCCTGAGGAGGATCGAGGATACTATCTGGCTTCGCTCTTCCACCCCCCGGACGACCACTGCCTCCCGCTCCGGGCAATGACCAGGGCGTCCATCCCGGAAAGAGATTCAACAAGGCGCGATCCTTCAACAGGCTTCATGACGAACAGGCCCGTGGCCAGGGCATCCGCGTCCATGGCCTTGTGCGCCCGGACGGACACGCTGGTGCTCAGGCGGGGAGAGGCGCCTGTTCTGGGGTCCACAATGTGGTGAACCATTTTTTCCCGGTCGAAGTAGATCTCGTAGTTCCCGGAAGTGGCCACGGCCCCGTCCTTCATGTGAAGGATATCGGGATACTCGCCTCGTTTTTCCGGGTCCTCTATTGCCACGGCCCAGGGCTTCCCGTCCATGCGGCTTCCGCTGGTGCGTATGTCTCCTCCCGCGTTCACCAGGTGGTTCCGGATTCCATTTTTCACCAGGTACTCCGAGACCCGGTCGACAATGTACCCCTTGGCGATTCCGTCCAGGGTCAGTCCCATGCCGGGCCGCCCGAACCGGATCTCTTGGTCCCGAACCTGAACGGCCCCGGCGTCCACCAGTCCGAGTACCCGGTCGAGAGAGGCCTGTGGGATATCGATGGATTGCCCGTTTTCATATCTCTCCTTGAACAGGTCAACCAGGGGTTTGATCGTGATGTCGAAGGCGCCGCCGGTCAAACCGTGATAGTGGAGCGCCCTCAGCACGACTTCCCGGACCTCCGGAGGAGAGGCCGTAAGGCGGCCTTCATGGTTCAGGCAGCCCACTGCGGTGGATCCATCGTAGCGGTTGAGCAGTCCGGAGAGGCGGTCCATCTCCTCGAAGGCCCGCCCAAGGGCGTCCTGGGCCTCGTCCCTTGATTCGTGGATCAGGGTCAATGACACCACCGTGCCCATGGCGAGACGGGTGGAGGAGACTTTGTGGCGCTTTCTGTCGAACTTTACGGCCTCGGCCCCCATAGGGGCCAGCACGGCGGATGCGGCCCCCAGGCCGATGAGGCCGGAGAGCTTGAGGAAAGACCGCCGGTCGAGTGACTTATCATAGCCTAAATGGTTGAAATCCCTTTCCATATCGTGTCTCCTTGTCAAGTGCGGCGTCATATTAGCATGAGGTTGCGGTGAAGGCAAGCCGTTTGTAGGCCGTTTGGCCGCCCTGGCCGGTACCTGAATCGGGTTCAAACGCGCATGCCGGGCTGGTACCACCGGTCATGAAAAAACGTGATCCGTGCCGGTGATCAGCCGTCCCCTGAACCGGGGGGCCCACCGGCCAGTCTCTCCCACGGTATGTGAAAGGAAAGGAACGCGATGACCCCGGCCACCACCGTGGGCAGAAAGAACGACGCGTGGAGGAGTATCCCGGCGGAAAGCCCCTCCTCCGGGGTGAACCCGTGGACCAGGAAACCGTATTGCACCGCCAGGTGAAACGTTCCGATGAAGCCCGGAGAAGACGGGATCATGACCCCGAAGGAGGTGAAGGCCAGGATCATGAGAGGGGCTGAAAAGGAGATCTCGAGGCCCAGGGCCATTGCGACGGCCAGGATCTGGACCATGCCCAGTACCCACACAAGCAAGGAAAACAACACGGCCCAGGCCCAGCTTTGAAGGCCCTTGAGAAGCACGATGCCGACGCTGAAGTTCCATGCGACCTCAATGATTCGGGACCGCAAGCGGGCGGGAAGCAGGAAGAGTATGCGATCAAGGAGCCTCATGCATGCATGGGCCTTCCACTTGAATCCCGCCAGGAGAAGAATGATGAGAGCGTAGGCCGAGAGCAGGATAAGGCCTGCTGCACTGAGCCCTGCCCTCAGCGCCCCGTAGCCGGGGGAAAACTCGCTCAGTAGCAGCCCGGCCCAGAGGATGGCGAGGAGGGTCAGACCGTCAAAGAGCCTTTCCACCACTACTGTGCCGAAAACGGAGCTCTTGCTGACGTCTTCGGACGCGCCCAGGTAGTTGGCCCGGATGAACTCGCCCAGGCGGGCGGGGAGGAGGCAGTTGGCGGCGAAACCCACCAGGGTGGCAAGGAGCCGATTCCTGAAGGAAGTGGCCCGAAGCGGGGCCAGGAGAACGCCCCAGCGCAGGGCGCGGGCGGGGTACTGAAGCAGGACGACGAGCACGGCAAAGCTCAGAGCCAGGGGACCGGCCGAACTCATGATGTCCCAGAGGCCGGTGAGGTCGACCCGGCTCAGGGCCAGGTACAGGAACACGGCGCTGATAACCAGGCCCGTCCAGAATTTCCAGTCAAAGGCCCGGCTCACCCTGGTGTCCCCTGTCGAGGCCCTCGAAGACCGCGGCGGCCCGTTGAATATCCCGGGCGATCTGATCGGACAAGTCATTTACACTTCTGAACGCCCTTTCATCTCGAAGGCGTTCCAGGAAATCGATTCGAATGCTCCTGCCCAACAGGTCTCCTGAAAAGTCCAGGAGGTGGGTCTCAATGGACAACTCGTTTTGTCCAAAGGTGGGGTTATTGCCTATGTTCGTGACCCCTCTGTAGGTGAGGCCGTCAAAGTGAACGAAGACGGCGTAAACGCCCTTTCGGGGCACGAGTTCGTCCACGGGGCGGAGATTGGCCGTGGGAATCTCGAGCAGGTGTGCGCCGCGGCCTTCTCCATGCACCACTGTGCCTCTGATCTGGTAATCGCGGCCGAGAAGGCGTTTTGCGCCGGCCAGGTCACCATCCCGTACCAGATGTCGAATGGAGGTGCTGGACACAGGCAGCCCGTCAATGGTGATGGGCTCGACCACGTGGACCTCGAATCCCAGGTCCTTCCCCATATTTTTCAAGAGGGCGATGTCCCCTCTTCGTCCGGCCCCGAAGGAGTAATCGTATCCCACCACCAGTTCCCGAATGCCCAGCAGGTCGACCAGGATTGTTCTAACGAAATCCTCCGCCGAAACCGCAGCGAATTCCCTCGTGAACGGCAGGCACAATGTCACATCGATTCCGGTCATGCCTATCAGCTCTAGCTTCTGCCCGATCGGAGTTATAAGGGGAGGGCCGTTCCCGGGTTTCATTACACGGATGGGATGAGGATCAAAGGTCATGACCACGGACTGCCCCTCGAGTTCACGGGCCCGGTCACGGACCTTTCGAAACAAGGCCTTGTGGCCTTCGTGGACCCCGTCGAAATTCCCGATGGTCAGCACCGGGTTGATCAGGGGATGCTTGACTTGGCTAAGGCTTGTAATAAGTTCCATGAAAAAACCGATTGGACCCCCTCCGCCTCACGGGCAGGAGTTGAAAAGCGCGAAATGGAGTTGACAAACGGAACCCGAACTCTTAAATATAGGTTCTTAATCAGAGAAGATCAACACCGATTCATTGCCGAAGTGGCGGAACTGGTAGACGCGCTAGGTTCAGGGTCTAGTGGGGGTTGCCCCGTGGGAGTTCGAGTCTCCCCTTCGGCACCATCGAGCAAATTAAGGCGCAATCTTAAAGGGTTGTGCCTTTTCTGTTTTCTCAGGGTGCGTATGGGGTGCGATCGGGTGCGTTTCTGAATCGTCGAGAGCGTTCACTGGGCCACGATCTGTTGACCGAATCCGTGGCAGGATTCGCAGTGACAATCTCATCATATCTATCGCCAAGGCGAATGGGCCACTTACCCCAGTTATGTATCAAAAAAACCATATAAACAGCCATATTTTTGTATTGACATATTTTCTTCCCCTATCTATCATAATTTTATGAGCAAACGATCTGATTTTGAGTGGGATTCCAATAAAGACAAGCAGAACCAGGGAAAACATGGGGTTTCTTTCGCTCTGGCACAGCTTGCTTTTCTGGACCCTGAACGTGTTATCCTTGAAGACCTTGAACACAGTGAAAATGAAAAACGGTTTTACTGTCTTGGCAGGATCTCCGACGGGATAATGACGGTTCGGTTTACATACAGAAAGAACAAAATCAGAATAATCGGTGCCGGATATTGGCGAAAAGGAAAGAAAATCTATGAAAGAGAAAATCAAATATACGGATGAACCAATGGGGAAAGTTAAGGTCATTTCTGACTTTCTTCCATCGCCAGAAGATCTTGCTTTAAAAGATGAAACCGTCAAGGTTACAATTACGCTAAGTAAAAAGAGTGTTGATTTTTTTAAGAAAGAAGCAAAAAAATATAATACGCAATATCAAAAAATGATTCGCAGACTTCTGGATGAATATACTGCCCATCAATAATTGCAGTTGGTGAACGCCACGAATCCCGCGCCTCCGTACTGGAGGTCACAATCTATAAAGACGCAGTTATCGTACTCCTGATTGTCCAGGCGGATGGTTTCCCCCTGAAATGTCTTTCCCTGATATTCCATGGCCTGTTTCTCCTAACGCGGGCCGTCGCCCGCAGCCAAGATCCGCCCCGGCTCAAAACAATTGAGAATTGCCGGCGCTCGATTCCGGTTCCCGTGCGCCCGCCATATCAATTGTCCGGAAAAACCTCAAGGGTTTTACCGTCGTGCAGGGATTCCTCTTGACATGGCCGGGTGTTCTTCATACGTTTTCGGGAATGTTGTTTTGAAAAACTGGATTGGAAAGTAGGTCTGCGGGGTTCTCTTCCCCGGCCTCATTGACCACGGATACAAGCAGCATGTGCAGGAGGAAGGTGTCGTGAAAAAATTGATGTGGCTGTCGGCCTTGCTCTGCCTGACCATGATGGCGTGTTCGCCGAAGTACGGTGGAAAAGCGGATTTCTCGGATCCCGACAGGGTTACGCCCACCGAAGACGTGGACGCCGCGGGGCCGGCACTTAGTTCCTATTACGATTTTTCCGATATCCTTATCCCGCGCGAGATGAAGCTGGATCCGGATTCTTCCCTCCTTTTCGAGACTACCAACCTCAAGGCCGGGAGGCTCCGTTTCAAGGGTTGGGTGGATCCGGTGTCCTTGTTCGACTTTTTCATGGAGAACATGCCCAGGGACAATTGGAGGCTTAGAAGCTATTTCAAGTACGGGGTCTATCTTCTCGTGTTCGAAAAGCCCGACAAGGACTGCATTGTCAGCATTCAAAAGGGGACCATTAACTCGTGGCTCGAGGTATGGGTGACGCCCAGGGTCGTCCATGACCGGCCGGAGTAACCTCTTATGCATGCGAGCCGGCCGCCCGGGCCGGTGAGTGCTGGAGAGGACATGGAATGACAGATAAAAACGATAAAGAAAAGGACACTGACAAGCCTAAGGGCTGGTGGGCACGCTTTCTTGATCGCATGGCCCGCGCAAACGAGGAAGCCCTGAAGCATGGCTGCCGCACTTGAGTCCCGAGGCCCAAGTAGCGCCGGCGGCGCTTCCAGTAAAATCAGACAAAGGCCGCACACCTGTTCACCGGGTCAGCCCTGAACAACCTCCTCCTCGTGAAAATTTCTCCGGGAGAGGCCGCCCGTACGCTCGAAATCATCGATCCACGCCCGGACGCGCTCCTTGCCGTACGTGTTTTCCCAGCCTGCCACGATACGCTCCACCGGTATGTCGGCGAAGACGCCGATGTATTCCACGTATTCCATGAACTGTCGCCTGTCCAGGTTATACGGCTGAAAAAGAGAGTCCTCGCGCCCGTCGAATTCGAGGGGGGCCACGCGGTGCCTGTGGCAGAGTTCCGCGTTGAAGGCGGGTGTGGCCTTGACCCACCGGCCTTCCAGGAAGAACTCGTTGTACCCGTGAAACACGAAGAGGTCTGTTCCCATGTAGTCGAGGAGCTGCCTGGTGGAGAGGTGATTCCGGACATGCGCGAACCCGACCCGCGCGGGAATGCCGCAGGCCCTGGCCAGGGCGCAGAGGAGGGAGGCCTTGGGCACGCAGTAGCCGCGGCCCGCCTCGAGCACCACGCTCGCTCTGTAGTGCTCCGGCTTATAAAAGGGGTAATAGGGTGTGTAACGTATGCCGTCCCGGACCGCGTAGTAGAGGCGTACCGCCTTGGCCGTGGGAGACCCGCCGGCCTCCGACACGACCTCCCGGGCGAACTCCTCGACCCGGGGATGGTTGCTGTCAATGATGGCGGTTGGCTCGAGAAACCGCCGATCCGGTGAATCCATGCCTATAAGACCTCCTTGACAGTCGTCCGTGAATGACTCCGGATATGTTCCGGCTATATCACATGCCACGGGTCGGCGTCAAAAAAGAAGACCGTGTCCGCAGGGCTCATTTGTTTCACCACGAATCACACCAGCTACACGAATAGCGATGATGCTGAACAGCTCAACAGCTTAACCGGTTAACAGCCGTCACCAACTTCATGTGCCGCCTGTTGGAGGCAGGTCCATTCTTAAAGTCGTACCGGTTTTTTCTCTTGACACGGGCATCGGCGATTATCTATAGTTATTTTATAGCTGGAATGTAGTTAAATTGTGGCTCGAGACAGGAGCTGAAGATGGGTGAAATGACTTCCGGCGTGCATTGAATCGAAACCTTTAATGGAATGAGAGCGCTGTGGCCGACGCAAAGCAAAAAAATGGTCCGGATACGACTCCCGGCATGAACGTCAAGGTGAAGTTCGAGGTGTACGGCGAGGAGATGATCGAGAAGAAAGTAAAGCTGAGCGGGAACAGCGGAAGGGTTTATCTGCCGCCCGACTGGGTAGATCATCACGTCAAGATCATTCGAATTGATTAGATAGTGCCCATCCAGAAACGCTTTTCGGGCACCAGCAAGTTTCCAATTCAGAAATGAGGATTTTTTGTCAAGATCAAGGAAATCAAGAGGTTGCGCGGAG
>JAWLEX010000099.1:0-11355 GCA_041685835.1 Desulfatiglandales bacterium
AGCGTGTCATCAACCCTGGGCGGGAGCATCCGCCGAAGTAAGGGCGACGCCTTTTTTCTGGTCTCAAAGGGGTTCTCTGTCTCCAGTGCGTCGCTCATTTCGGCCTCAACCTGGTCGGGGTCTTCCCCTGCCTCCATTCGGCTCAAGGCCTCCTGAAACCCGGGTCCGAGTTCCATGCCGGTCATGTCCGAGAACTTTCGCATGAGCTTTGCGGCCTGCCTGGGATCGTCCTCATCCATGTGTTCAGCCTCCCTGGCCAGCAAATTCATGGCCTGCTCCAGCTTGCCCTCGTCCATGTCGGGAGGAAGGTCCATTTCATCCCCCTCGTCACCCTCCCTGTGCTTCAGAGTGGAGAAGACCGATATCCGCCTGTCCAGGTCGGCCGCGCGACATTTGGGGCACTTTGGCCGTTTATCCGTGTTTACGGACCCGGAGTAGAAGTTGAAGACCATGTGGCACACTTCGCAATAGAACTCGTAGATGGGCATATCACCGCCTCCCCGGCCGGCTGCAAAAACGGTTCACGCCGGTTGACTTCGGCCCCCCAGGACCACGCTGAAGGGACTTCTGTATGCGGCTGTAACATAGCAGAGCAGAAAGAACTGATCAACAGGAGAGCAAGCGGGGCATCGCCCGCGACCAAAAAGCGTTTCTGGATGGTCACCAGTTAATGACCGCGCAAGTCCCCCCCCGCCACGAGGCCCTGAAAAGGTTGAGTGCCGGGATGGCCGCGGTTTCCCCCGGGCGTAACCGCCGCAATGACGAAGGCCTCCCGCTAAAGAACAAATCAGCGCTGCAGGTCAGGCCTGCATGTCCTTTGCGGGTGCAATATGAATATAGGTTGTCTTTTTCGGCAGGGTTGCTATACTCACCAGAACTTGCAAAAGCAGTTTCCAGGAGGAAACCTGTCCTGAAATGGCTATTAAAGTCGGTGTGTTATCGGACACTCACCTTAAAAAGGTCACCCCGGCCCTGATCCGGATCTATGAGCGGCACCTGGCCGGAGTGGATGTCCTGCTCCACGCGGGCGACGTGGTATCCACAGAGGTGATACGGTTCCTGGATCGGGGGGCTTTTTACGGTGTGCACGGGAACATGGATCCCCCGGATGTTCGTGAATTGCTTCCTCAATCTCGAGTCGTGGAACTGGGAGGATGGCGGATCGGGCTCGCTCACGGGACAGGCGGTCCGGAGAGTGTGGAGGAGACCGTAGCCGGGCTCTTTTCCGACATTGATATCATTGTCTATGGGCACTCCCACATTCATTCCAACCGGGTTCGAAACGGGATCCTGTTTTTCAATCCCGGCACGGCAACCGGGCACTGCCGAAAGGGCGCCAACACCCTTGGGTTTCTGGAACTGTCCGAGACCGTTCAAGGCCGCATAGTGGAAATCGATTCCCAATGACGACATTCGGGTATCCTCTGCAAGGTCTCAACCGGCGGGTAAGGGTAATATGAAGGTACTGTGGGCACCCTGGAGAATGGAATACATCTTATCGGACGGCGATGCGGATGATTGTATCCTCTGTCCGGGAGATGATCGGAGCCGGGACGAGGAGCGCCTGATTCTTCGCGTGGACTCCAAGAGCCTGGTGATCATGAACAAGTATCCTTACATCAACGGGCACCTGCTCGTGGCGCCGGTTCGTCACGTCGGTGGGATCGAAAGCCTGTCCGACGAGGAGATGCTGGACCTGATGACGTGGGTGAGGACTGCCGTCGAGATCTTGAAAAAGCACATGGCCCCGGACGGCTTCAATGTGGGTCTCAACCTCGGCCGCGTCGCCGGGGCCGGCATGGAAGATCACCTGCATTTTCATATTGTCCCGCGGTGGAACGGGGATACCAACTTTATGGCGGTATTCGGAGACGTTCGGGTGATTCCGCAGCACATCAGGGAGACGTACAGGGAGTTGCGTCCCTATTTCGACCGGCTGTAGAGGCCGGTCGCGTCCGGACCCGGGAGGTCATGCATGAAACACGTTAAGTTCATCCTTGCCATCCTCATCATGGTTGTGGTCCTGATTCTCATCGTCCAGAACCAGGACGCCTTTTCAACGGCCCTCACCTTCCGCGTGGACCTGCCCGGACTGCAAGGAGAGATGTCCCATATATCCGTGTATCAAGTGGTGACGGTCTCCTTTCTCTTCGGTATTCTCGTGGCCGGCCTGTATGGAATGTTGGAGCGGTTCCGCCTCAAGAAGGAGATTCGAACTCTTCGAAAGGCTTCGAGCGACAAGGACGCGGAGTTGAATTCGCTCCGAAATCTTCCCATCACCTCGGAAGAGCTATCCCCCGTACCAGAGGACGGGACGAACGGGGCCGAACGATAAGGCGCAGGTAATACCCCGATGTGGCAAGCTATATGGCAATGGTTTCTGGTTCCTTCCAATCAGATGCTCCTCTTGGCTGTTGTGCTTTCCTTCGCTCTGGGCCTCGTGATCGGTCCGGCGGTGAAGAACAGGCGGGCGATGCCGAAGGCCGGTCTCTCACTTGAAGGAGACCGGGCCTTTTTCAAGGGCGTCCAGTACATCCTCTCCAATGATCATGACCAGGCCATCGAAGAGTTCACCAGGGCGGTCCAGCTGGATTCGGGCACCGTCGAGACTTATATCGCGCTGGGGAATCTTTATCGTTCCAAGGGGGACATCGATCGCGCCATCCGCATAAGACGTAATATTATCCTCAGGCCCAGCATCAACGAGAGGCAGAGAAACCGCGCGCTGTTCGACTTGGGTCTCGACTACAGAAAGGGCGGTTTCCTCGACAGGGCCCTTAAGACGTTTACTGAGGTGCTTCAAAAGGAGCCCTCCAATTTGGACGCCCTTCGGGAGATTGAGAAGATATATGAAGACCTGAAGGACTGGGAAAACGCCTTTCATACAAGACAGCGAATCGCGCGGCTGGTCAATGACGACCACGGCCATATTCTTGCGCATCACAAGACCGAGGAAGGCAAGGGATGGCTCGAGACGGGGGACGTGGCAAGGGCGAAGGCATGCTTCAAGAAGGCCATTTCCCTGGATTCCGGCTGCGTTGATGCCTATCTTCACCTCGGAGACCTCTATCGCGACAGGGATGATATCAAAAAGGCCGTAGCGACCTGGAAAATTATAGCGGACGTCGCACCGGCGTTCACTTTTCTGGCCTACAGACGTCTCGAGGGGGCATACTCCCGGCTGAGAAACCCCAAGCAGGTTGAGGAGTTTCTTAAGGAGTGTGCGGAAAAAAGGGCGGATTCCTTTACGCACCTCGCCCTGGGCCGGTTTCTGTACAGCAGCCGGAACGACGCCTCGGGTGCGGTGAGAGAGCTGGAGCAGGCTCTGGAGTTGAACCCTTCCTTCTGGGAGGCCCGCACTCTGATGGGAAGCATCTTCCTGGAGCAGGGCCTGAAGGAGGAGGCCCTGGACGCTTACAAGGACCTGATCGAACACCTGAACGTGCCCTCCCTCGAATTTCAGTGTACACAATGCGGATATCGTCCGGCGGATCTCCAATGGCAGTGTCCCCAGTGCAGGCGTTGGGACACTATCGCCCGCATGGAGCCGGTGGATGTGAACGCAACGCCTGATTCACCGCCGACAGCGCTTTCCACAGTAATAAAAGGTCCCACAGAGGAAGGCGAATGAAGCAGGCCACCCCTATGCTGCGGCAGTATCTGGGGATCAAGAGCCGGTATCCGGACGCGATCCTCTTTTTTCGCATGGGGGATTTTTATGAGATGTTCTTTGAGGACGCTGAGACGGCGTCCCGTCTTTTGGGGATTACCCTTACATCACGCGGAAACCACGACGGCAAGAAGGTGCCTATGTGCGGTTTTCCGCACCATTCTGCCAAGGCCTACGTAGCACGCCTTGTGGAGCAGGGGCGAAAGGTGGCCATCTGCGATCAGGTGGAAGACCCGAAGTCCGCCCGTGGCATCGTACAGCGTGAAGTGACGCGGCTGGTGACCCCCGGCTCGATTCTGGAAGACGATGCAGCAAGCGGGGCACCCAATGTCTTCATGGCCGCCGTGGCGTCCGAGCCGGGCAGGTGGGGACTGGCACATGTGGATTTGTCCACCGGCGAGTTTCGTGTCACCGAGCTGGCGGAACGCGATGAACTTTTGGGCGAACTTGGACGGATCGACCCGGCCGAGGTCCTGGTCCCTGACGGGGACCCTGTGATTGGGGAACGGCTGCTGACCGCCTATCGAGTGGAATCCCTGGACGGGGCCGATTTTGACAGGGCCCGTGCCGAACGCATTCTTGAGGAACAACTGGGAGTGCGTTCGCTGGAGGGGTTCGGGTGCAACGGGATGAGGCAGGGCGTCACTGCCGCAGGGGCGATCGTGCATTATCTTCACAAGACCCAGAAGGCCTTCCCCGAGCACATCAAGGATTTAAATACATACCACATGGGCGGGTACATGTTCCTGGACGAGGCTACGACCATAAACCTCGAACTCTATAGAACCATTCGGCGGGACACGGGCAAAGGCACACTGCTCCATGTCCTTGACAAAACGGTCACGCCCATGGGGAAGAGGCTCTTGAAGCGCTGGATGGGATACCCCCTGCTCGACATCAGGCGGATCAGGAGAAGGCTGGCCGCCGTGGCGAGTCTTCGGGATAACCGGATGACGAGAGAGGAGATTCGCGACCAGCTCAAAGGGATGTACGACCTGGAGAGGCTTAACGGCAGGATCTCCCTGGGTCGAGCCAACGCCAGGGACCTGGCGGCCCTCAAGGTTTCCATCCGGAAGATTCCCGGCCTCAGGCGTGCCCTGGAGGACTCGGCCAGTGAGCTCCTTAGTGAAGTCGCAGCCGAAGTGGATCCTCTGGAAGATGTGGCTTCCATTATCGACGAGGCGGTGGTTGACGAGCCCCCCGCAGGTATCAAGGAGGGTGGGCTCATTCGGGAGGGATACCACCCGGAGCTTGACGAGCTCATTCGAATCACCCGTGACGGAAAAGGCTGGATCACTGAGCTGGCGGCCAGGGAACAGGAACGGACGGGAATAGGGAGCCTCAAGGTCGGTTACAACAAGGTGTTCGGCTATTATATCGAGGTCTCCAAGGCCAACCTTGCACGCGTGCCGGAAGACTACATCCGGAAGCAGACCCTGGTCAACGGCGAGCGTTACATCACCGAGGAGTTGAAGGGGTTCGAGGAGAAGGTCCTCGGGGCGGAGGAGAAGCGCGCCGCCCTGGAGACGGAGCTTTTCGAAAGGGTTCGAGTCTCCGTGGCTCGGGAGAACAGGCGCATTAGAAGGAGCGGCGAACTCGTGGGCAAATTGGACGCCCTGGCGAGCCTGGCCGAGGCAGCGGAGCTGAACGGTTACGTGTATCCGGAGATGGACGAGGAAGGATCAATCGAAATCATAGACGGGCGACACCCGGTGATCGAACAAACAGTAAAGGAAGAGGATTTTGTCCCCAATGATATCCTTCTGAACGACAAGGAACAGCAACTCCTTATTATCACAGGGCCTAATATGGCGGGGAAGTCAACCATACTGCGCCAAACGGCCTTGACGGTCCTCATGGCGCAGATGGGGGGGTTTGTACCCGCCTCGAGCGCGAAGATCGGCCTGGTGGACCGGATTTTCACCCGGATCGGAGCCTCGGATGACCTCGCAGGGGGACGAAGTACTTTCATGGTTGAGATGAACGAGACTGCGAACATCCTTCGGCATGCCACACCCAGCAGCCTGGTGGTCCTGGACGAAATCGGACGCGGCACGAGTACCTACGACGGTCTGAGTATCGCCTGGGCCGTGGCCGAGGCCCTGCACGATAGAGACGGGCGAGGGGTGCGCACCCTGTTTGCGACCCATTATCACGAACTCACCGAGTTGATGGCCACGAGAAAGCGGGTAAAGAACTTCAATATCGCCGTCAAGGAGTGGAAAGGCCGGATCATTTTCCTCAGGAAGCTGGTTCCGGGCGGGACGAACAGAAGTTACGGCATTCAAGTCGCCCGGATTGCGGGCCTTCCGGAAGAAACCATCGAACGGGCCATGGAAATTCTGGAAAACCTCGAGGGGGCTGACACGGATGAAACCGGGAGACCTCGGATAGCAAAGAGTGTGCGAAAAGAGACCGGAAAAGAGACGGCTCAACTAAGCCTGTTCGGCGGACGTGATGAGAGGCTCAGGGAATGGATCCGCGACCTGGACATTCTCAACATGACGCCTGTCCAGGCCTTGAACGAGCTCCACCGCATAAAGGAGCACGTTTCGGGTAATTCCACCCGAGAGGGCCGGCTGGATGCCTGAGAGCCCCATGCCTGCAATTAAGAAGAACATAATCCCGCTCTTCGTTGTTTTCATGGCGATGGTATGGGCCTGTAACATCCGGCCTTGCCTTGCGTCCACGGAGGCGGGGCTCCTTGAAAATGCCAACGCCTGCAGGCAATCCCTGTACAAATCCAACAGCAAGATGAAGTTCCGTCACAACTGGATGAATTGCCTCCGCCGGTATCAGGAAATATACGAACGATATCCGAAAAGCGGGGAGGCCGCCTGGGCCATGTATTTTTCCGGGAGAATGTACACCAAACTCCACCGGTACTCGGGCCTTCAGGACGACCTCCATCAGGCCATCGCTTTTTATAGGCGGATAACAGAAGACTATCCGGAGCACAGGCTTGCAGACGATGCGCAGTATAGAATCGGGGAGGTGTACTACAAGGGCAAGAATAACCTGACCCAGGCCTACGTGGAATTTTTGAAGGTGGACATAAAGTATCCCTCTGGAGACATGAGGGGTCGTGCACGCGCCATGATGGATGAAGTGGCCTCTGTGCTGAGCAAGGAAAATCAGGAAAGGAAGCCGGAAGGCGTTAAAGAGGCCCAGGCCGGTTCAGCCCGGGTCATGGATATTCGCCACTGGTCAACACCGAGCTACACACGGGTGGTGGTGGATATGGAACGACCGGTGGAGTACGAGTCTCACCTGCTCCAAAAAGATCCTGAGCTGAACAAACCCAGGCGCCTGTATGTAGACCTGAAAGATGCCGTTGCATCCAAAATTGACACCTCTATTCCGATCCGTGACGGCCTTCTACGACAGGCCAGGGCGGCTCAGAATCAGAAGGATACGGTAAGGGTTGTGCTGGATATTGATAGCATCGAAGGGTATAAAATATTTCATCTACACGACCCATTCAGGATTGTTATTGATGTCAGAGGTACCAAAATAGATGATAAAAAAGAGAAAGAAAAGATAGAAGAGCTAAAGAAAAAGACAAGAAGAGGTGTTCGAAGAGTTCAGGAGCCTGACAGTAAGGTTTCCCTGGCACGGCAGCTCGGCCTCAGTGTCAAGCGGGTGGTGATCGATCCGGGACACGGGGGAAAAGATCCTGGGACCATGTTTGCCGGAGGAATCATGGAAAAGGATATCGTGCTGAAGCTGGCCAAGGTCCTGGCACTGAAGATGGAGAAGGAACTCAAGTGTGAGGCGGTGCTGACCAGGGTCGATGATTCCTTTCTGCCACTGGAACGGCGAACCGCATTCGCCAATATGAAAAAGGGGGACCTGTTCGTTTCACTCCACACAAACGCCCACAAGCAGGCCGCGATCCAGGGGATCGAGACCTACTTCCTGAATATGGCCACGGACGAACGGGCAGTGCTGGTGGCCGCGAGGGAGAACGCAACATCGGAAAAGAACATCAGCGACCTGCAGACAATTCTGAATGATCTCATGCTCAATACGAGGATCAGCGAGTCGAGCAAGCTGGCGTATGAGGTGCAGCAGGGTATGGTCGGCCGCCTGAAGAAAGATTATTCCGGAATCAAGAGCCTGGGGGTGAAACAGGCCCCCTTCTATGTGCTTATAGGCGCGGAGATGCCAGCCGTGCTGGTTGAGACCGGGTTCATCACCAACCCCGCTGAGAGGGAGCGCCTGATGAGCAAGGCATACCTGGAGGCCTTGGCAGACGGAATAGTGCAGGGAATAGGCGAATACGTCAAGAGTATCGGGCTGGCGTTGGATTGACCGATTTACCCCCCTTTTCTTCCTCTGAGATAGCCGTCGATGAAAGGCTGAAGATCTCCACCCATCACCCCTTCCAGATTGCCTACCTCCACATTGGTTCGGTGATCCTTAACTATCCGGTAAGGATTGAATACGTATGACCGGATCTGGCTTCCCCAGGCTATATCCTTCTGAGTGTCGTGCATTTCCTGCTTCTTTTCTTCCTGGCGTCGCTTCTCCAACTCGTAGAGTCGAGCCGTGAGTACCTTTAAGGCCATTTCCCGGTTCCTGTGCTGTGACTTCTCGTTCTGGCATTGAACCACTATCCCTGTGGGGATATGGGTGATGCGGATGGCCGAACTGGTCTTGTTCACGTGCTGGCCCCCGGGGCCGCTGGCTCGGAAGGTGTCTATGCGGAGATCGTTTTCATTGATTTCCACCATGATATCCGTGTCAACCTCGGGTACAATTGACACCGAGGCGAAGCTCGTGTGTCTTCGCCCGGTGGCGTCGAAAGGAGAGATGCGAACCATACGGTGGATCCCGTGCTCTGATTTCAGATACCCGTATGCATAGGGCCCGGTAATGGTAATGGTGACGCTCTTGATACCGGCCTCGTCTCCGGGTTGGAGGTCCAGGGTTTGAACTTGATAGCCCTTTGATTCACACCACCGCAGGTACATTCGAAGGAGCATCTCGGCCCAGTCCTGGGCCTCCGTCCCCCCGGCGCCCGCGTTGATGGAAAGGATGGCGTTGCGCATGTCGTCCGGTTCGCCCAGGAGGGTCTGTAGATCCAGTGCGGCGACCTCTTTTTCCAGACGTGACACATCGCGCTCCACTTCCTTGAGAGTGGCGTTGTCTCCTTCCTCCTCGGCCATGTCGGCAAGAAGGCGGGCGTCGTCGATTTGCCTGCGAAAGCCCTTCCATTGCTCCAGGGTGTCCTGCAGTGCGGCGCGCCTCTGGCTTACCCGGGATGTCTCTTCCTGGTCTTTTTTCCAGAAGTCCGCCTGGGCCATGAGACCCTCGATTTGTTCCAGTTCCTTTTCCCGGGTGTCCAGGTCAAAGATACCCTCGAATGGACTCGATAAGCTCTTCAAGTTCTTCGATTCGATTGACAAGTTCGTTGTACATGTCGTCCTCCTTGAAGCGACGGAAGGGTTAGTGCCGCCGCGGGATCATTTCCCTTCTGTTTGCCCGATGCAGAATCGCAGGCTGTCCGGATGCCCACCCTGCCGGAGCGGAAACCCCGAGCATATATACGGCATGCCGGTCAGCAGTTGGCGGCTGAACGGCGAATCAGCCTGCTAAACGCTGAATTAATCAGTATAACAGAAATCACAACCAAAAGAAACAATGGGAAAAGATGTCCGTAGTCAGCATAGAACGTGGAGCCTTGTTCAGAGGGAAGTATGTCAGACACGAGGACCGCCTCCCGGAACAGGCCCCCCTTCCGTATAATGCGTCCTTTGGGGTCGACAAAGGCGCTGATACCCGTGTTGGCCGCCCTGACCAGGGGAAGCCGCGTCTCAACGGCCCGAAACACGCTCATGGAAAGGTGCTGAAAGGGGGCGCTCGTTTGCCCGAACCAGGCGTCGTTCGTGAGGTTTACCAGTATGTCGGCGCCTTCCTCGACTTGGCGGCGGGCCAGGTGGGGAAAGATGGCCTCATAGCATATCAGCACTCCGGCGGCATACCGGCCGGCCGAGAGCGGGGCGATTTGACCGCCCGGAACAAAGTCTCCCGCGGCGGGGACAAGGCGGTTTACAAAGGGCAAAAAGCGTTGAAGAGGGACGTATTCCCCGAAAGGTACCAGGTGTACCTTGTCGTAAGTCCGAATCGCTCGATCCTCCGGTAAGAGAAGATAGGCTCGGTTGGTGTAACGTACCTCGTTACCCGACTCGACATAGGCTGGACTTCCGAAAAGGAGATCCGCCCCTGTGTGCTCGGGGATGTTGATTATACGGGCGGAAAGGGGGGACGCGTCCTGAAAGAAAAGAGGAACGGCGGTCTCGGGCCACACGATGAGGTCAGGTTCCGTGCGGGCGGCTTGCAGGCTCAACCGCCGGTAAGAGGCTATGGTCTTTTCCTGAAATTCCGGGATCCATTTTTCCGACTGGTCGATGTTCCCTTGGACTATGGCCGTGCGGACCGGGGAGAGGGTGACGGCGGGGGTCCCGCGCAACTTAAGTCCGCCGTAGTATAGCGTCAGAAGTAGGAGCAACATGACAAAGGCCGTCTGGGCCATGCGGTCCGTTCTCATTGCCGTGCGCCGGTCAAAAATGATTTCGAAGACCAGGATGTTCACCGCCGCCACCAGAAAGCTCAATCCGTAAGCCCCCACAAGGTCGCAGATCTGAATCAGGTGAAGCCGTGCGGCTTGTGAGTGGCCGATAAAGCACCAGGGAAGCCCGGTAAAAAGCCGGCCGCGGAGATATTCCAGGCAGACCCAGGCACCGGCCATGAGAAGGAGCCTGAATCGTGAATCGCGAAGAAAGGAGAAAAGGAGTCCGAAGAGGCCTGGATAAAGGGCAAGGTACAAACAGAGGGCCACGAGGATGCTCAGGCTCAGGAATGAATTCAGGCCGCCGTATTTCCCCAGCACCACTATGATCCAGTACATGAGTGAGAGGAAGTGGGCCGCACCGGCGATGAACCCGAGTTGGAAGCACCTGGACGGCGACTGGTGCTGCATGGCGGCGAGAAGCGGGACCAGCGCGAACCAGGCGAACCAATCCGTTGTGGCCGGCGGGAACGAGGCTGTGAGCATCAGGCCCGACAGGACCGATACCAGGATGCTGACTCGAGGGGCTTTTCCGCTTGTTTTCATCCTACCAGTATGCGGGCGGCCTGCAGGCTGTCTTGAAATTGCAGGGGCAGGAGGAGACCGGGTCCCACTCCCTCATGAATCGGAAAGGGGGAGGGCGGAGGGTGGACGGCGGCTGACCCTGACCTTGTATATCTTTCTCTCGTCCGCTGAATGGACGGTTATGTGGAGAGGGCCGAAAGTTATCTGCTCTCCCTTTTCGGGTATCTTGCCAACCAGGTGTATTATAAACCCTCCGACGGATTCAAAGTCGCCCTCGGGAAACTCGACGTCCAGCTCCTTCCCGAGTTTTTCTATCTCCAGTCGGGCGTCCACCATGAAGGAGTCCTCATCGACAGCGCTGATCCAGGACTGCGCGTTGTCGTGCTCATCCATGATTTCACCGACGATTTCCTCGATGATGTCTTCAATGGTGATGATTCCGGCGGTGCCCCCGTACTCGTCGGTTACGACGGCCAGGTGAGTCTGCTTTTCCTGCAGGTTTCTTAGCAGGTCCATGACCCTGGTTGTCCCCGGGACAAAGAAGGGGGGGCGGAGGATGTCCATGGGAATGGGTGTCTGCGGCGGC
>JAWLEX010000100.1:0-11268 GCA_041685835.1 Desulfatiglandales bacterium
TTTGGGCACTGGCAAGTTTCCAATTCAGAAATGAGGATTTTTTGTCAAGATCAAGGAAATCAAGAGGTTGCGCGGAGGCGTACTGAAGTACGCCGCACACGCAACCTCGCAGATTGACGCCGAGATTGGCAAAAAAGACCATTTCTGGATGGAAACTGATTAGCAAATGGCCCTGCATGAGTCAAGGCAAATACGACCACTTCCCGGCGGCCCTCAATCGATGCATCCCTGTGTCCGCGGCACGGTATTTCCAGCCGCGGGCCTCAGCGTACTGAAGTACGCCGCACAAGCAACCTCGCAGATTGACGCCGAGATTGGCAAAAAAGACCATTTCTGGATGGAAACTAATTACCTCTTTTATCCTGCACACGGAAAAACCCCTTGTCGAACTCATCCTTGCCTTCATAGCGTCCTGCGAGTCCCTGCAGAAACGACATGAGGGCTTTCTCGCCCGCCTCGATGCCGCACGATTTCATGGCATCCATGAGCGCATCCAGTCTGGGCGGGCATCCTGCGGCCAGTACGGCTTCTCGGATGGCCGGGGAGCGCCGGTTGGCCTTGATCATGCAATTTCCCACGAGCAGGGTCCTGTTCGCCCGTCCCGAGGGCTCGGCCGCCTTTCCCGTCAAAATCTCGATCTCATCGAAAGGCTGTCCCTTGTACGCGGCCATTACTGCTACGAGCATCGGGCTATAGAGCCCTGAGCAGCCCGTGCAAAGGGTGGAATCGTACTTGGGGAAACGGACCCCCTGAATGCCGAGTCGATCCCAAGCCCTGGGGCCTGTGTCGTCCGCCCGCCACGTATTGTCCCACTTCAGCGGCCGCCGGACCGTTGCAACGGCATCCCCGGTTAGGGACGATTCCTCCATGTAGGGTGAACGGCCTTGTTTCTCGGCGCAGAGGCGGATGTGGGGAACCTTCATGGGATCGAACCCGGCCACAGCGGCCCCTGTCAAATCGGCTGAAAGCGGATCGGAAGACGCCACCAGCGCATCCATTCGAACGGCGGTCCCCGTGTAAAAGGGCCCCTTTTCGAGGCCGTAAATGCCGTCAATCACGGTCAGATTCGGGGTCAGTTTCTCCACCAAACGCGCGAGGTGGCGGTCCAGTCCCTTGTCGGCGCTGTGACACCTCTTGCGCGAACGCATGGAAATACAACCTTTCAGGTTCTTCAATCCAAGGGAAAGCACGGCCTGGTTGTGGGTCTTCATGACAGGCATGTTTATGAAGAAGTCCGCCGAAAGCGCAGCCTCAGAGATCTCGAGGCTGTAATCGCCGAAGTCCTTCTCTATGAAATGTTCCTGGTGGATGTCCATGAGCCGGACGCCGTAGCGCTTCACGAGGTCCCCGTATCCCAGCACCTCAAACACCCTCCCGGTGGGCACTCCGAAGTTCTTCCCGTAGGCCGAGCCCTCGCCGATGGTGATTGACTCGACTCCATGTTCTTTCAGCAGGATCACCATGTCATGCACGAGGCGTGTAGTGGTTACAACGCCGAAGAGCGGCATGGGAAAACTCTCGTCCAAGGCCACCAGGTTGGGCTTGATAAACGCCCTAAGGCCCCCGTGAAGGCCGTCCAGGCCTCCACAAAGGATGATAAGGCGTCTCAGGGAATCGGGAGACGCCTCATAACGCAGAACGGAGGTTTTGTGCTCAGGCAAATTTCAATTCCTTTCTCTGCCGCTTGAATGGGTCCTTACAAGGACGTTTGATCAAACCCGGAATAAGACGGCGGCCTGGAACTCACCACAGGCGGAAGCAAGCATCACGAAAGCCCGCTCTGGGCGCCCGCCGATCCAGCAGCAGTCAGGAAGGGGAAAACCTCTTAGTGTTTCTGGATGGGCACTAGCTACTGGAACGCAGCGGGCCGGAATTGAGGATGCAACGATCCTGTTCCTTTTCCAGGTCGTTGATCATTCCTCTCAGAAGTTGCAATTCTTGCTCTTTTGCCCTGAGTTCAGCATCGCATTTACAGGGCTTGAACTCCATTTTGTGGTACTTCTTTTTAAGCCGCTTCATTTCCTTACGGAGACTCTTGAGCTTCTTTTTGGTCTGCTTATCAATCACTAAAGGGGACATAGCATCCTGTAACTAGACTGATGTGGTCACCATCGAAAACCAATAATGATGAGAAGATAACACCGCCGGTTTATAATATGATACATTTAAAATTGCAAGGTTTTGTTTTATGCATACAGGACGAATGCCTTTTTACCGCCTTTTCAAGGGCTTTTGAGCTTCCTCCTTTTTCGACGCCTCTTTGAGGGCCGATCGGGTGGCCCGGTTGAGGGAATACCATATTGTCAGAAACCTGCGCGTTCCGGCCTCGAAAAAGGCCTCTGTCAAGCTGAGACTATGTTGGCCCTGAGTCTCTACATACTCACGCCTCTCCAGGTGCCGTAACAGGGTGTCGTAGGCCACGTTCAACTGTTTGACCCGCTCCTCGGCCCGCCTTTGCAATCTCGGATCCCCGGCAAATCGATCCGGGTGCCATACGCGCACAAGATCCCTGTAGGCACGGCGGGCCGCGTCCGAAGTAGAGCATTCCTTAAGCTCAAGCAGTTGAAGACAGCGCCTAATTTCCAAGTCTACACCTCTCTGGATCGCCGAGCCTTCCCTTGAAAACGCCCGCCGCCGCCGGAGCCGCCTCTGCCGGAGAGGAAGGACCGACGTTTAACCCCGTCTCCCTCTTCCGGCCCGCGGACAAATCAATCTTTCCCTTCATGGGACTTTTCAATCTTGGCCCAAGAGTCGCGGAGCGATACGGTGCGGTTGAACACCGGTCTGCCCGGCATCGAGTCCTTCGCGTCCGCACAGAAGTATCCCAGCCGTTCGAACTGGCAGCGATCGCCCGGCTTCACGTCCTTCAGGCTCGGCTCCACCGGGCAGGACGAAAGGACCTCCAAAGAGTGGGGGTTCAGGAGTTCCTTGAAATCCCGGCCCTCCGGGCCGTCTGACAGGTTCGGACGAATGAAGAGCCGGTCGTACAACCGGACTTCAGCCTCGACGGCGTGGCGCGCGGACACCCAGTGAAGGGTGCCCTTGACCTTTCTTCCGTCGGGGGCGTCCCCGCCCCGAGTCTCCGGATCGTACGTACACCTCAGTTCAACCACCTCCCCGGTCTCTTCGTCCCTTACCACCTCCCGGCATGTAATGAAATACGCATACCGTAGACGGACTTCGCGCCCCGGCGCCAGGCGGAAGAACTTCCCGGGCGGGTCCTCCCGAAAGTCGTCCCGTTCAATAAAGATCTCCCTGCAGAAAGGAACGCGCCTGGTGCCCATGGAGGCGTCTTCCGGGTTGTTCACGGCCTCGAGCTCCTCTTCTCCATCTTCGGGATAGTTATCTATGACCACCCGAAGAGGCCGGAGCACCCCCATGACCCTGGGTGCTGTTCGGTTGAGATCCTCTCTTATGCAGTGCTCCAAAAGGGAGAGATCCACCGTGCTGTCCTTTTTCGCCACACCGATACGCTCGCAAAACCTACGGATTGATGCCGGCGTGTACCCTCGCCTTCGAAGGCCGCAGATGGTGGGCATTCTCGGATCGTCCCATCCGTTTACAAAACCGCCCCGGACAAGTTCAAGGAGCTTTCTCTTGCTCATAACCGTGTAGCTCAGATTCAAACGGGCGAACTCGATCTGTTGGGGATGAAACACGCCCAGCTCGTCCAGAAACCAGTCGTACAAGGGACGGTGGTCCTCGAACTCGAGCGTGCATATTGAGTGGGTAATCCCTTCCAGAGAGTCGGACAAACCGTGGGCGAAGTCATACATGGGATAGATACACCAGGTCTTACCGGTCCGATGGTGCGCCGTGTGCATAATGCGGTAGATGACCGGGTCCCGCATGTTCAGATTGGGAGAGGCCATGTCGATCTTCGCCCGAAGTACGTGCTCCCCTTCCCTGAACTCGCCCTTGGCCATGCGATCGAAGAGGTCCAGGTTTTCCTCCACGGACCGGTTGCGGTAAGGGCTCTCTTTTCCCGGCTCGGTGAGGGTCCCCCGGTACTCCCGGATACGGTCGGGGCTGAGGCTGTCCACGTATGCCTTACCGTCCCTGGTAAGCTGAACGGCATAGGCGTGGAATTGCTCGAAGTAGTCCGAGGCATAGAAAAGCCGGTCGTCCCAATCAAACCCGAGCCACCTCACATCCTCCATGATGGAATCCACGTACTCCATCTCTTCCTTGATGGGGTTCGTGTCGTCAAACCGGAGGTTGCAGAGCCCGCCGTGCTCGCGCGCAATGCCGAAGTTAAGGCAGATGCTCTTGGCATGACCGATGTGCAGGTACCCGTTCGGCTCGGGAGGAAAGCGGGTATGGACCCGCCCGCCGTTCTTTCCGTTTTTAACATCCTCAGCGATGATGTTCCGTATGAAATGCTGTCCAGGGGTGTTAGCGGGCTTAGCCATGGATTCCTGTTCTCCTCGAGGCATTCGGCTGTTCAGGATAAAGCGTCCCGAGCCACGGGACCAGGTAGTGCCCATCCAGAAACGCTTTTTGGGCACTGGCAAGTTTCCAATTCAGAAATGAGGATTTTTTGTCAAGATCAAGGAAATCAAGAGGTTGCGCGGAGGCGTACTGAAGTACGCCGCACAAGCAACCTCGCAGATTGACGCCGAGATTGGCAAAAAAGACCATTTCTGGATGGAAACCAGGTAATTATAGGCCCCCTTTACGGGTTTGCAGCAAGAATCTGAAAAAGCGCCTGGAGTACCCAGGCCTTTAAGTGCCGTAACTCTTCGGATGGGCAGTACCCTGCGTCCGGTTCCGTCGCAGGGTGTGCGATGGGAAGGCCTTCGAGGGGGACGACCCCGCAGGCCGTCATTGGGGATACATGCACTCGATCTCGTCGCGATATTTTTCCTCGATAACCCGTCTCTTGCACTTAAGGGTCGGGGTGAGTTCGCCGGTCTGCTGTGTCCACTCATCGGGCAGGAGGCTGAATTTCCGAATTTGCTCGGCCCTGGAAAACTCCTTCATGTACTTGGCGATCACCTTCTCGTAGAGGTGCTGCACCCTCTCACTATTCAAGAGTTCATCACGGGACTTATAAGAGATGCCCACCTTGTCGGCCCATTTGGTCAGCTCTTCGAAGTTGGGGACTATAAGGGCGGAGAGGTACTTCCGGCGATCCCCGATCACGCTCACCTGTTCTACAAACCGGGATCCCTTGACCGAGTTTTCAATATTCTGCGGGGCTATGTTCTTCCCCCCCGACGTGACTATGATCTCCTTTTTTCTCCCGGTGATCATGAGGCACTGGTCCTCGTCCACTTTTCCGAGGTCCCCGGTGCAGAAAAAGCCGTCTTCATTCAGGACCTCTTTCGTGGCCTCCTCGTTTTTGTAGTACCCCAGCATGATCTGTGGACCTCGGATCAGGATCTCTCCATCATCGGCGATCTTGATTTCCGTGTCCTTGACCGGAGGTCCCACGGTCCCGGGCTTTATCATGCAGGGCCGGTTGACATTGGTGACGGGAGTGGTCTCGGTCAGGCCGAATCCTTCCAGCACCGTAATGCCCATGCCGAGGAAGAACTCGGCGTCCGCCACGGACAAGGGCCCGCCCCCGGACACGGCGAACTTCAGCCGGTCCATGCCCAGGGCCGCCTTGAGCTTGGAAAAGATGAGCTTGTCGGCCAGGTCATGCTTGAACTTGAACCAGCCGGTCCTCGGCTTGCCCTGACAGACATAGGGGAGGTTATCTCTGGCCACGCCGATGGCCCATCCAAACAGGGCCCTCTTCACAGGAGAGGCGTCGCCCAGCTTGCTCAGGATTCCGACATGGACCTTTTCGTAGAGCCTCGGCACACTGACAATCAGCGTAGGGTGCACCTCCACCAGGTTTTCCTGGAGCTTGGCGAAATCCTCCGCAAAGTAGACCTTCCCTCCAATGGCCACTGCCAGGTAGTAACCGGCGGTACGCTCCAGGGAGTGGGAGAGGGGCAGGAAGGACAGGAACTCATCCTCATCGCCCACCAGGTGGCTGAAGTCGTCCAGAATCTGATGGACGTTGGACAGGAAGTTGCTGTGACTGAGCATCACGCCTTTGGGGGGGCCGGTGGTACCCGAGGTGTAGATTATTGAAGCCACGTCATTGGGATTAACGGCCTTCAGCCTGCGGTCGAACTCCTCCCGGTTATCGTGCTTGCGGCCCTCTTCCAGGGCCTCGGCAAAGGTGATTACGCCCTCGGGTTTTTGCGCCACCTCGTCAAACACCACGACGCCTTTCAGGTCCGGGAGGCTGTCCCGGACCTTGACCACCTTTTCCATATGTTCCTGTTCGCCCACGAAGCAGACCCGCGACTCGGAGTGTTCCAGGACATATTTGGCCTCTTCTGCGGAGTTGGTTGCGTAAATGGGCACATTGGCGGCGCCGATGGAGAGAATGGCCTGGTCGATGACCCACCACTCATAGCGATTGGGAGAAAAAAGGGCCACATTTTGCCCGGGCTCGATGCCCGTGGATATGAGGTACGAGCCTATGGCCCGGATCATCTCGTCCATTTCGTTCCACGAAATGTCCTGGTAGCGCCCGTCCTTTTTGTAGGCAACACAAGCCCGGTTCCCATACCTGGCCACCTGTTTCTGAAAGACAGCGGCCATGGAGTTTTCATGTTCTGTCTGCAATCGCACACCTCCGATCATAATGGATGGCAACCCCAATTTTTGCTTCATTTATTGACCAACGGGGGGCAAAAGTCAAGCCTCACCCAGCAGCTGTAAACGCTGATTTCATACCGCAGCTTGTGACGCATGAGGCCGGGATTCTTCAACCATACATGGATCAGCGATCATCAGCCCATGGCTAAATTGGGGAGAAAAAGAGCGATGCCTGGAAACATGATGAGGATCACCGTTGCCAAAATGAGCATCAGCAGGAAGGGCAGGGCGTGGCCGATGACTTCCAGGTAGGGCCGCCGGAAGATCAGCTGAGCCGTGAAGATGTCGCAGCCGAAAGGCGGGGTGGCCGATCCGATTGCCGCTTGCAGGGTGACCAGGGTCCCGAGAAGAATGGGATCCACACCGGCGCCGACCACATATGGCTGGAAAATGGGGCTGAGAATAAAAATGGCCACGATGGGATCCACAAACATGCAGGCCACAAAATAGACGGCCACTACAATGAGCATCACCCGGAGCATGGACGGGTCGGCCCCAAAAAGAGGGGGCAGTAACTGCTGGGGAATCTGCATGAAGCCGATCATCCAGGAGAAGGCCTGGCCCGCGCCCACCAGGATGAAAACCACCCCGGTGATCACGCCGGTCTGTAAAAAAGAGTCCACGATGCGCTTCAATGTCAGGCTGCGATAGATGATGGTTTCAAGGATCAGGGCATAGAAGACTGCTGCAGCCGCGGCTTCAGTCGGACTGAAGATCCCGGCGTAAATCCCGCCGACGATGATCACCGGGAAGCCCATGACCGGGAGCCCGTTTTTGACGGCTGAAACCCTCTCGGGCCAGGTGGCCTTGGGCAGCCGCCCGACATTCTTGAATTTGGAGTACAGATAGCAATAGATGGAAAACATGAGCAGGATCATCAGACCGGGAAAGATTCCGGACAGAAAGAGCATGCCAATGGACGTGCTTGTGGCCACCCCGTAGACAATAAAGCCGATACTCGGGGGGATCAGGAATGCGATATCACTGGAGTTGATGATCAGCCCCAAAGTGAACGGGCTTTTGTAACCGGCCTCCAGGAGCATGGGCCTCATGGTTCCGCCGATGGCTGCCACTGTGGCCTGGGTCGAACCGGAAACCGCACCGAAAAGGGTGCAGCTGGCATTGGTGGTGATGGGCAACCCGCCTGGCAGATGGCCGACAAAGGCCTTGATCATGCGGATCAAACGGCCTGCCGATTCGCCTGAAGTGATGATGCTGGCAGAGAGGATGAACATGGGCACGCACACCAGGGCCGGCGGGGTGACCCCGGTGATAACCTGCTGGACCATGGTGACGATCAATTTTGGTGCCAAGTCCGGCATGTAGAAATAGACATACAGGATCAAGGAGCCCAGCAGTGTGACCATGAAAGGAAAACCGAACAGGAGCATGGTCCCGAGACTGATTCCAAAAAGAGTCATAGCTGTACTCCTCCAAGCTGTTCGTCTTCGTATTCACTCTGTTGATCAGGAGACTGCCAGACGTCTTTTTCAGTCAAATTTTTTATAATGGTTCGAATGTACTGGATACAGGCCAGGCCGAAACCAATGGGTATGATCACGTAAAAGGTCCATGTAGGAACTCTGAGGGCAGGGGTCACATGGCTGCGGGACATGGCGTTCATGAGGTATTCATAGGAAAACCAGGCCATAATCCCCATGACCAGAGCGCTGACCAGGCATATTATGATAATAAATGCCTTTTCCATCTTCAGGGGCATGGCGTCCAGAAAGGCCCCCATGCGAATATGCCGGGCTTTCCTGACCCCGTAGCTGACTCCGGTGAACGTGGTCAGCATGACCAGAAACTTGGAGACCTCTTCAGCATAATAGATGCTCTGGGAAAAGGTTCGAGCAAAGACATTGGCAATGAGCAACACTGCCAGCGAGGCCACGCAGAAAACCAATATCGAGACCTCCACACTGTTGATTACAATTCCGACATTTCTGTTCAGGCGCTGAAAAAAGATCCTTTTCTTTTTATGGGGCATATCCTGGTTCATGGGACACCCTTTTGCCAATCAAGCACCGCTGCAGCCGGTTTGCTGCAGCGGTGCTTGATTGCTTACTGGATATTCAGAGCTTTTTTAGCGTTTTCGATGTCCTTAAGAAGCACTTTCAGGATTTCATCGGCACCTTCACCGCCAATCTGTGTGAACTTGGGATACACGGTTTCAGCCTGTTGCTTGAATTCTACAATGGCATTGTCGTCGATATAATTGAACTCCAATTCAGGTTTGGCTTCTTTCATTTTCTCTCTGTCGCTGTCGTTTCTGGCCATGATCCATTCCCCGGCCGGGATAATGGATTCCTGCCAGAATTTCAGCATTTCCTGCTGGGCGTTCTCCGGGAGGCTGTCAAAAAATTCTTCGTTCACTGTGGGAATGCCCAGGAAGGGCTCATTTTTGAGCTGTGTGCAATAGTCCTGCACTTCATAGAACTTCATACTGTAGATGGCGAAGAGAGGATTGACTTGCCCGTCGATGAGGCCCATCTGCAGGCCGCTGTAAACCTCTCCATAGTCCATGGGAGTGGGGACTGCGCCATAGGCCTTATAGTCTTCAACCAGCAGTTTGGAGGACATGACCCTGATTTTGAGCCCCTTGAGATCAGCCAGGGACTCGATTTTCTTGTTTGTGGACATCCACTGCCAGCCTTCGAACATGACCGACATGGGCACCATGCCGTTTTTTCTGAAGGCCTGTTCCAGGAGAGGATAGAATTCACCGTTTTTCATTATCCAATCCAGGGCCTGAGGGACTTTTTCCGTGGGGAAAATGTAGTTCAGGGCCAGGACCTGGGCCTGCGGAACGAATGAGCTGATCCAGGCATAATCCGAGAACACGAACTCCACAACGCCCATCTGGCAGAGTTCGTTGATATCACCAAGGGTCCCGAGGGTTCCATAGGCGTAAACCTCGATGTCGATCTTACCGTCTGACCACTCGCGCATATGATCCGCGAAGTTGTTGGCCCAGACCGTCATAAAGTCGCCTTCGATCTCCTCCGAGGCCAGTTTGGCCTTGATGGCCTTGCCGGTGTATTCGCCTGCACCGGCAAAAGGTGCTGCAAAGACGAATGCGATGATGGCGGAAGCAATGATCCATTTTTTCATGAGCGGACTCCTTATTCTTGGAAGGTGTGAGGAAGGTTTCCTTTCATTTGTAAAAAGTTTCGTTTCTTATTTCATACCAATCACCTCCTTAGGAGCTGTTCTGAATTTTTTTGTGTTCAAACAGCGTCTTGAAAAAAGCCAAAGACGCTGGACACGAAGATTTCGACTCCCAAGGGAAGAACCTCCTCATCAATGTTGAAACACGGATTGTGGTGCGGGATGTCACTCCCTTTTTCCGGGTTGCCGCATCCCAGAAAAATGAAGGCGGACGGGACCCGGGCACTGAATTCAGAAAAATCTTCGCTGGCGATTGTCTGCATGGTCGTGATACGGCCACCCATGGGGTCAAGGACCTTCTTCACCGCCGCGCTCGCAACATGTGTGATTTTGGGATCATTGATCAGAGGGATGTTCTCCCTGACAAGATTGATCTCACATGAACAGCGGTGTGTATCGCAGACGCTTTGGACAATCCTTTGAAATCGTTGAGCAGGGGGTTGCGAACTCTTAGGTCCTGCCTGAAATAGATAGCGGATAGACCCTTCCAGAAGGACCTCTTCGGGGATGATGTTGCTTTTTGTCCCTCCTTCAATCTTACCGAACATGATGGTTGTTGGTTGGAGGTTGCTGATTTCCCGTGTCTGTATGGTCTGGACAGCCATGATGACATGAGCCGCGGCGATCACAGGGTCCACCGCCTTTTCCGGGAAGCCGGTGTGCCCGCCTGTGCCCTTGATCGTCACCCTGAAGACATCAAGGCCTCCCATGACCGGTCCGGGGGTGATCGCCACTGTTCCGGAAGGCAGCTGGCTCCAGACATGGATGCCGAAAGCTGCATCAACTGCAGGATTCTCCAGAACCCCGGCCCGAATCATATCCAATGCCCCGTTGATTTCCTCGTTGGGCTGAAAAACGAGTTTGACTGTCCCCCGAAGGCGATCTCTGTTTTCAGAGAGGATTTTTGCGGCCACAAGGAGCATGGCCATGTGAGCGTCATGCCCGCAGGCGTGCATCACCCCCTCTTTACATGAGATGTAGTCCACATCGTTTGCTTCACAAACGGGCAGGGCATCCATGTCGGCCCTGAGCATGAATACGGGTTTTTTGGACTGCCCTTCGAGGACGGCGACCACACCGGTCCCGGCAACCCTGCTGCTCTTTAGGCCAAGATTCTTGAGATATTTTTCGATCACCGAGGCGGTCCGGAATTCCTGATACCCGATTTCCGGGTGGGCATGGAAATCCCTGCGCAGCCCCACGAGTTCGTCTTTTAGTTCTGAAATTCGTGTCTTGATCGTGTTCATGACTCAACCAATTCAAATGACATCATCGAAGCTTTTTTTGATCAGAGATGAAGCCACATAGTTGATCATACTCAAATAATCGAAGACAGGGAGCCCGGTCGCTTCCTGGACCGCCGCACCATACGGCGGGAGCATGCTGCATTCCAAAAGTATTGCACCTAAATTGGGATTTTGGGCTTGAAGGTTT
>JAWLEX010000101.1:0-11168 GCA_041685835.1 Desulfatiglandales bacterium
AACAGGCTCTCCGTGACGTGCTGCCCACGCCGGCGGCATACATCGGCATGATCGGCAGCCGGAAAAAAATCGGAACGATTCTTGAACATCTTCGTGAAGGAGGCTTTGATGAGGAGCAATTGACACGGCTCCATGGTCCCATAGGGCTCGATTTAGGAGGAGGGGAACCGGCCCAGATAGCCATTGCCATCCTGGCCGAGATCGAGATGGTGCGGCATGGAGGAAGCGGGAAACCCAGAAGAGATCCGACCTTTTGAGACCCTGGGCTGAAGCCATTTCACCGACCGGGTTGAGGTTTCAGCCCGCCTCGCTGAATTTTCAAAGCCTTTGCAGGTATGAATGCTTTTTCTTGAGGCAAAAAGGCCGTCAGTCCTCAACCTCCCGAGGCTGAGTGAGAAGCTTAAGGCCTTCCAGCACCTGATTAAAACGGTTCGATGTGAGAGAGCCGATCTTCTCCGACAAATCGCTCTTGTTCACTGTGAAGATTTGAGAGATGTTGACGACGCTTTTCTTGGGCAGGCCTGCTTCTCCCTTGTTCAGCAGAACATTGCCGGGAGCCTGGGCTCGCTTCAGATTCGAAGTCAAAGCGCAAACGACCACCGTATTGATTCGGCTTCGATTGAAGAGATTGCTCTGTATCACCACGTGAGGATGCCGATAACCGGGTTCGGAGCCCGAAGGCTCCTTCAAGGTAATCCAGAACACATCGCCTTGATTGATTACCATTGGTCCTTCACCATCCCAAGGTGCCGCAGCCGCATCATCGAGCGCAGAGACTCTTCCTTTTCGTCCGGAATGTCCTCGCAGGCTTTGTTAATGGCCTGGAGGAGCTTCTGATTTTTGTGGCGATCGATAAACTCCTGGGCAGCCAATGAAAAGATACGGCTCCGAGAGGTGTTCAGCTCCTGGGCGAGTTCGTCCACCTCCTCGAACAGGGGTTTGTTGATCGAGATTGCGGTCTTGATTTTTGCCATGGTTAATACCTCCAAAACTACCTGAAGTATAACCAGCAGTATAAATCAAGTCAATAACTGTTTTCTTCAAAAATATTGTCTCGCGCGAACCTCGATACGCCAGTCGTTCTGCTTTTCGCCGTATTCGGTGTAATGCCCGCCGGCGAGCACGGCGCCCTTGAGTCTCAGTTCCAGGTTGGTGATGCCCGTGTACACCACTTCCGGGGAGAGGGAAAAGCTTTGATCGTCGATATTGAATATCCAGGTGAGGGAGGGGGTGAAGTAGAGAATGTCGAGGGGCTCTTTCTGGCTGATGCGGAGGTAAAGGTAATCTTTCATAGCATTAGGCCGGCCATAACCGCTTTCGCTCAGGTTCCGGGGCCCCCCCTTTACCTGTGCATCGCTGATCGCGGCTGTTTTGTAGTTCAGGCGCAATTCATTCAGGAGGTCTTTGACGCCCGGGTAAAGCTGAAGGCGCCGGCGGGCAATACTCCGGTACATTTCCGTCAGGAACACTGGAAGCCCCCTTAATTGATTCGACGGGACATCCCTGCCTGCGTGCTGCCTGAGAAATTCCGTCCAAAGCTCCACGGCATTGAATTCGGGGTATTTTTCGCGGCCGGCCTTTCGCAGATCCTTCACAATCCTGAAATAGGAATCCTTGACCTCCCATCGATTCATATATATCCCACGGTAGGTCAGGAAATGGCTGATCGCCCTGTATATCTCTTCATCCCCCTCATCTGTCTCTATGTCGATGAGGGTCCCGTAAACATCGAAAATGATTTCTTTATATCTCTTGGACAAGGACCTCAGGAGCCGCCCCATGTGTTGACAGCTCTCATCAAAGTCGACGTGGTCGCTGCCCGCCGTTTTGTTGTGCAGTGTCGCAAGAAACCAGGCGAGAGCGGAAAGCTTTTTGTAGAGGCGCCTGTGGCCGCCGCGATAAACGGCCTGGTTGACGATCCCGTCCATGGTTTCGGCCTTGATATATTCGGTGACCACAAGGTTATCAATTGCCGGATTGAATCCAAAGGCCCTTACGATATAATGTGGGGCTCCTGAAAAACCGAGTCCACGCAAAAACAGGAGGTTGTTGAACTCGTTTTCAGCCGCCCTTCTGGAGCGATCACGATCAGAGGATTTGAAAAATTTGCCCACGAACCTCAATCCCTTTTCCCTTTCCTCATAGAGATAGACGTTGCTGGAATGAGGAAATCGCGACACGCTGAAAGAGGACCCGCACTCCGGACTGTGTCCGAGCTGTGGGATGATATGGGACTGGAGATATCCGTACAGGGGATCGTCATGAGAAAGGGTCCCCAGGCCTATGACATGCCCCGCGCCTGATTTCACTTTTGATCCTCCTGGACAGCCTCGGATAATCATCTCACACATCGTGTTCGTCACAACCTTAACCATCCCTTTGCCGCCCGGCAACCGAACCGCACACTGGTTCCCCTGTCATCGTCGGGTTTTGAATCGAATTCAGTACATGATACACAACCGCCCTTATTTCACGAAACTTTCAGAGGGTATATAATGGCTAAGCATACATTCCACAGGCAGGTCGGAGAATGGTCTGTGCCGGATTCCACGCGATGATCATCGACTGAAAACGCTTAGAAAATGGAGGGACGGCCATGCGCAACGCCAATGAGGTAACATCCTTTTTTGAGGACTATTTTTTTGCGGAACCGCCGGAAACGACCCAAGAGGGAAGCATGCTTTACAGGAAACTGGGCCCGACCGGTGAGCGGGTATCGCTTATCGGGGTGGGCGGTTTTCACCTCGGCACGGCCGCGGACGACCAGGAAGGCGTCCGGATTGTCCGGAAGGCCGTCGACAGCGGCGTCACCTTCATGGACAACTGCTGGGACTACCACGAAGGCGTCAGTGAGATGCGCATGGGACGGGCGCTTAAGAACGGCTATAGAGAAAAGGTCTTCCTCATGTCGAAGATCGACGGGCGGTATAAGGAAACAGCCGCCAGACAGATAGACGAATCCCTGCTGCGTCTCCAAACCGATCGCGTCGATCTGATGCAATTCCACGAGGTCATCCGGGTCGAAGACCCGGACCTGATCTTTTCCCAAGGGGGCGCCCTGGAGGCGGTTCAGGAAGCCCAAAACCAGGGAAAAGTCCGGTTCATCGGATTCACAGGCCATAAGGACCCTATGATTCACCTGCGAATGCTGGACATGGCCGAAAAAAACGGATTTCGCTTTGACACGGTCCAGATGCCCTTAAACTTGATGGATGCCCACTTCAGGAGTTTCCAGAACCTCGTCCTCCCCAGACTGGTCCGGGAAGGGATAGGCGTGCTCGGGATGAAGCCCATGGGCGCCGGCCTCATCCCTCAAAGCGAAGCGGCAAGCCCCATGGAATGCTTGCATTACGCCATGACCCTGCCGGTATCCACGGTGATCACCGGCATGGAAAACTTCTCGATGCTGGAGCAGGCCCTGACTGCGGCAAGGACATTCGAGCCCTTGACCAGGGATGACTTATCAGACCTGCTGGGCCGGAGCTCTGAGGCAGGGCGGAATGGAGAGTACGAGCCGTACAAGACCGCGACCCGTCATGATGCCACGGCCCGCAACCCACGCTGGCTTGGTGGGGTGTGAGAACGCGCCGCTCCATAGGTTCGGGTCAGCCCCCCGGTGCAAGGGGAATTTTGTGCTGCGTGTCTTGTCCCGTGGTGCGAGGTCTCCATTTCAATGGCTTCTTCAAGGGACCGGCCATTTTAAAGAGTCTGGTTTGCCAGATGCAGGTGGTGGCGGGTGCAGGCCGCGAGGTTCCGGACCTGGCG
Source organism: Desulfatiglandales bacterium (assembly GCA_041685835.1). Taxonomy (GTDB): domain Bacteria; phylum Desulfobacterota; class DSM-4660; order Desulfatiglandales; family HGW-15; genus JAIPEI01. The sequence goes on from JAWLEX010000101.1 coordinate 3,766, forward strand.
CGCGGTCAAAGTGTCACAGGCCCAGTCCCAGTGGAACGAAATCCAGTCTCCCACCTCGCAGTGGTCGATGAATCCGGTCCCGTCGATCCGGTGCAGCACGGTCTTGGGCTGTTCCCGGCCCAGTTCGAGCCGTCCCCCCTCCAGGACGAGCGGCCGGTGCAGGACCGTGAAGCGGCTTTCCTGGACCTCGGTGATCCGGCCCCACCCGATACGGCAGCTTTCCATGGTGCCGAGGCTGTGCTTGAGGGCGCCCGCCCGGCTGTGCACATCGAACACGTGGAAGCTGTGATGGGGGCGGGCCCCTTGGGGCGGTTTGCGCAAAAGGTGCTGGAGCGCCCTGGGCCCCACCCGGGACGAAAGGCGCTCCCTGAGGGAGTTGTAGAACCGAACCAGATCGACCTTGTCCAGGAGCTCGTTTCCGAGCCAGTAGGCCTCCACCACGCGCGGATCGAACGGGTCAGGGAGGCCGCTGCTTCGAGCGATGAGTTTCAGGTAAGGAAGGGCCGCCTGGAACTTCCCCAACAGCTCCACAAGCCCCGGATCGGAGCGATTGGCCGCACAGTACTCAAAGAGGGTCTGGTTGTCCGTGCCGCCGCAGTAGCGCAGCCTGTTGGGCATGAAGGCGTACCTGGCAAAAATGATGGTCCCGTCAAGCGGCATGCGCTTCTCCCGACTTCTGACGCATCCCCGCGGGTGCGAGGCGCCACAGGGCGAACACCGCGCAGGCGATGAGCGCCGGTCCGATCCAGTGATCCGTCGTGCAGGCGCTGCCGCCCGACAGGCGCTCAAGCAGGTTGGTGATCAGGGAGCCGAGCACCATGATCCCGGTGACCACCGTGACCGGCGCGTGCTTGAGCCCGGCGTAATAGCACGTCACATAACCGAAGAGGAGGAGCGCGGTCAGGCCTGTCCAGGCGGCCTGCCCGCCGTCCAGGGCCAGGACCGCCCCCAGCTTCCCCGAAAAAGCCAGGTAGGCGAGCAGGACCGCGGAGCCGAAAAACATTCTGCCGAAGGCGGCCACACCGGGGCCCATCCCGGCCAGGACCTTTTTCGCGATCACGGCCTCCACCGCCCAGAGAAGCGTGGCCAGGAGGACCAGAAGCGTTCCCCCTCCCGGCGTCCATGCCCCGGGCGGACCCAGAAGCAGAATGCTGCCCCCGAGCAGGACGGCCAGGGCCACCGCGTGCGAGGGACCGATTCTTTCACCTAAGAAAATCACCGCCGGGACAGCGGCCCAGACAAACATGGTCTTGTGGATGAGGGCGGCTCCCGCCGCCGTACCCATGTGGAGGCCGTGGAAAAACAGCAGAAAAGGGACGCCGCCGCCCACACACCCTATGAGGCCGAGCGCCGCCCATTGCCTGCGGGTGAGCGCCCTCAGCTCGGGGAGGGCCTTCGGCGCGATCAGCACGCCGAACAGGAGCCCCGCCACGACCAGATTTTTGAGTGTCGTGAACACCACAGGGTCCCCGATGCCGGACACGGCGAATTTGTTGATGTAGACCGAAAACCCGCTGATCACCGCGGCGGCCAGCGCGAAGGAGGCGCCGTTCCGCCCCTTGGCCACATGCTTGAATGGTTTCATTGACGCCTCCATAGTGTCTCGAGTGTGCCTCCCGCCGGTCAAGCGCATCACAAGGCTTTATCCGGCCGTTCCCGCGGAGGCGGGGACCCAATATCTGGACGTCCCGAATCAGCGTCCGCAAGGACGGGTCTCGTATCCATCAGGTCTTCCATTTCCTCGAACAGGGCAATTATCTCGGCTGCTTCCGGTCCGCTCACCTTTACCTTTGCAGACCCGCAGTACACCAGCACGTAATCCCCCTCAGCGACATCCGGGGTGAGCTCAATGCCTATGCGCCTTGTTTCGCCGTCCACGTCGATCTCGGCCTGCTTGTTCTCGAGGACCTTCAAGACCTTGCAGGGTATCGCCATGCACATACCGGCCGCCCCCCTTCCGAACGGCTTTTTTCTCTTCGCGCCCCGCCGCCCGAGCCTCTATGAGGCCCCATCGTTTCCTAAATCTCCCCCAGCACGGCTTGGACATAGTCCTCGATCTTGCCGTGGAGCCGCCTGGAAACCTGCGAGCCAAAGGACGTGTCTTCCGGCTCGATGCCCAGGATGACCACATCCTCCGGGCACTCACCGATCCTCCGCGCGATCTCGAGCGAGGTGAGGAGGTCCCCTTCGTGCAGGGAGAGCCCGGGCAGCCGCTTTAAGGAGGAGACCCCCTCCGGGGAAAAACGGCACAACTCCCCGGGCGCCCGGCCCATGCGCGCGCAGTCCACCAGGACGGCCCTGCGACGGTTGGAGAGGATGTGGACCAGGGCCAGGGGCGACGCCCCAGCTTCGACCACGTCGACACCCCGCGGCAAATCAGGCCTCTTCGCAAGCTCCCTGACCACGCACACCCCGATGCCTTCATCCGCCAGCAGGGGATTGCCCGCTCCCACAACCACTGTTTCGGCCTGCGGCGTCCGTCCCATGCGTTTCCCCGGGCCTTCACACAAAGCGTACATCCAGAAAGTGGGTCGAGCAGGAGATGCACGGGTCGTAGGCCCTCACCAGCATCTCCAGGGTCCGCCGGACCTCATCCTGGCCGCGGTGGATGATCTGTGGGACCAGGGCCTCGAAATCCTTCTGGATATTGGCGTGGTTCTGGTTGGTCGGGATGGTCAGGTTGGCCGACACGCACCGGCCGTCCTCGTCAAAGCCGTACCTGTGGAACAAAGAGCCCCGGGGGGCCTCCACGGCGCCCACGCCCATGCCGGCCCGCTCCCGGACCTCGGGTTTTTCCTGAGAGATGCTCCGGGACAGCAGCTCGTCGATCAGCTCCAGCCCGTGCTCGGCCACCTGAAAGCATTCCACGAGCTGGGCCGTGTTGTTCATGAACGGATTGACGCACCCCTGCTTCAGGCCGAATCGCCGGGCGGTCCTCGCCGCCCTGGTTCCCAGGAGGTGCCCGTTTGTGTTGAACCGGGCCAGGGCCCCCACGGCATAGGAGTCCCGATGCCACCGGGCCCACTTAGCCGTGGATTGCGCCTGGACATACTCATTGGCCACGGACTCGAACTCGTGGATGTCCACGAGCTGCTCCGCGTCCGAGCTGCTGATGTCCCCATGATAAAAGGTGTAGGCGTCCGGGTGTGAAAGGGCGATGTATTCGGTGTCCCTTTCAAACTCCGGGAGCTTGTCGGCCGCACCAAGGAGCAGGTCCGCCAGGGCTTCGAGCTCGGGCATCACCTCCTGGATGGACTTTTTCAAGCCCACGAGATCGTCCTCGGAGGGGAGAGCGGCGAACCCGCCCACCAGAAGGCTCACGGGATGGGTCATGCGTCCGCCTATGAGCTCCATCCACGCGTTGGCCGTGCGATGGATCTTGATGATGGTCCGAAGGTTGTCCGGGCGGGAGGAGACCAGCGGCACAATGGACTTCACCCCGAGGAGATCGGGGACGACCAGGTAGCCCAGGTGGAGGCTGTGGCTTTCCAGCTGTTCGGCGTAATGGACCAGGAGCCGCAGCCTGTCGGTCTGCTCCGGGACCTCGATCCCCATGGCGTCTTCAACGGCCTTGAGGGAGGCCAGTGAGTGGGCCACCGAACAGATCCCGCAGATCCGGCTCACCACGGGCTGGATCTCGTCCCAGCTCCTCCCCCGCACCATGGCCTCGAAAAAGCGGGGCGCTTCCGGGACCTGCCACTCGATCTTTTCAATGCGCCCGTCGCGGGCCCTGACCTCGATGTTTCCATGGCCCTCCACGCGGGTGACGTGGCGCACCCGTATCCGTGTTTCCCCGCTCATGAGGTGCGCCCTCCTCCGGTCCCGAAGAGGAGCAGCCGGCTCCTCAGCTCGGCTACTGTCCTGCCGTAATGCTTCATGATCTCCTTGGCCGCCTCGATATTGGGCTCGTCCACATAGCCGCGGCACCCGTAGCACCAGAAACCGCCCGAGGGGCACGGCGCCCCGCACCCGGCCCGGGTGACGGGCCCCAGACAGATTTCGTTGTAGTCGAACCGGCAGGGATTGGCCCGCATCTTACACTCCACGCACACGGGGTAATTGGGGACGAACGGCTTCGCGCCGATCAAGAGAGCGCGCAGGAAGGCCGCGAACTCCCTGTTGTTGATCGGGCACCCGTGGATCTTCCAGTCCACATGGACCACTTCATCCAAGGCCTTGGTCCTCGCGGTTTCCAGGTGGGGCATGCCGGCCTCCTCCCCGTACACGGCCCTCTTGACCTCGTCCAGATCAAACCTGTTTTTCAGCTTGTTGATGCCCCCGATGGTGGCGCAGGCGCCCAGGGCGATGAGAGTCCGCGACCTGGCCCGGATCTCCTGGAGCCTTTCCTCGTCTTCCTCTCTCGTGATGGAGCCTTCCACCACGGCGATGTCGAAGTCGTCGCCGCGGTCGCTCATAGCCTCCCGCCACTCCACCGGATCGATCACGGCAATCAGATTGAGCAGGTCCTCCTCCAGATTGAGGATCTGGAGCTGGCACCCCTCGCAGCAGGCAAAGTCGAAAACAGCCACCCTCGGCTTGTTCATTGAAGCGCCTCCGGAATGTCCTCGACGTCCGAGAAACGGAAGACCGCTCCGTCCTGACACACATAGAGATTGGACATCTGGCAGTGGCCGCACTTACCCACGCCGCACTTCATGTGCCGTTCCAGTGACAACCAGATGTGGTCGTCCTTCATGCCCGCCCTGCGCAGCGCCCCCACCACGAACTTGAACATCACGGGAGGGCCGCACAGGAGCGCCGCGGACCTGTCGGGCTCCACCCGCAGGCCGGTCATGAGCGAGGTGATCACACCCACGTTGCCCGACCAGTTTTCATCGGCCTTGTCCACGGTCTCCTCGCAGGACACGTCCCCCCGGTCCCGCCACCGGTCAAGCTCCTCCACGCAGAGCCGGTCCGAGGGACACTTGGTGCCGTAGTAGAGCTGCAGCGCCCCGTAATCGCCCCGGTTGTCCAGCACATAGTTCACGGCCGATCGCAGGGGCACCAGCCCGAGCCCGCCGCAGGCAAAGAAGATGTCCCTGCCCTTCAGCTCCCCATCGACCGGGAACCAGGCGCCGAAGGGACCGCGAACCCCGATCCCGTCCCCGGGCTGGAGCCTGTGCATGGCCTGTGTAACATTGCCCATGCGGCGAACGATCATCTCAAAGGAACCCTTTTTTGTGGGCGAGGAGGACACGGATATGGGGGCCTCCCCCACCCCGGGTATGGAGACCATGACGAACTGCCCGGGCATGTGGCCGAGGTCCTCTTTGCACTCAAGGCGCACCTCGAAGAAGCGGTCGCTCTCTGTCATTGGCCTTGACTGGAGCACAAGGGCCGGCCGCGGCAGGTAGTGATCCCGTGAATGGCGTGCCCCGGATTCCATGATGGTTACGCCCCCTCCGCCAGCCGGTTGAACACCTCGACCGGATCGGCGATGTTGGCCACACATGCCTGGATGCACCGACCGCAACCCACGCAGGCGATTTGGCCGTCGAGTTTTTCCGGGACATACTTTCCCTTGCGATAATAGCGGTGCCTGTACCTGGCCGCCGCATCCTTGCGGAAATTTAGGCCCCCCGCCACCCTGGCGAAGTCCTGGAGCATACAGCCGTCCCAGACCCGATACCTCCGCCGGGTCTCGAGGTCCCAGCCAACGTCCTCCCGGATGTCAAAGCAGTAGCAAGTCGGGCATACCAGGGTGCAGGAGCCGCATGAAAAGCACAGTCTCGCCTTTTCCTCCCACACCGGGTGGTCGTAGGACTTCTCCAGCAGGTCCGGCCACGTGGAGGGATCGGCCCTGAGCTGGTGCGCCCGCAGGGCCCCCTGGTTGTGCTCCCAGACCATCATGCGCTGGTCCAGCCAGGATTCGGCCGCGTCCCGGAGCCTTTCCAGGCGCCCCATGATCTCCCGGCCCCTTTCCGTGGCAATGTCCACCAGGTACTCGTCGCCCATGCGGGTGAGCAGGATGTCGTAGCCCCGGTCCACGCTGGATGTGCCCATGTACCCCGCGAACGTGTGCCGTGACGGGCTCTGGACGTCCACCGCCACCAGGGTGGCGCTCTCGCGCCGGGAGAGGTATCGGATGTCGGGTTTGGACTGGGAAAAGATCTCATCCATCTGGGAGACGGCGACCAGATCATAGGGATGGACGCCCAGGAGAACAAAAGGCTCCGCCTCGATGACGCTCTGGTAGCCCTCGTCCCCCCGGTAGGTGATGAGGTCCTCCCACTGCGGCTGGAAAAAGGTCTTGGGCGGTAGAATGGTCACGTCGTAGTCGAGGCGGAGATCGGATGCCCGCTTCAGGGGCGCGAACGCGAACTGATCGCTTTTGGACTGGACGCCGTAAGTCCGCCGGGCGGCGATGACCTCGTCAACCCATTCATGGAGTTCGCCTCGGGTCACCTTCTTGAGGATCACGGCGCCGTCTCCTCCTTTTTCCCGACAATGAGGTCGTAAGTCCTCGCCATTTCACGGATGATGTCCCGGCGGCTCACGATCCCCACGAGCCGCCCGGATTCGACAATGGGGATGCGGCGGACGCGGTGGATCATAAAGTCGTTGACGATATCGATGAAGGAGGTCTCGGGCGTGTAGGTCTTCACGTCCCGGGTCATGACTTCCGAGACCCGGGTCACGGCCGCATTGCCGCTGACAATGAAGTTGACCAGGTCGTGCTCGGTGACAAGCCCTTTCAACTCGCCCCTTTCGTCGACCACAGGGAGGCCGCTGACCCTCCATTTGAGCAGGAGCCGCACGACATCGGTCAGGAGCATCTCCTCCAGAACAGTGACCACCTCCGTGGTCATGATATCTCGGGCGGTCCTTTTCACTGCGCTCCCCTTCCAGAGCGGTTACTACATTTAAGTCTCTCTCGTTTCCGTGGCGCGGTCCATGGGGTCGATCCCTTATATGAGGGCTTACTGAATCGAGGATCATGAGGTGATAAGAATTTGCTTTCTTGAGAGCAGAGTTTAGATGGAACGGTCTTGGGTGTCAAAGAAAAGCTGACCGCAGGATCTTGTGGTCGAAACGGGGTGCTTCAATTTCCAGTTGAGCCTTTGACTCTTTCACCTCTGCGGCCAGAGTGCCGAGCGGCCTGTATCTCTTGAGATAATTGCTATGGATTAAGCAAACCAAGGAGAACCATCATGCTGGATGTACTGAAGGCCCTGGTCAGGGCCGCAGAAAACCGTGAGCCGGTTGCGCTTGCCACTGTCATCGACGTGCAGGGTGCGTCACCTGCCAGGATCGGCTTCAAGCTCCTTGTGAAGGAGGACGGCGAAACAATGGGTAACGTGGGGGGAGGCGAACTTCAAAAAAGGGTGCGCGCCGCCGCAATAGAAGTCCTTGAACAAGGCACGGCCAGGAGGGTCCATTACTCCTTGCAGGAACAAGGCGAG
>JAWLEX010000102.1:0-11106 GCA_041685835.1 Desulfatiglandales bacterium
GTTCCACGGCGGGATCCTTGAAACGGGGGTTAAGACAGCGATTTTATTCCGGCACCTTAAGGCCCCCTAATCCACTCGTATTCCCCGTCAGGTGTTGCCAGGCCCTTGAGATTGAAGAGGCCGGCATTCCCCCTTTCGTCGGTTTGCGCATCCATGACGAAAAGCTCGCAGTATGCATACCTTCCTGTTGCTATGGAATAATCCGGATGTTCGATTATCATATTCCTATTGTAGCCGACAATCAATTTTCCCTGGCCCGTTATCAGAAACTCCATGTGCACGTGCGAGTCATCGTCCGCGCAGGGAGCTGAAATGCGAAAAAGGGCGTGCAGGTTGTAATGTTTGTCCAGCCGTGTCAGGATTTCTCTATCCAGGACAAGGGCCCACCTGACAGGATGGGTCCTGTTCATCGTTTGCCCCTTCTTTTTTATGGTAGCGGCCCGCGCCCCCTGAGAACCTTTCAAAGAAACAGCCCTGCAGCAGGCTGCCGGGCTGTTCTTCCGTTTTTCGCAACCCGGCCCGCCCCTCCCGGCCACGGGAGGTTGCGGGCCCGGTGCGGTTTCGCTTCTCTACTTCATGGCCGCCTTGACCTTGGCTGCCACGTTGGCCGGCACCCAACCGGTCCAGAGGTCCTCATATTTTTTCAGGAACCAGGCTGCCGCCTCTTCCGTGCTTGCCTCGTTGTCCTGCATGTAGGCCAGGAACTTGTTGTTGATGTCCAGGGTGGTCCCGTAGTTCTTAAGGAACGCGACGACGTCCGGTGCCTTCTCGGGCAGGCTCTTGTGGACGAGGATGTCGCACTTGACCGCCGGGTAGGCGCACGCCTTCGTTGTGTCCCAAATCTCCTGGTCGAACGCGGGCTCCTCGAGCTGAAGCATGTCCAGCTTGCCCAGGACCCAGGTGGGGGCCCAGTAGTAGCCGAGCCAGGGGTTCCCGCGCTTGTAAGCCGTCACCATGGAGCCGGCCAGAGCCGGATTCGAGCCAGGCTGCATGATGTTGTAGTACTCCTCGAGATCGTAGGCCTTGAATTTCTCCTTGTTGACCTGTGCGCAGGCCCAGCCCGGGAGGCAGCTGTAGAACCGGCCTTTGCTCGGGTCCTCCGGATCCTGAAACAGCTTCCAGTACTTGGGAAGATCGAACACGGACTTGAGATCCGGCGCCATAGGCTGGATGCCCCGCTCGGCGTCCCCTTCCACCACGTAGCGCGGCACGTACCATCCCTGGACGCTGTTGGGGAAGTTCGAGCCCAGGTTCACGAACCCCTCATCCGTGTCGGGGTCCTTGCCCTTGGCCAGACCCTCGTCGTAGAGCTCCTGCCAGTTTTCCTCCCAGGACTCCATGTTTACATTGGGTGCCTCGCCGCCTTTGGCCTGGATTAGGGCCGTGTTGAGCATAATGGTCTCGCCCTGGACATACTTGACCGGATACCCCAGGCCGTTCTCGATGATGAATGCCGCAATCCGGTTGTTTACCTGGATGCTGTCCCACCCGTAGTCGCCGAAAATGACGGTCGGTTTGTCAGCGGCTGGGGACGTTCCGAACAACAGGCCCACGGCCGCCAGGGTCACGAGTGCAGCAAACATTCCACGCTTAATCCGTTTCATATGATCTCCTCCGTTAATGGTTTTGTTTGGACAGGGTCATCACCGTGCTATTTCTTTTTCCGGGATGCCATGGAAAACGTAATCCGGTCGATGATGATGGCCATGAACACAATGCACAGGCCGGCCTCGAACCCGCGGCCCACCTCGATCCGGTTGATGGCCAGCAGGACCTCCAGCCCGAGTCCCTTGGCCCCGATCATGGAGGCGATGACCACCATGGCCAGGGCCATCATGGTGGTTTGGTTGATACCCACCAGGATCGTGGGCCGCGCCAGGGGCATCTGGATTTTGAACAGGATCTGCCAGTAGCTCGAGCCGAAGGCGTGGGCCGCCTCGATCACATTGGCGGACACCTCCCGTATTCCCACGTTGGTCAGGCGGATGACCGGCGGCACGGCGTAGATGATCGTGGCGAAGAGGGCCGGTACCTTTCCCAAGCCGAAGAGCATCAGGGCCGGAATCAGGTACACGAAGCTCGGCATGGTCTGCATGCCGTCGAGAATCGGCTTGATGATCGCCTGGAAGGTATCGCTGCTCGCCATGGCGATGCCCAGGGGAAGGCCGATGGCAAGGGAGACGATCACCGAGGCCACCACGAGGGCCAGGGTCATCATTCCCAGATCCCACAGCCCGAGAGCCCCGACGAAGAACAGCATGCCCGCCATGCCCAGCCCGGCCAGCCAAGATCCCATGACCCGCCAGGCCAGGATACCCACGCCGAATACCAGTATCGGCCACGGAAGCCAGAGAAAGAAGCTCTCGGTGTGCAGCAGTAAGTATAGGATCCCGGTGCCCAGCAGGTCGAAGAAACCGCCGAACGTTGCCAGCACCCACTCCATGATGCCGTCCACCCAGACGTCCAAAGGAATATCGATGTCTTTTGGAAACTCCATCATGTCTCTTCTTTCTCCATCCCTATCCTGTGGACGCTCATCACGATCCCGATTCCGAGCTGTTGCCGTTGCCGCTCTCGTTGCGGGAAACCTCGCTCAGCTTGGCCAGCAGGGATCCGGCTACGATGACGCCCTTGAGATGGCCGTCGTCTCCGACCACTGCTATGGGGTGCGGGCTGTCGGCCAGCAGGGGAAACAGCTCGTTGGCCGGCGTGTCCAGAGTGACCATGTGAATTTCCGTATCCAGGATATCCGCCAGACTCTTTTCACCGCGGTCCGCGGCCTTGCGGCAGGCCCTGGCCGTGACGATGCCCTTCAGCCGGCCGCCTTCACCGACGAAGAGGGACGAGATGCCGGCCTTTTCCATCTTTCGAAGGGCCGCCTTGGGACCGTCCGTCTTCATGTAGGCCATGGTGTCGGACTTCTTCATGATCGTCTCCGCCGTGACCACCTTGCTCATGTCCACGCCTTCCACGAAGCGGGCCACATAGTCGTCGGCCGGGTTCGTGAGGATCTCCTCGGCCGTCCCCTGCTGCACCAGGCGGCCGTCCTTCATCAGGACGATCCGGTCGCCCAGCTTGATGGCCTCGTCCAGGTCGTGGCTGATGAACACGATGGTCTTCTGCACCTTCTCCTGCAGGTCGATCAGCTCGTCCTGCATATCGCGGCGGATCAGCGGGTCCAGGGCGCTGAAGGCCTCGTCCATGAGCATGATGTCCGCGTCAAGGGCCAGGGCCCGGGCCAGGCCCACCCGTTGTTGCATACCGCCTGAGAGCTGATCGGGCATGGACTCCTCCCAGCCCTTGAGCCCCACCTGCTTCAGCACCTTCATTGCGGCCTCGTGCCGGGTCGTCGCATCGACCCCCTGGACCTCGAGGCCGTATTCCACGTTTCGCAACACGCTGCGGTGGGGAAAGAGAGCGAAGTTCTGAAACACCATGCCGAAATGCTTCTGCCGGAACTGGCGTAGCGCCCGCTTGCCCAGCCGGGTCACATCCTCGCCGTTGACGATGACCCGGCCGGCCGTGGGTTCGATCAGGCGGTTGAGGCAGCGCACGAGAGTCGACTTTCCGCTGCCGGAGAGCCCCATCACCACGAAGATCTCCCCTGCGTTCACCACAAAGCTGGCGTCCACCACCCCCAAGCCGTGGCGGGTCTTCTCCATGATCTCATCTTTGCTGCGGCCCTGCCGGACCATGCGCATGGCCTCCTCGGGGTGAGGACCGAAGATCTTGTAGAGCCCCTCAATGACGATCTTTTCCATCTCTCGTTTCCATGGCCGGGCCCGCCGTCAGACCGGCTGCGAATCCTCCGGCGGGGCCTCAGTGGCATCGGTGTCCAACATGGGGGCCACATCCAGGCCCTCGGCGTTCACCAGCCTTCTCATACTATCTGGAGTGCGCAGAGGAACTGGGTCTGCTCCCAGTCCTCGAGGCGCCGAAAGGCCTCGACAGAGGAAACCGGAATGACGGGAGGGCCCGCTTCCAGCATGTGAACCGCCTCGGGAGCCGTGGCATGGCTCAGGCTGGCCGATTTGGCCGGGGTTCCGGGCGTGACCTCCTCGTGACGGGGAATCTCTGAAGGGCTACCAGCTGGGGCCCGGTGAATCCGTAGTATTTGAAAAGGCTTCGGGAGTGAATGTCGATCGAGCGAATGATCCGCCGAACAGCCAGGAGCACCTGATGCTCGATCGTTTCCATGCCCACTGCCCGCGATGGGAGCACCTCATTTATGATCAAACTCTTCCTGCTACAAATAATTATGCGGCCCAATGACCCGATTGGTCGGGCAAAAGGAATGATAAGGTATATATTTAAAATATAAGCACACTAACGTCCGATAATCAACGGGTAATATTTAGTGCTTTAAATATTGTCACTGGAAATAGTCGATAGAGAAATGGTCCGCCGAACCGGGAAGAGTCCCGGCACCCTGCAGAGCGAGGGCGACCGCAGACGAACGGGCCGGTTTGCACGCCGGGGTACAGGACCCGGGAGCGGGTTCGAACCGGTCGCTCCGAATCCCCAGGGTTGCCCAAACCGCTGTCAGGAGGTAGGCTGTTTCAACGCTTGAAAACCGCTCCATCGCCCATGCCTCAATCCGACGGAAAGGGATGTGCGGTCGAGGGAAAAGGAGAGAAGATCATGGAGCAGAACATCTCCCGCACGGGAACCGAACCTGCAGGGGCCCCATGGGACGAGACGTGGGACGTCATGGTGGTGGGCAGCGGCTTTGCCGGCCTGACAGCGGCCATCGAGGCCGCGGCGGCCGGTGCATCGGTCCTGGTCATCGAAAAGATGCTGGGCTACGGCGGCAACTCGACCATCTGTGACGGAGGACTGGCTGCGCCCGACACGGACATGCAGCGGGAGCGGGGCATTCAGGACTCCCCGGAAAGAATGGCCGCCGACATGATGGCCGCCGGTCTCGGGCTGAACCAGCCGGAACTGGTCCGCATCGTCGCCGAGAACGCCAAAGATGTGTTCGAGTGGACCCGAAACGTCCTCGAGGTCCGGTACATGGACCGTGTGGACCGGTTCGGCGGCCACTCCGTGGACCGGTGCTACACCACACACAACAAATCGGGGTCAGCCATCGTGCGTGGACTCCTCAACAAGGCTCGGGAGCTGGGGGTAGCGCTGCGGAACCGGACCCTGATGGAGCACCTGATCACGGACGCCCAGGGACGGGTGCGGGGCATTGAAATCCGAAAGGGCTATCGGTTTCCCGACAAAGGATCGGGCATCATAAGGCGCATCGGCGTCCGCCGGGCCGTGGTGCTGGCCGCAGGCGGGTTCGCCGGCGACATCCCCTTCCGTTCGGCCCAGGATCCGAGGCTGGACACGTCCGTGGACGCCACCTCCAAGCGCTCCGCAACGGCCGAGGCGCTGAGGGAGGCCCTGCGCATCGGGGCCCTTCCGGCACACCTCTCCTGGATCCAGCTCGCACCCTGGGCCTGCCCGGACGAAAAGGGATACGGCATTGGCCCGGATTTTGCCTGCTACATCGCCCTCCCCTACGGCATTATCGTGAGCCCACGGACCGGCCGACGCATCGTCAACGAGCTGGGGGACCGCCGGGTCCGCGCCGAGGCCATCTTTCGGGAGGGTGTTCCCTGCATCGGCCTGGCGGAACATGAGGGCGTGGTCCGCTCCGGCTACAGCGTGGACCGGTGCCTGAAAAAGGGCATCGTGCTGGCCTTTGACACCCTGGCCGGCCTGGCCGGGCACTACGGGATGCCGGCCGAGACGCTTTTGGACACCGTTGAGCGTTTCAACGCGCAGGTCCGGGCGGGCGAGGACGGGGACTTCGGCAAGCCGATTCGGGAAAACGCCGGGCCCCTCGAAACGCCCCCGTTCTATGCCATCCGCCTCTGGCCCAAGGTGCACTACACCATGGGCGGGACCCTGATCAACAAGCAGGCCCAGGTCCTCGATCTCCACAGAATCCCGATCCCGGGGCTTTACGCGGCCGGGGAGTTCGCCGGCGGGGTCCAGGGGGCCTGCCGCTTGGGGAGCTGCTCCATCACGGACTGCCTGGTCTTCGGACGGATCGCGGGGCGCCGGGCCGCACACTTGTAATGGGGCGGTTATCCGGGCTGAACTGGAAACTTGCCAGTGCCCAAAAAGCGTTTCTGGATGGGCACTAGTAAAGATCATCATCAAACCCCCCGGGCATCTCTCCGTGTTCCTGCAGGTACTGCTGGATCAACTCACTCTCCCGCTTGGAGTACATCTTGTCCTCCTGGTAATCGAAAAGCGCGGCCTCGTCATTATCGCCCAGCTCCTGCATCAGCGACTTCCTGAGGTCGGCCACCCCCTTAATCGCCACTATTCTCTGATCCCGGTCAATGAGCCTGAACACCCCCTCGGACTCCGGTACCTGCGCTATGGCCTCCTGGTTGAAAGGCAGGCGCTTTTGCGGGGGCGCAGGGTTGCGCCCCATCAGCAGCCGGAGATCGCATTGAAGGCACCGCGAGGCTTCGCGCCTTGCAGCATCGGCATCGTACCCCGACTCCACCCCCGGCAAGGGCTCTCTGGCGCGACCTGCAAAACCATCCTCCCGCCCCAGGCGCGGGCCGGGCCGCACTCGCGCAATGAGGGGTTTATCCGTCTCACCGCTTCCACCCAAGGCACGATCCATGGCCGCGGCAGCCCTTCTCCCTGCGGCAACGGCATGAATAACGGAACCGGGAACAGCCGCCGCATCGCCGCCGGCATACACTCCGGGCATTCCGGTCTCCTGCGTATCGCCGTTCACGACTATCAGGCCGCGATCCACGCGAATGGGTCCGCCCTCTCTCAGGAAGGACAGGTCCGGCCTTTGACCTATGGCCAGGATGACCTGGTCGACTTCCAGTTGCTTCACAACCTCCTCGTCAAAGGCAGGGCTGAACTCGCCCTTGATGTCAAAAACCCCGGTGCAGCGGACAAGCTCGACACCGGTGACCCGGCCGCCGCTGCCGAGTATGCGATAAGGGCCCCAGGAGGGCATGAGCCTGACTCCCGCGGACTGCAGGACCTCCAATTGCCCGGCGTGTGCCGGCATTTGCTCCCGGCTCTCGAGGCAGGCCATGGTTACCTCGAGGGCGCCGGAGCGGGCCAAGGTCAGTGCCGCGTCCACGGCCGTGTTTCCTCCGCCGATCACCAGCACCCTTCCCTCGAGTCTCGGGGGATCGCCCCCTGCAACCTTTCCGAGAAGATCCAGGCCCCACATCACCCCTTTGAGATCGAGCCCTTCGATATCCGCCTTCCTGCTCTCCTGGGCCCCGACTCCAAGGAAAACGGCGTCGAAACCCTTGCCTCTGAGGTCCTCCAGGTGAAAGTCCTTTCCCAGGGCCCTGCCGGGCCTGAAATCAACGCCCAAATTCAGGATTTCACGGACCTCCCGGTCCAGGACCTCAACAGGCAGGCGATAGTCAGGGATGCCGTAGCGCATCATGCCGCCGGGCAGGTCTCTTGCCTCGAACAATGTGACACCGTGCCCCGCCCTGCGAAGATAGAACGCCGCTGTGAGCCCGGCAGGCCCGGCGCCTATCACGGCAGCGCGTTTTCCGGTGTCCGCACCGGGCCTGAGGCCCTGCTTCCACAATCCCTTATCGTTGTCCGCGGCAAAGCGTTTAAGCGCGCAGACGGCGACAGGCTCGTTCACGTGCCCCCGCCTGCAGGCATCCTCGCAAGGGTGTACGCAGACCCTTCCCAGAGTTCCCGGGAACGGCACCTTCTCGCGGACGACTGCATCGGCCTCATCAGGCTTCCCTTGGGCGATCAGCCTCAGGTACTCCGGCACGTCCACGCAGGCCGGGCAGGCAGCCCTGCAGGGAACCAGGTCATGCTCTTTGCTTCCGGCGCGGACGTCCTTGTCCGTGAGCGCCCCTGTAGGGCATACCTCGACACAGGCAGTGCAGAAGCGGCACCCCGACTCCTCGAGCGTGGGCATCAGGGTCCCGATCCGGATTTGTCCTTTGTCATCTCGAACGAACCCCATCGCCTCGATCCCCCTCAAATCACGGCACGCACGGACACAACGTGTACAGCCGATGCAGAGGTTGTAATCCCTTACAAAGAGCGGATCTTCCTTCAGCACGGGCAGACCCGCAGGCACCCATCCAGGCGTCTCATCGGATATACCCACGTAACGTGCCACATCCTGAAGCTCACAGTGACCGAACCTCGGGCAGCATCTTTCGTTTTCCGGAACGTTGGACGAACACTGGCTCCTGGAGCAGCCTTCCTGCTGGGCGCAGGTGAGGCAGGCATGGGGGTGGCCTGCAAGTATGGGAATGAGGCTTTCCCGCCGCCTGTCGCGAATCCTGTGGCTGTCAGTGCTCACCTCCATGCCGTTCAAGGCCTCGGTGGAGCACGATTCCACAGGCTCTTCCTGGCCCTTCAACTCAACAACGCACAGGCCGCACCCGGCGCCTGCCTCCCCGGGCCGGGCGTTCTCTATCCTGTTATCGCCCTGATACACGGCCCTTGCCGGCGGGCTTCCCTTGGCTGGCAGAAGGTCCGGGTGGTGGCACAGGGTGGGGATATAGATATCCGCACTCCGGGCCGCCTCGAGAATCGTGGCCCCTTTTCGGACTTGAACCTCCCGCCCGTTAATGGTCAAAGTGATCTCACTCATTCGTCGAGCCGGCTACTTCCTTCGTTTTTTCCCTTTCAGGCAGAGGGCATGGCCGAAGAGCGCCGCGCCGGCCGCCCCTGCTATCTGGGTGTCCCACTCCGTCTTCATGAATTCAAGGCCCACCATGGGCATCAGCCTGTCGATCACGCCGCGGTTCTTGGCCATGCCGCCGGTTACCGCGAACCCCGCTGTGACCCCGAGCTTGTCCAAAATGGCAAAGATCCGCTCCGCCGTGGCCCGGCAGTAGGCGGCAAGCGCTTCTTCGACGCTCCCGCCCGCGCGGAGAAGCTCTTGAGCCTCGGTTTTGGCATATACCACGCAAGTGGCGGATACTGCCTCGGGTTCTTCCTTGACCTGGAAAGAACGTTCCCCCACCTCCTGGACAGGTACGCCCAGAAGGTCGGAGAAGACCTCCACACCGCGGCCGGTCCCGGCGGCGCACTTGTCGTTCATGAGAAAGTTGACCACCTTGCCTCGTTCGTCACACGTGATCGCCTTGATGTCCTGGCCTCCGACGTCCAGGACCGTCCTTACTCCGGGCCCGTATATGTATCCCGCCCCGCGGGCATGGCATGCGATTTCCGTGACGGATCGATCAGCCATGGGTATGTTTACGCGGCCGTAACCTGTCCCTACCAGGTAGTCCATGCGGTCTTCAGGCATGTCCCCCAGGTCGTCCAAGGCGAAACTCAGGGCATTGCGCGCACTGCCGGGGCCGTCCGGCCCGGTCCGCATGTTCCCATACGCCATGATCCGGCCGTCGGCCATGATCACGGCCTGGGAACTCACAGATCCCACGTCGATCCCGCCGGTGATGAACCGGGCTTCCCGCCAGTTCACATCCGGGTCCTTCCAGTTGGACTCCGGCCACCTCCAGAATTCCCCGGCCTGTCCTTCATTCATGGCAATGTCCTCCGCCGGGCGATCAGGCCTCCTCGGCCGCAACAACGGCGGCCCCGACCGAGGCCGTGTACTCCGGATCCTCGGGGACATGGATGTCCCGGAGCTTCAGCTCCCTTCTCACCGCCTCCACAAAACCGGGATTGTACGCCACGCCTCCGATCATGACCACGTCCTCGTTCACGCCGATCCTCCGGATCGTGGATACAATCCGGCCTGCCATGGCTTCGTGAATCGCCCGGCTGATGTCCTTCTTCTCCGTCCCGGAGTGAATCAGGCCTACGACCTCTGACTCGGCGAAAACAACGCACTGGGCGTTCATGGGGATGCTTTTTTCCGATGTTAGGGCCAGGGGGCCCATTTCTTCGAGCGGGATTTCCAGGGCCCGGCTCATGGTCTCGATAAAGACCCCGGCACCGGCTGCGCACTTCTCGTTGACTGCGAAGTCTTGTGTGTTCCCCTGGGCGTCGATCCTGGCGGCCCTGCCCTCCTCCGCCCCCACGTCCACCACGGTGCGGGCCCCTGGAAAACAGAAGTTGGCCCCCTTGCCCATGGCCTTGACCTCATTCACCTCGAGGTCCGCCATCTTGACGTCATTGATGCCGGAGCCGGTCCAACCGATCCTGTGGAGGTCCTCCCGCCCGACCCCGGCCGCCTTCAAGGCCTTGTCCAGCGAGTCCTCAACGGCCTTGTCCCGGTCGAACCCGGTGAGGACTTTCGCCTTGCCTGTTATTTCGCCGTCTTTGAGGATGGTGGCCTTGGTGTTCCCGGTCCCGCAGTCAATCCCCGCCGTAATCATGCTACGTATTCCTCCCTGCCGCACCCGGCGGCCGGCATCCTCAGGTGCTTCACGGACCCGTGATTGCCCGAGGCGTCCAACAGCCCGGTGGAACGGGCATGAACCGGCGACGGGCGAAGACATTTTTGAGGAAGAAGAGGAGGATGAGGAGAGGGTGTCCCCTGTCGGTGAGCAAAGCCGGAGACCAACGCCGGCCCTGACATACGATCAATCAAGGGCGCGCTTAAGATTGATGAAATTGCTCCTGTCAAAGCCCAGGGTCTTGAAAAAAGACAGGAGATCCGTGGAATCCCATCTCACTGAAGTGTAGATGCTCTTAATGCCACGGCTTTGGTAGAACGACAGTATTTCTGACGCCAACGCCCTTCCGATCTCCTGGCCCATGTATTTCGGGTCCACACCGAGGATCGATATCCAGGCGCTTTGCTCCACGCCAAAGATTCCGGAAAGGATGCTGCTTACCATGAAACCGACGATTGTTCCGTTGTGTTCCGCCACAAAACAGGCGTTGTCCGGTTTCTGTGCATCCTCTCGAATGATCTTCAGGAAATCCTGAGTAACCGGGGTCTTGGTGATCCGCTCCTGAATCCCCCCTATGTCCTCCACATCTTCAACCTTGAGCCGTCTGATAATTATGTTTTCCAAAATATGGTCCTTCCGTCCACTTCATGGCCAATTCGAGTGCTATCTAGTTTCCATCCAGAAATGGTCTTTTTTGCCAATCTCGGCGTCAATCTGCGAGGTTGCTTGTGCGGCGTACTTCAGTACGCCTCCGCGCAACCTC
>JAWLEX010000011.1:0-43488 GCA_041685835.1 Desulfatiglandales bacterium
ATCCCGATAGCGATTTCGATCCCGAAGAAACCAAACTAAACGCTTATTCTTAGCGCCAGTGCTCCTTGACTTTGGTTTGCGGGTCACGACCCGCATTAGGTGAAAAAGGAGGCCCAAAAGAGGCCCAAGACGAAAACAGGGGACGGACACCAAGGCCCAATCCCCTGTAATCATTGTTTATTTTTACCTTATGTATGGTGCCGAAGGGGGGACTTGAACCCCCACGGGCTTTCGCCCACTACCCCCTCAAGATAGCGTGTCTACCAGGTTCCACCACTTCGGCACGATGTCGCCCCCTAGTCCCCGCCCTCCGGAGCCGCCTGGGGAGGCTGCTCTGCAGGCTGGGTCTGGCTGACAGGGGCCTGGGCCGGGGCCATGCCGTCCATAACGGACGAAGGGGTGCCCTGCCCGAAAAGAAAGGCTAGACCCAGAGAAGTCAACATGAACACGATGGCAGCCGCCGCCGTGATCTTGGAGAGAAACGACGAGGCTCCCGCGCTTCCGAACATGGTCTGACTCGAACCGCCGAAGGCGGCGCCCATACTGGCCCCCTTTCCCCTCTGGAGAAGGACTATCAGGATCAGGGAGAGGCACACGGCCACGTGGATTATCGTCAATATAAGTCTCATGAAGTTCCTGCTTTTTCTTGATCACATTTGTCATTCGAATCAGAAATAATAGCACGTCAAAGCGGATTTGCAACCGCTTTTTCTAGGCCGGGTCCCTGAAGCGGAGAATGGGAACGAACTCCTCGGCCGTCAGGCTGGCCCCGCCGACGAGGGCCCCGTCTATATCGGCCTGGGCCATTAGATCCCGCACGTTGCCCGGCTTTACGCTTCCCCCATAAAGGATCCGGATCATTTGGGCAGTCCCGGCGTCGAAGTTCTCCGCGATCCATTCTCTGATAAACCGGTGCACTTCCTGGGCCTGATCGGGCGTGGCGGTCCGGCCCGTTCCGATGGCCCATACCGGTTCGTAGGCGATGACAACACTTTTCGGCAACCGCCCTTCCGATGCAAAACCGGCCAGGGACCCTCGAAGCTGGGAACGGATCACGTCAAAGGTACGCCCTGCATCCCGTTCATCAAGGGTCTCGCCGATACACAGGATGGGGACCAGGCCCACCAGATCGGCGGCCACGACCTTCCGGTTGACCGCTTCATCGTCCTCTCCGAACAGGGTCCGGCGTTCCGAGTGCCCCAGGATAACATGGGTGCATCCGGCTTCCAGGAGCATACCGCCGGAGACCTCGCCGGTGAAGGCGCCTTTGGGCTCCCAGTGCATGTTCTGCCCCGCCAGAAGGATTTTTGATCCCATTGCGGCGTTCCTGACGGCGTGAAGGATCGTGAAAGGCGGCGCCACCATCACCTCTACTTCATCGAGACCGGAGGCATGCTCTCCGAGCGCCTTGACAAGGGCTGTGGCCTCGTCAAGCGTGAGGTTCATCTTCCAATTGCCAGCCATAATGGGTTTACGTTCACTCATGCGTCCTCTCCATGCCGGCCCCTTTCCGGGCCTGGCGACTGAATCACTTCCCTGCCACGTAACGGGCCACGTCAACCATCCGGCTGGAGTATCCGAACTCGTTGTCATACCAGAGAAGCACCTTGACCATGTCGTCAACGGCCAACGTGGTCAGCGCGTCCACGGTGGAGGAGACGGTTGTCCCGTTGAAATCAACGGATACGAGGGGCTCCTCGGAATAGGCCAGGATACCCTTCATGGGTCCCTCGGCGGCCTCCTTAAAAGCCGCATTCACTTCCTCCACCGTAACGGGCCTGCCCAGCTGGGCAACGAGGTCCACGACCGATACGTTGGGCGTGGGCACTCGAATCGCCATTCCGTTCAGCTTGCCCTTGAGCTGTGGAAGTACGAGCGCCACGGCCTTTGCCGCCCCGGTTGTCGTAGGAATCATTGAAAGGGCCGCGGCCCTCGCGCGGCGCAGGTCCTTGTGCGGAAAATCCAGGAGCCGCTGATCGCCGGTGTATGAATGGGTCGTGGTCATCAGGCCTTTTTCGATACCGAACCTGTCGAGAAGGACCTTACAGGCCGGGGCGAGACAGTTGGTGGTACAGGATGCATTCGAGATTACGTGATGCTTTTCCGGGATATAGTCCTTCTCGTTCACGCCCATGACGACGGTAACGTCCGGATCCGGGGACGGGGCGGAAATGATCACTTTCCTTGCGCCACCCTCGAGGTGTGCGGCCGCCTTATCCCGGCTTCGAAAAAGTCCGGTACATTCGAGAACGATGTCGGCACCCACATCGCGCCAGGGGATCGCAGCCGGGTCCCGCTCCACGAAGAGCCTTATCTCCTTTCCATTCACAATGACGGCGTTTTCGCTGCTCGAGACATCCGCATCCAAGGGGCCCTGGACCGAGTCATACTTAAGCAGGTGCGCGAGGGTTTCAGCATCCGTGAGGTCATTGACGGCCACGAACTCTATGTCGTTCTGTGCGAATCCCGCTCGAAACACCATGCGCCCGATTCGTCCAAACCCGTTAATAGCGACTTTTATGGACATGGTCAAACCTCCAGTGAACTGTGTGTTGAAATAGAAATATATTTGGCCTGCGGCTGATGAAAACCTTCGTTAAACCTTCTTCTTCGGTCCTGGATCGCCAAGTGCATCACAATCGCATCTTCTCCGGTGTCCCGGTAGTATTTGTGCCTTCGACCCGCTTCCCTGAACCCTCGTTTCGTGTACAGGTGTTGTGCCGGAAGGTTGGAAGTCCTGACCTCCAGCCGGACACCCTCCAGCCCTCCTGCCCACGCCGCCTGCAGAGCTTTATCGAGAAGGAGCATGCCCAGACCTCGTTTTCTGCGTCCAGGGTGAACGGCGATGTTCTGGACCCGCAGGTCCTTTCCAGCAAACCTGCAGCAGATGTAGCCCCAGAGACGGCCTTCATCGGCGTATCCCCAGAAGCCGGATGCCGGGTTCCGCAATTCATCACAGAAGGCCACCGGGCTCCAGGGCGTAAAGAACGACAGGGCCTCGATCTCGAGAATTCGAGTCAGATAATCCGCAGCATTCGCCGGGGTGATCCTGAAAAGCCCGCCCATCAACCCACCTCGAGCAATTTACCGGCAAGGGAGATCCCCGCTTTTCCCGCTTCCTGGGCCTTTTCCGCCAGTTCGGCCAGGCTCATGCCCGAACGGTTCTGGTGGATGAAGATAACCATGGGAAGGTTTACACCGCTTAAGACCTCCACGCGGTCCTTTGCCAGGAAGGAGAGGCTCAGGTTGGACGGTGTACCACCGAACATGTCTGTCAGGATGAGCACGCCGTCGCCGGTATCGATTTCAGAGATCTTGTGCTCGATGGCCTTGCGCGTCTCATCGCTGTTGGACGTGTCCACGATGGATACGGTCCCGGCCGCCTCGATACGGCCGACGATGAACTCGGCCGCCCTCAGGAACTCCCGGCCGAGGTCTATATGTGTTACTACTAGTATGCCGATCATGGCCTGCTGAGCCTTTCTCCCGCACCCCGAAAGGCGGTTTCTGTTGCCCGGGTAATGGGGTCCACCGGCGTTTGCCGTTTAGAATTTCTCATCGTATTGTACTATTTTCCTGTAGATCTCTTCCCTGGAGGGGGCTTCCATCAGGGTCTTGCGAAAGGCGCTGTTCTTCAGTATTCGAGCGATCGTCGCCAGGACTTTGAGATGAATGTTCGCCGAGCCTTCGGGCGCGACCAGGAGAAAAAAGAGGTGGGCGGGCTGACCGTCCATGGAGTCGAAATCCAGCCCTTCCCGGCTCCTGCCGAACGAGATGAGAGGCCGGGAGATGCCATGATATTTCCCATGAGGAATGGCCACCCCGTCCCCGATACCCGTGCTCCCCAAACGTTCTCTCTCCAAAAGGACCTTGACGAGAGTGCTCTTGTCTATGGAAGGCTCATGGCGGATGACCGCCGCCACGAGTTCTTCCAGTACGCCCTTCTTTTCCCGCGCACTCAGTTCGGTGATGATATTGTCCTCATCAAGCAATTCCGAGAGTTTCATTTTAAGTCTCAATTGGACGGCTCGATGAGCCCCAGGTTGCCGTCAGAGCGCTTGTAGAGAACGCTGATCTCCTTGGACCGCGGGTTGCGGAACACGAAAAAATCCCTTCGGGACATGGAGAGCTGCATGGCGGCCTCCTCGGGATCCATGGGAAGCGCCACCATCTTTTCCACCTCTATAACAGGCCCTCCTTCGGGATTCATGGCCTCTTCATCTTCTTCATCCGCGCTCTCGCCCGTCGCATCATCGAGGACTCCACTCGCCTTAATGCTGTCCGGGCTTCTCCTCTTTCTAATCTTGGACAAATGTTTCTTTACCTGTTTCTCAATCTTGTCCATAACCTGGTCGATCGCCGAGTACATGTCTTCGGTCTCTTCCACGCCCTTGACACGGGTACCGTCGATACTCAGTGTTACGTCCGCAGTGTGGCGGAACTTCTCAACCGTAAGAACGATGTGGGCTTCGCTGACCGTGTCCAGGTATTTGTCCATTTTGGAGACCTTTTCCTCCGCATAGTCCCGAAGGCTCTCAATGGGCTCCATATGCCTGAATGTTACCGTAATGTCCATGCGTTATCCCTCCTGAAGAAAAGGGGTCCCTAACAGAAAACCGGCGAAAAGTCAAACATCCAGAAACTCAAAAATGCATGCCGGCCACCGTCAGGCTGAAGAGTCAACGGTGCCGGCCCGGCTTTCTCAATAGTGGCGTTTTCGTCTTCTCGAGGGCAGGATGTTCATGGCCTCCCGGTATTTGGCAACAGTTCTTCTTGCAACGTTGATACCCTCGGACTTCAAAATCTCCGCCACTTCCTGATCGCTGTATGGGTGTTTACTGTCTTCGCCCTTGATAATGTCTCGAAGGCGCTGTTTCACACTTTCCGAGGCCACCGACTCTCCGCCCGGACCACTGATGGCGCTGTTGAAGAAGTACTTCAGTTCGAATACACCCTGGGGCGTGTGAACATACTTGTTCGTGGTGACCCGGCTGATGGTGGACTCGTGCATCTGTATGTCTTCCGCAACATCGCGAAGCACAAGCGGTTTCAGGTGCACGATTCCACTCTCCAGGAAATCCCGCTGAAAGCGGACGATACTCTGTGTCACACGATAGATGGTCCGCTGCCGCTGGTGGATGCTCTTGATGAGCCAGGCCGCCGACTTCAGTTTGTCCTGAATGTACTCTCTGGTGGAGTCCGCGTGGACACCTCTCGAGGAGAGCACCTCCCTGTAGAAAGAGTTGATACGAAGCTTGGGCAGGCCGTCCTCATTCAGCACGACCTCATAATCGTCGCCCACCTTGAAGACATAAATGTCCGGACTGATATAGATGGTCTCCTCATCACTGAAGAGCCGTCCCGGCTTCGGGTCCAGGCTGGTGATCATGGAGACCGCCGAGACAATCTCGTCCACGGTGACTCCCAAACTCCTTGAGATCTGGTCGTAATTCCTGTTCTCCAGCTTGTCCATAAAATCCCGGACAATGACCTCGGCCAGGGACTTTCTCCAACCATTGTTCCGGATCTGGTTCAGGAGGCACTCCCGCATGTCCCTTGCCGCGACACCCGAAGGATCGAGACGCTGAATGACGTCGACGACCCCCTCAACCTCTTCCAGGTTTCTGCCCGTCGACTCCGAGATTTCCTGATCGGTGACCTTCAGGTATCCATCAGCATTCAGGTTTCCAATGATGTACTCGGCAATCTCCCGCTCCTCGCCGGTAAGGCCGCACATCTGAAGCTGCCACTCCAGGTGAGATGTCAGGTTGGGGCGCTGCGCGGTGAAATTCTCGAAGGAAGGGTATTCCCTGGCGTCGTAAGGTGTCTCGGCCCAGCCGGTGTTGTACTCTCCCAGGTATGCCTCCCAGTCCACATCGTCGTGCCGAACGTCCTCCTCTACACTCACCTCGGGCAAGGTTTCCGCTTCGACCGGCTCCTCCGGTGAGGGGACGTCGTCCGAATCCTCCAGGACCTGCTCCTCCAGCACAGGGTTCGTCTCCATCTCCTGGCTGATGGTGTCAAGTAGCTCGAGTCGGGAGAGCTGCAGCAGCTTTATCGCCTGCTGAAGCTGCGGCGTCATGATCAGTTGCTGGCTCAGATTTAGGGATTGCTTCAGCTGCAGTGCCATATCGTGTAGTACCGCTCCTCAGGTGATCGGGCCTAGAGACTGAAATCCTGCCCCAGATAGACGCTCCTGGTGATCTCACTCGTCACGATGGTTTCCGGGGGTCCGAACTCGATGATCTTTCCCTCGTTAATGATGTACGCGACGTCGCAGACCTTGAGGGTCTCCCTGACATTGTGATCCGAGATGATTATACCGATGCCCCGGTCCTTCAGGTGCCGGATGATCATGTTGATGTCGTTGAGTGCCAGGGGATCGATGCCCGCAAAAGGCTCATCCAGGAGCATGAACCTCGGCTCGCTTATCAGGGCACGCGTGATCTCCAGCCTTCTCCGTTCTCCTCCAGACAGATCCGAGGCCTTCTGGTCGGCCAGGTGACGGATACCAAGTTCCCCGAGCAGCTGTTCAGCTCGAGAACGAATCTCCCGGCGGGGGATCTTGAGCCCCTCCATTATGGCCAAGAGATTATCGCGGACCGTGAGCTTCTGAAAGACCGAAGGCTCCTGTGCCAGGTAATTGATTCCCTTTCTGGCCCTTATGTACATGGGTTCCCTGGTAATGTCCTTCCCGTCCAGAAGCACTCGGCCGGCGTCCGGGCGGGCGAGCCCGATCATCATATAGAAGGCCGTGGTCTTTCCAGCACCGTTGGGCCCCAAAAGACCCACGATTTCATTACGGTGGAGCGTCAAGTCTACGCCGTCCACTGCAGGTTTTCGGCCGTAGATCTTGATCAGGCCCCTTGCTTCCAGGGTTTCTTTTCCACCTTCAGCCAAGTGCCCCTACCTTTTCCTGCCGCCCGGGAAAATCACCGCCCGAACCCGTTCTTCACCCAAACCCTCCACGATGCTTCTCCTCTCGCCTATGAAGAAGGTGATCCGGGAGCCCTCAACGAAATCTTCGCCCTGTTTCAAAACCGGATTCCCCGTGAGGATCACCTTGTCGTCCTTCTGGTAGTAGACGGCCTCATCGGACATTGCCTCACCCCCGTCTGAACGCGTTATCTTCACATTACCTTTAGCCTCCACCCGGTCCACGCGGAGGTCCTCGGGTCCCTCGGTATTCCCGGAAGCGTCGCCCAGGTAGTACAGATGCATCTTTTGGCACTGTATAGTGAAGGTACTCCTTCTTGCGTCCACGTTCCCCGTGAAGATAACCCTCCTGTTCTTGTTGTCGATCTCGAGCGTTTCCGATCGAACCACCAGGGGCTCGTCGTCCCCTTTCAGGACATCTGGTGGGTCGGCCTGGGCGGACATGGCGGCCGGGAAGCAAACAACTGCCGCAATCAGGATCAAGGCAAATATCCGCATGAATTATATCCCTTTCTCAAGCCGGAATCGAAGCTCCCCGCTCCCCGTTCGGCGGGACCGGGAATGCCCCGAAGGCATATCTGCAGGTCAAGTCAGGATCTTTCGGTCCAGGGAAGTCGTCACCCCGGAATTGATTTTCAGGTACTCCTGCTCCAGGTTGAAATAGAGCCCCGTTCCGGTGACAGTGAAAAAGGGACCCGTTATCCTCACGGGCTCATCTGTCGTCAGGAGGCCCAATTCGTGGCTGTAGAGCAGGTGATCGGTAAAGATTGTATAACCGTCGACTGAATATCCTTTGAGATCGCCCCGGAGGTTGATTTCTCCAGTGGCCCGGTTGAAATCCCCCCGCTCCCCCTCGAGTTCAAGGGAGGAGCGGTCTTCCGGAAAGAGCTTCAAGTGGAACGACCGGAAGGAGAAATATGTCCTGTCCGGGGAAAACTTCACTTCCTCGGCCTCCAGGTCCCACTGCATGCCTTGGTCGGGATCGTCCTGGGTGTAATGGATGTCGGTCAGGGTAATCCCGTCCTCAAGGTCGGCTTCCGTGACAATCGGCCGGCGTACGAGTTCCTTCTCAGCCTCGGATTCCATGAAGTAGAAAATCACGACCGCGGCCAGACATGCGATGCCCCCCAGGGGCCAGTATCGGTAAAGGAGTCTTCTCATATGATTTATTTGCAATAAGTATACCGGGGCACCTGCGGCCCTGTAAAGGGTATTTTCCAGCTACGGCCACCGCTCCCTGGCGGCGAGAATCATTTCACACACCTCGCGGACGGCGCCTCGGCCTCCTTTGCTCTTTGTGATAAGGGTCGCGGCCGCACGCACCTCTGCGGCTGCGTCGGCCACTGCCACGGCCAGGCCGGCCCGATTCAGCAGGGGAAGGTCGGGAAGATCGTCCCCCATGCAGCAGACCTCCTTTTGCTCCAGGCCCCTGGTTCGAAGGAGTTCATCCAGAAGCACCCCCTTGTCGGCCACCCCCTGGTGCACCTCGTCGATGCCCAGTTCTTCTGCCCGGCGAGCCACGGCCAAGGAGGATCGGCCCGTGATGAGGGCCACTTCAACACCCGCCCTCATCAGGCGACTGAGGCCGTACCCGTCCTTTACATCAAAGACCTTGGTCTCCTCACCGCGGCCGTCCAAATAGATTCGACCGTCGGTCATCACCCCGTCCACATCCAGGACGAGCAGGCTTATTTCCGCTGCAAGACGCTCGATCATCGCCGACCTTTGAATCAAAATGAGAGGCGCCCCAAAACACGAAATCCCGCCTGCGCGGGATTTGTCATATCCGGCTGCGCCGTACGGCTCACTGCAACGCACATAGCCGGAGCGGCGATCCGAAGCTCTCGATCACGATCAACCGCTTCCAGGCCTGCGCAGGTTAATCTTCTTCTTGAAACGCCGCGGTTGCATCCTCAGGCACACTCGTGCTCCAAAATCATTCCCGGTTCTTCACGAGAGCGTGAATCTCTCTGAGGAGGGCCAGCAGGGATCGGACCTGCCCCATGGGCACGGCATTGGGGCCGTCGCACAAGGCCTCTTCCGGGCGGGGATGGACCTCCATGAACACACCGTCCGCCCCGGCGGCGACGGCCGCACGGGCCAGGACCTCCACGTACTCCCTCTGCCCGCCGGAACTCCCCCCGGCGGCCCCGGGAAGCTGTACGCTGTGCGTGGCGTCGAAGACCACCGGATACCCGAAGGCCTGCATCACCGGAATGGCCCGAATATCCACCACCAGGTTGTTGTATCCGAACGACACGCCTCGTTCCGTCAGCAGGATATTCCTGTTCCCGCCGGACACAACCTTTAAAACGGCCTGCTCCATGTCCCAGGGGGCCATAAACTGCCCCTTCTTCAAGTTCACGGGAAGGCCGCTGCTGGAGGCGGCTACAAGGAGGTCCGTCTGACGGCACAAGAAAGCCGGGACCTGAAGCACATCCAGGACCCGGGCGGCCTTTTCCACCTCATGAGCGGAGTGGACGTCCGAGATAAGGCGCAGGCCGGTCCTCTCCCGGACCTTGTGAAGAATATCCAGCCCGGCATCGAGTCCGGGGCCCCTATAGGAATCGAGGGAGGTCCGGTTGGCCTTATCGTACGAGGCCTTGAAAACCAAAGGGATGCCCATGGAGTCCGCTGTCTCGCGCAGATAATCCGCCACGCGAAAGGTGGTCTCCTCGCTCTCGATAACGCACGGTCCCGCAATAACGAAAAAAGGGGCGTTTTCGCCGAGGCTCAGATC
This sequence comes from Desulfatiglandales bacterium, assembly GCA_041685835.1. Taxonomy (GTDB): domain Bacteria; phylum Desulfobacterota; class DSM-4660; order Desulfatiglandales; family HGW-15; genus JAIPEI01. Next base: position 9,677 of record JAWLEX010000011.1, read on the forward strand.
GCCGATGCGTACTGTATGACGCTCCATTTCCCCCCCCGGGCACTCCCGACAAAGATCTACAGTCCTGGGTATGCTTATGCGAAGGGCCTTTCAAAGTCAAGGAATCTCATGGGGGAGTCCGGGTGAATTCAGGCATTCGGAATCAAGCTCTTGACCGACAAATCCTGCGAGCCTCACCTGCTGCAAACCCCTTACTTTCACAGACACAGGCAACCGACACCGACACAGCGCGCAGCGCCCACCGACACGCAGCGAAGAGGTCTTGCCATGAACTGTGAGCTATCAGCCGCCTTTTTTCTTGTGTTGAGGAAGGATCATCTCTAACATATCTCTCCACTGTCATTTCAGGAGGACACCTGCATGCCTAAGAAAAAGCCCAAGACAATCCAGGAAATCAACCGGAGAATTGCAAAAGGGAATGTGGTTGTCGTAACGGCGGATGAAATGGTGAGCATCGTCCGCAGCAAGGGGCCGCAAAAGGCGGCCCTCGAGGTGGACGTAGTCACCACCGGCACCTTCGCGCCCATGTGCTCTTCCGGGGTTTTCCTAAACTTCGGGCCGGTAAAACCCGCCATCAAGGCAGCCCGGGTCCTGCTGAACGGTGTGCCCGCCTACGCAGGGCTTGCGGCGGTTGACCTCTATCTGGGAGCCACGGAACCCGCCGAGGACGACCCTCTCAACCGCATACATCCGGGCCAGTTCAAGTACGGGGGCGGGCACGTGATCGAAGATCTGGTGGCCGGTCGCAAGGTGAGACTTCAGGCCACAGCTTACGGCACGGACTGTTACCCCAACCGGGAGTTCGAGAAACGGATCACGCTCGAGGACCTGCCTTACGCGGTCATGGTTAACCCGCGCAACGGGTATCAGAACTACAACTGCGCTGTAAACCTCTCCAAGAAGACGATCTATACCTATATGGGGGTGCTCAAGCCTCGGGCGGCCAATGCCAACTACTCCACGTCCGGCTGTTTGAGCCCGCTTTTCAACGACCCCTTTTACCGCACCATCGGTATCGGGACCCGGATATTTCTGGGCGGGGCACAGGGATACGTAGTGGGGCCTGGAACCCAGCACAGGCCTTCGGCCCCTAGAGGAAAAAACGGCGTTCCCGTCAGCCCCGCAGGGACCCTGATGGTCACAGGAGACCTGAAAAGAATGGACCCCCGATGGGTGGTGGGAGTCGGCATGGTGGGATACGGTTGCTCCCTGGCCCTCGGATTGGGTATCCCCATTCCGGTCCTGGACGAAGAAATGGCGCGTTTTACGGGTGTCAGGGACGACGAGTTGTTTACTCAGATCATCGACTACGGCAGCGATTATCCCAAGGGTGAACCTTCAAGCCTCGGGCAGGTAAGCTACGCTGAGCTCATGAGCGGGTCTATTCGATTCAACGGGCAGGACGTGGCCACGGTTCCGCTCTCCTCGCGGACAAGGGCCCTCGAGATCGCAAAGACGCTCAAGGCGTTGATCGAGAAAGGCGGCTTTACCCTGGGCGAACCCCAGGAGCCGCTGCCCGCCGGTTGAAGTTGTATACCACGCGTATTCAGGTCGTGCCGGAGGTTTTCCGAACACCATGAAAAAAACGATCAAGATGCGGGAGATGGCCGACGACCAGGCCGGCGTCATTCGGAAGGTCGGAGCCTCTGGTGAAATGGGGCGGCGAATCCGGGACATGGGCCTGGTCCCCGGAATACCAATACGCATTCAGGGCCGGGCCCCGCTCAGGGACCCTGTGGCCGTCAAGCTGATGGACAGCATTCTTACGCTTCGAAATAACGAGGCCGACCACGTGCTGGTGGAAGTGGACGTCCCGGAATCCTAGCACACGTCCTGACGGTATAAACCTTACTACGCCCTGCTTGCGGGCATGAATCATTGAATATGACGGAAAGAAGGATCAGGATCGCCCTCTCCGGAAACCCCAATGCAGGGAAGACAACCGCGTTCAACGCCATCACGGGCGCGCGGCAGCACATCGCCAACTACCCGGGAGTCACGGTGGAGAAAAAGGTGGGGCATGTCCGCCACCGCGGCCGGGAGATCGAGGTTGTGGATCTGCCCGGCACCTATTCATTGACCGCCTATTCCCTGGAAGAAATCGTTGCACGCGACTACCTGGTCAACGAGAAACCGGATGTAGTGGTCGACATCGTGGACGCGTCAAACCTGGACCGGAACCTGTATCTGGCCCTCCAGTTCCGTGAGTTGGGTGTCCCGCTAATCATAGCACTCAACATGGTCGACGTGGCAGACACCCGCGGCATATCCATTGACGTCAACGCCCTGTCCGACCTCTTCCAGGCCCCGGTGGTCCCCACCGTGGCGCGTTCCAAAAAGGGTATCGACGCCCTCCTGGACCAGGTAGTTGAACTCGCTGATAAATCCCCGGCCTGGGAACCCCTCCTCATCTCTTACGGCAACGACATCGACCGAAGCCTGGACGAACTCGAAGAGGTCATTCGCCGCGGCGGGATTCACAGCGACACATACTCACCACGCTGGCTTGCCCTCAAGTGCCTGGAGGGGGATGATCAGATCATACGGATCATAAGTAAGAACCAGGTTTTAAGCTCGGAAGTAACATCCATTTGCAATCGCGTCGCCAAGCACACCCTGGACACCCTCGAGGAGGAACCCGAGGGCATCATCGCAGATCATCGTTACGGTTACGTTACCGGAATTACACGAAAAGTCGTCAAGCGCCGGATCGAGTCACGGTTGAACCTGTCGGACCGGATCGATCGGGTGCTGACGAACCGCTTCATCGGCCCTATCGCGATGATCGGAATCCTTTACGCTATTTACGAGTTCACTTTCTGGGGCAGCGAGGCCCCTGTGGGCTGGTTGGAGGCCTTTTTCGATTGGCTCAAGACCGGGGTTTCCGCAGCTCTTACGGAAGGGCCGCTCCACTCCCTCATCGTTTCGGGCATCATCGACGGCGTAGGTGGAGTGCTCGGGTTCGTTCCCCTGATACTATTCCTTTTTTTCGCCATTTCCATCATGGAGGACTCAGGGTACCTCGCACGGGTGGCGTATATGCTGGACCGGGTGCTCCGCTGGTTCGGGCTGCATGGAAACTCCGTGATCGCCCTTCTAGTCAGCGGGGGAATCTCAGGGGGCTGCGCCGTGCCGGGGGTCCTCTCCACCCGGACCCTCAAGGACCCAAAGGAACGGATTGCGACACTTCTGGTGCTTCCATTCATGAACTGCGGGGCCAAGCTTCCCCTGTTCGGGCTCCTGATCGCGGCCTTCTTTGAACAGGGGCAAGCACGAATGCTTTTCCTCTTCACGCTTATTTCCTGGTTCTTCGCACTGTTTGCAGCCAAACTCCTCCGCGCCACCGTGCTCCGCGGTCCCAAGACACCTTTTGTCATGGAACTCCCGCCCTACAGGGCGCCTACTCTGAAGGGGCTCCTGATCCACACCTGGGAGAGGACATGGGAGTATGTAAAGAAGGCAGGGACCGTGATCCTCGGGATCTCCATCATCCTATGGGCCATGATGACCTACCCCGGGCTGCCCGACGAGCGCCTGAAGCACTTCGAGACACAGGAAGACCGGATTAAAACGACCTTCCTGTCACATTCGGAGGTAGGCAGGCTGGTGCCTGACCTTGAAAGGCTCGAAGAAATCGACCGGCTCGCCGCACACCTTAGAGGTTCCGAGGCTGCGGAAAAGGAACGGGTACTGTCGGAAATCGAGGACAGGGACCTCGCCGAAGCCGCCCGGCGGATATTCTTGTCTCCATCACCGCAGGGGGAAGCAGGGCGGGATTCCATTCGCAATGCATACGCCTTATACCTCTACAAAATGCACGACCTGGAACGGACCCGAAACCGGGAGAAGTTCTTGTCCACGGTTGCAGGTTCCATCGGCCATGCGATCGAACCCGTCACAGCGCCCCTGGGTTTTGATTACAAGGTGAACATCGCGCTGGTCGGGGGATTTGCAGCCAAGGAAGTGATCGTATCCACCCTGGGCACTGCATATTCCCTGGGGGACGTCCAGGCCTCCGAGCAGGGTTCCCTCTCCGGTCGATTACGGAACGATCCCGACTGGAACCCGCTTCGCGCATTTGCACTGGTACTTTTCACCATGCTTTATGTACCATGTTTCGTAACCTTGATTTGCATTCGACGTGAGAGTTCGTGGAAATGGGCCGGCTTTTCCTTAGGGTTCAACCTGGTCATCGCATACCTGGTCACCCTTATCGTCTACCAGACCGGCCTGGCGCTGGGAATAGGCGTCTGAACCGGTTTCAGGACCGTGTTCACCGCCACACCTGATCAGGGAACATGCCCTTTCCCTTTAACCCCGTGATCCGTGCCGGGATTCACGGCAAGGTCAAAGCCATGATTCCTTTCAAGAGATTATTGTCCGGTAAAGCCGGGTTGTCACCCGGTTCCCTTGTTCACGTGGGAGATAGAAAGGTGGACCGGGTCCGCATCCACGTAATCGACTATGACAAAGACAGCGTGAAGGAAAGAGAGGCGGAAAGCCCCTCCGATTGCGAGGAATACAAGACATCACGGTCTATCACCTGGATCGACGTCAAGGGCCTGCACGGAGTGGAAATAATCCAGGGCTTCGGAGAGCGCTTCGGCCTTCATCCGCTTGTCCTCGAGGACATCTTGAATACGGGGCAGCGACCCAAGACCGAAGAATTTGAAAAATACCTCCTCGTCATCTGCAAAATGCTCTCATATGAACAGGAGACGGGAGAAGTGGGCATGGAGCAGGTAAGCATCGTTCTCGCCCCTTCCTTCGTAATCACCTTCCAGGAAAAAGAAGGGGACGTGTTCGACCCGGTAAGGGACCGGATTCGAAAGGGCCGGGGACGCATCAGGAAGATGGGCGAGGATTACCTTGTCTACGCGCTCCTGGATGCGGTGGTAGACAACTACTTTGTCCTGCTCGACAAAGTAGGCACGAGCCTGGAGGACCTGGAGGAAGAGATCATGGGTAACCCGCGGCCGGATATCCTGGACAGGACCCACGTGCTCAAGCGGGAACTTATCCTGATGCGGCGATCGATCTGGCCCATGAGGGAGGTGCTGAGCAACCTGCAGCGCGAGGAGTCGTCCCTGATGACCGAGCACACGGGCCTGTTCCTGCGGGACGCATACGAACACACCATTCAGGTGATCGAGACCGTGGAGACATTCAACGATATGGCCTCAGGTCTTATGGACTACCACATGTCCGCGGTTAACAACCGTATGAACGAGGTCATGAAGGTCCTCACGATAGTGGCCACAATATTCATCCCCCTTACCTTCATCGCCGGGATCTACGGCATGAACTTCGAACACATGCCGGAACTTGCGTGGGCCTGGGCCTACCCGGCCGTGGTGGGTGTGATGGGGGTCCTCGCGGGCGGCATGATCGTCTGGTTCAAGCACAACAGGTTTTTCTAGCGCCTGATTGACACAATTTCAGCACCTAACTATAATGTAAGTAATGTTGAAGGATTCGCAGAACCTTTTGTTTCTCGTAAAGACGCCAAGAACGCCGAGGAAAAGTAGCGGGTACAGAAAGGGGGTATGGGAAAATGGCGGTGATTACCATCTCCAGGTATTTCGGGGCCGGCGGAATTACGCTGGGAGAGCGCTTGGCGGAGGAACTGGGGTACCGCTTTGTTAACGACCAGTTGATCAAGGAGGTAGCCAGAAACGCGGGGGTATCCCTCGAGCAGGTGGAGTGTTTTGAAAACCGCGGTATCACGAAACTGGAAAAGATGCTCAATTTCATTGTCAGCCCGAGTTTTCTCGAGCGCCATTCCGACAAGTACGGCTATGTCCATGCAAAAGTGTACGTAGATAAGGTCAAGGCAGTCATCATAAAACTCTATGAAGAGGGTAACTGTATCATAATAGGGCGGGGCGGCAACTATACCCTTCAGGGGTATCCCGGCGCCATCCATATCCTGCTGGTGGCCGACGATGATCAGCGCCGTCGATTTCTCATGAGCAAATACAAAATGACGGAGAACCAGGCGAATCAGTCCCTAAAACACGCGGACATGATTCGGGCGCGATTTCTGGACTGTCTTTCTCCGGACCAAAACCATGACGAACCCCGGCTGTACACCATGGTGCTCAACATGAACCAGGTAACCATGGACAAGGCCGTAGAACTCGTCAAATCATTACTCAATCAATAGCGCCGGCCTTTCATTTCCATCCCGACCCGGCTCTTCAGCCGGGACGTTTTCGCACCTTTCCACCCCAGGCACACATGATCCTGTTCTTTGTCCCACCCCCATAAACAGTCTATTTGCAGCCCTTGTGCGTGATTTCACAAAAAATATTGAAACCTGCTGAACTTCGATGCTATAGTTATATATTCCGCGCAAAAAGGGATCTTTGCGGGCTATGTATCATCCTCAAGGAGGTCTGCCAATGGAAGAAGAACGTGAAATCATGGAAGTGGACGTACTGTTTGTTGGAGGAGGAGTGGCCTCCCTGAGCGGGGCGTTTCACCTGGTTAATCTGGTCAAGGCGCACAACGAGAAGGTGGATTCCGGCGGGGAGGGAGAAAGGCTTGATGAGCCCATGATCGCCGTTCTCGAAAAGGGCCCGTACGTGGGGGCACACAGCCTTTCCGGAGCGGTTATCGATCCGTCCCCGCTTCGGGAGCTTGTTCCGGATTATGAGGAAAAAGGAGCGCCTCTGGATGCCAAGGTAGAGGAAGAGGACGTGTGTCTTATGACCCGAAAGGGAAAGATCAAGGCACCTATCACGCCTCCGCCGCTGAACAATCATGGTAACTACATTGTGTCGCTGTCCAAGCTCAGTGAGTGGCTGGGCGGTCTGGTGGAAGAACAAGAGACATACGTGTTCGCCGGTTTTGCCGGGACCGAGGTCCTTTATGACGGGGACAGGGTGGCGGGTGTGAGGACCGGCGACAAGGGAATCGACGCCGACGGCGGGAAAAAGGGGAACTACGAGCCCGGAATCGATCTGAAGGCCAAGGTGACAGTGTTCGGGGAAGGCCCCCGCGGGAGCCTTACCAAGACACTGATCAAGCGCTTTGCCCTGGATCAGGGCAAGAATCCGTCCAGCTATGTGGTCGGCGTGAAGGAGGCGTGGGAGGTGCCCGAGGGGCGCATGCGGCCCGGGAAAGTCATCCACACCATGGGTTATCCCCTGAAGAGCGATACCTACGGGGGGGGGTTCATCTACGGAATGGAGAACAACATGGTCAGCCTGGGACTCCTGGTGGGGCTCGACTATGCCGATCCTGCCATGGACCCGCACATGCTCTTTCAGAAGTTCAAGAAACACCCCATGGTATCGGAGATCCTCAAGGACGGAAAGCTCTCCCAGTACGGGGCCAAGACCGCCCCCGTAGGCGGGTACTTTTCCATCCCCAAGCTCACGTTCGACGGCGGACTCATTGTGGGAGACTCGGCCAATCTGTTCATCAGCCAGAAAATCAAGGGCGTCCACGTGGCCATGAAGTCCGGCATGCTTGCCGCTGAATCAATTTTTGAGGCCCTGCTTGCAAAAGACACCTCGGATGCGAAGCTCGCATCTTACGAACAACGCCTGTATGACAGCGACATCGGCCGGGAGCTGCGCAAGGTCCGCAATTTTCACCAGGCCTTTCAGAAGGGTCTGTACCGGGCCCTCATCAAGGCCGGGTTTCAATACATCCTGGGCGGCAGAATCCTGAAAGACCGCCTTTACACTGAACCGGATTTCAGTCACCTGCACACAGTCAAGGACGTCTACGGGACGGACTCGCCGACGGCAGAGCAGACAGGGGCCATGAAGTTCGACGGGACCCTGACCTTTGACAAGGAAACGGACGTCTATTATTCAGGCGCCACCCACGAAGAGCAGCAGCCGGTCCACTTGAAGGTCCTCGACCTGGACATCTGTTACAACCGGTGCCTCGAGGAGTACCAGGCCCCGTGCCAGCGGTTCTGCCCGGCGAACGTTTACGAGATGGAGGTGGACGAGGAGACAGGAAAACCGAATCTCAAACTGAACTTTTCGAACTGCCTGCACTGCAAGACCTGCGATGTGAAGGACCCGTACGAAAACATCACCTGGGTCCCGCCCGAGGGCGGAGGCGGGCCGAAGTACACGGCCATGTGAGTTCTAAACTCGCAGTTTCCGCTTCAATTCACCCTGACATGCTGGGAGAAACACTAGAATGGATGCCGTAACCCCGTTCCTCGAAGTCACAGAAGCGATAAAGGCGTTGGGCGGCGAGGACCTGGAGCGCTGCATGCAGTGCGGCACATGCACCGGCGTTTGCCCATGGAACCTGGTCCGGTATTTTTCACCGCGGGGCATGATCCGCCTAGCCCAGTTCGGGCTGGAGGGCTTTGAGAGCGAGGACCTGTGGCGTTGCGTCACCTGCAACAATTGCGTAATCAACTGCCCCCGGGGACTTCATATCATAGACATCCTTCGATCCATGCGGATGATGATGAATGAAACCGGCTCGGTGCCGCCTTCTCTAAAGGGGCCCCTGGGAAGTGCCTCAAACCGGGGCAACCCCTGGTCAGGTGACCCCGAGGACCGTACGGCTTGGGCCAAAGGCCTGGAAGCCGAGCCATTCCACGAAGGCATGGAGTACCTCTTTTTTACCTGCTGCACCCATGCCTATGACGCCAGGAACCAGAAGGCCGCCAGGGCCCTCGTCCGGGTGCTGCAGGCGGCCGGCGTGGATTTCGGCATGCTCATGCAAGGGGAGCAATGCTGCGGCGATGCAATCCGCAAGATGGGAGGAGAAGAGGTCTTTGGAAAACTCATGCGGAACAACATGGGCGTGTTCGAGGAAAAGGGCGTACGCCGAATCCTCACGGCCTCCCCCCATTGTTACAACGCCTTTTCCAAAGACTATGCCGAATTCGGGGGCACCTATCTGGTCCGGCACTACACTCAGCTCCTGGAAGAGGCCCTCGCTGAAGGCCGCCTCTCCCTGGTGCGGGAACTCGGAAAGACCGTCACCTACCACGATCCATGCTATCTCGGAAGGCATAACGGCGTTTACGAGCCACCGCGGCGGGTCCTTCGGTCCATTCCGGGCCTGGACCTCGTGGAGATGGAGCGGAACCGGGAGAACAGCCTATGCTGCGGGGGCGGAGGCGGCGGGCTCTGGAACGAGGTGCCGGCGGACGAACGGTTCGCAGTCCTTCGGGTTCAAGAGGCCCTGGAGACCGGGGCCGAGGTGATCGCCGCGGCCTGCCCTTACTGCATCATCATGTTCGAAGACGCCGTCAAGACCCTGGGTAAAGAAGAGGAGATTCGAGTGGCCGACGTCGCCGAACTGGTGATGGAGTCGCTGGAGCAAGAATGACGTATCGAGAAAAGGCCCCCGGTCTACAGCTGTCCAGCTGTTGAGCCGGTGGGCCCTGCTGGATCCAGGCGTTGCCGCGAAACGGCCTCGGCATCATCGCTTTTTTCACATCACAAAGGGTAGGACATGGAAGACCGAATCGGGTTCTACGTTTGCCACTGCGGCTCGAACATAGCCGGCAAGGTCCGGGTGGAAGAGGTCAGGGACTACATCGCCGGAGAGCCCGGCGTGGTGGTTTCCAGGGACAACCTCTTCATGTGCTCCGATCCCGGTCAGGATATGATCGAAAAGGACATCCGCGAGCAGGGCCTGAACCGGGTGGTTGTGGCCTCCTGCTCCCCACGCATGCATGAGCGCACTTTCCGCGCCGTGTGCCGGCGGGCCGGCCTCAATCCTTACGAGGCCTTTCACATGGTCTGCATCCGCGAGCACTGCTCCTGGGTTACCGAGGACGAGGGCGAGGCCACCAAAAAGGCGATTGACCTGTGCCGCGCCGGTATACACCGGGTGCCTCTTCAGCATCCCCTCGAGCCCAAGGTGGTCACGGTCAACCCGAACGTGATGGTGGTGGGAGGCGGCATCGCAGGCATGCAGGCCGCCCTGGATGTGGCAAGCGCCGGCTTCAAGGTCACCCTGGTTGAAAGGCAGCCGACCATAGGCGGCCACATGCTGCAGTACGACAAGACCTTCCCCACCCTGGACTGCGCCTCTTGCATCGGCACGCCCAAAATGGTCTCCGTGGGGCAGAACCCCAACATCCAACTCCTCACCTTCAGTGAAGTGGAAGAGGTTGACGGATTTATCGGAAACTTCCGCGTCCGGGTCCGGAAAAAGGCGCGGTACGTGAACACCGATAAGTGCACGGGGTGTGGTGAGTGCGCCGAGGTATGCCCGGTGACACGCCCCAACGAATGGGACGAAGGACTCAAGGACAGAAAAGCCATCTACCGTTCCTTTCCCCAGGCCGTACCCATAACTTTTGCAATTGAAAAGAAAGACCGGGCCCCTTGCGTCCTTGCATGTCCTGCAGGGATCAACGTGCAGGGATATGTTCAACTCATAGGCCAGGGCCGTTATGAAGACGCTGTGCGGCTGATCATGGAGCGGCTCCCCCTGCCGGGGGTCCTGGGCCGTGTCTGCCCCCATCCCTGTGAGACGCGCTGCCGCCGGGCCGAGGTTGATCACCCTGTTTCCATCTGCAGGCTCAAGCGGGCGGCCGCGGACCGGGTCGACCCGCGCAATCTGCCAATGCCCGAGATCCAGGAGCGTAAAGAACGCGTTGCCGTCATAGGTTCCGGCCCGGCCGGCCTGACAGCCGCCTACTACCTGCGTTTGAAGGGGTACAAGGTCACCATATTCGAAGCGCTTCCCGAGCTGGGAGGCATGCTCAGGGTGGGAATACCGGACTACCGCCTCCCGCAGGACGTGCTTGATCGCGAGATCGGCTACATCATGGGGCTGGGCGTGGAGGCACAAACCGGGGCCCGACTGGGCAAGGACTTCAGCCTGTCCGACCTGATGGAGAAGGGTTTCGATGCCATCTTCCTCGGCACCGGGGCTCATCTTGGAATCAAGCTTCGGATCCCCGGGGAAGGCGAACTTGACGGGATTGTGGACGCCGTGGACTTCCTCCGGGAAGCAAACCTGGGCCGGGGAGTCGCGCCGGGCAAGCGGGTGGTGGTCATAGGGGGCGGCAACGTAGCCGTGGACGCGGCTCGAACCGCCCTTCGAATGGGATCCGAGGACGTCCAGATCGTCTACCGCCGCACCCGTGAAGAGATGCCTGCTTACGAAGAGGAAATCGAGGAGACCCTGGAAGAAGGGATCCGGATCCATTACCTGGCCGCTCCGGTGCGCATCAAGGGTGAAGGGGGCAAGGTCACGGGTTTCGAGTGCATCCGTACCGAACCGGGCGAACCAGACGCGAGCGGCCGAAGGCGGCCGTTGCCGGTGGAGGGGTCGGAGTTCACGATCCCCTGCGATGCGGTGATTCCGGCCGTGGGTCAGAGGCCGGACACCTCCTGGCTTCGAAAAGAAGACCCCGTATCCCTGACCGGTTGGGATACATTCGAGGTGCATCCCGAGACCATGGAGACAAGCTTTACAGGCGTCTTCGCTGCGGGCGATGCGGTCACCGGCCCGGCAACCGTTATCGAGGCCGTGGCGGCGGGGCGCAAGGCCGCCGATGCCATGGACCGTTACCTTCGCGGCGGGGACCTGTCCATGGAACTCGACACATCATCGTCCCGTCCCGGACAGGGTGAGGACTGGGCTGAAATACCCGCCGGTCTTTCCCCGGAAACCCGGGCCGTGCCCGAACTCCTGCCCGCGGAGGAACGGACCGGGTCCTTTGACGAGGTGAGTCTGGGACTCCCGGAGGATGAGGCTCAAAGGGAGGCCCTGCGCTGTCTGAACTGCGGGGTGTGCTCCGAGTGCATGGCCTGCGTGCAGGCCTGCAAGGTTGCCGCCATTAATCATGATGCAAAGGACGAGATCGTTGACCTTGATGCAGGAAGCATCATCCTCGCCACCGGCTTCAACCTGCTCGACCCCACACCCATGACCCAGTTCGGCTACGGCAAATACCCCAATGTCTTCACCAGCCTGGAATTCGAGCGACTCACAAACTCCACAGGCCCCACAGAGGGCCGGATTCTCGTCCGCGACGCTCAAGGCCGCTTTGACCGACCGCCCGAGAGCATTGCCATACTGCACTGCATCGGAAGCCGCGACGTGAACTATCACGAATACTGCAGCCGTGTTTGCTGCATGTACGCCCTGAAATACGCCCACCTCATCAAGGAGCGTTTGGGCGAGGGAACCGCGGTGTACAACTTTTACATCGACATGCGGTGCTTCGGCAAAGGCTACGAGGAGTTCATGAACCGTGTCCAGTCCGAGGGAGTCAAGCTGGTTCGGGGTAAAGCGGCCCGGATCACGGACAAGGCGGAGGACCCCGAGGAAGAAGGGCGGCTCATCGTGATCGCAGAGGAGACAATTCTCGGGAAGATGATGCGCATCCCCGTGGACATGGCCATCCTCTGCTCGGCCATGGAGGCCCGGGATGACGCCCTTGACGTGGCGCGGATTTTCGGCCTGAGCACGGGGCGGGACGGTTTTTTCCTGGAGGAACACCCCAAGCTGGAGCCGGTCTCCACAGCCAGCGCAGGCGTCTTCGTGGCCGGCACGTGCCAGGGGCCCAAAGACATCCCCGACACCGTGGCTCAGGCCAAGGGGGCGGCCAGTGAGGCCATAAGCCTTTCCGCCTTCGGTAAGGTGGAAGTAAGTCCCATGACCTCGTTCATCGACCCGGACCTGTGTTCCGGGTGCCGGACCTGTATCGACCTGTGTGCCTATTCGGCCATAGACTTCGACGCGCGGCGGGGCGTCAGCGTGGTGAACGAGGCCAAGTGCAAGGGATGCGGGAGCTGTGCCGCACACTGCCCGAGCGGTGCCGCCAAGGTCAGCCACTTCACGGACCTGCAGGTCTTCGCGGAGATCGAAGGGCTGCTGGCTGAAGGACCGTAATTCGTATCCGTGGCTCGTGCCGGTAACTGAAGATATCGAGCCCACAGGACTCACAACATCTATGGTCAGTGTTATTCGTGGTGAACTTGTTATTTTAATTGATTAATTGATTTGAACGGAGCAGGACATGAGCGACCAGGAACCGATCATAGTGGCCTTTGTCTGCAACTGGTGCACCTTCACCGCCGCGGACCTGGCCGGGACTTCCCGGTATAAGTACCCGCCCAACGTCAGGCTTATCCGCATGATGTGCAGCGGCATGGTGGATCCCAAGTTCGTGCTCAAGGCCTTTTTCGAGGGGGCGGACGCCGTCCTGATCGGCGGGTGCCACCCTGGGGACTGCCACTACATCAACGGCAACTACAAGGCCCGGCGCCGTGTGGCCCTGCTCAAAGAGGTCCTGGCCCAATACGGAATCGAGGAAGACCGTCTGTGGCTGAGATGGATCGGGGCCAGCGAGGGCAACGTGTTCGCGGAGACCGTTAAAGAGATGACGGAAAAAGTGAAAGCCCTCGGTCCCACGGAACTCGAGAATGAGCTGGTGGCATGACCTGTTCTTAAGGGAGGTTTGCTTACAAATGACGAACTGCGTGAGACTCCCGGTTGAGTCGGGAAACATCAACGATGCTTTGAAGGAGTTCTTCTCGAGCCTGCTGGAGCATGATGTGGTACAGGCGGTGTTCCTTCCCATGCGCCAGCCGGACGGTGTCATGGTCATGCACACGCTTGTGCGGGACCCGAAGCGGCTCGAAGGCCTGGATCCACTGGCTCCCGTGACCCCCACGAGCACGGCCCGGCTCCTGAGCTCCCTCACCTTCAAGAAGCCGGGGTACCGGATCGCCGCGTTTCTCCGCCCCTGCGACTGCCGGGCCTATGTGGAGCTTGTGAAGCTCAAGCAGGCCGACCGGGAACAGATCCTCCTGATAACCACGGACTGCGAAGGCCGCCTGGAACCACGCGACTTCCTGGAGCTGGTATCGGAGGCCGGTGACGGTTCGGCCATGGTCTTTCACGAACGCCTGGAGCGGGACGACGACACCCTCCCGCTGGTCCGGGCCTGCCGTGTCTGCGAGCACCCGGTCCACGAAGGAGCGGACATCGGCCTGCGTATCTTCGGGTCGGACCCGGAAAATGAGCTGGTACTCTGCGCACAGACAAACGTCGGAACAGAGGCGCTCTATCCCCTCGGCCTGGAAGAGGCAAAAGAGCCCGAAGGCAGGGGCAAGGCTCTCGCGGAAATCATTGCCGGCCGGATTGCCGAGCGGGACTCCATGATCAAGGAGTACGGGGAGCGGACATCGTCTTTCGCTGCTCTCAGGGACGTCCTTAAGACCTGCATCAACTGCTACAACTGCCGGGCCGCCTGTCCCGTCTGCTACTGCCGGGAGTGCGTTTTTCTCACGGACACTTTTCGCCACGATCCGGAGCAGTTCTTCCGCTGGGCCGGAAAAAAAGGGCGGGTCAAGCTTCCTACGGACACCGCCTTTTTCCACATCACGCGCATGCTCCACATAAGCACCCTATGCGTGGGCTGCGGCCAGTGCTCCACGGCCTGCCCGATGGACCTGCCGGTCATGGAGCTTTTCCGCACAGCGGCGAACCGAACCCAGGCCCGTTTCGAGTACGAACCCGGGCGCAGCCCGGACGAACCGCTGCCTCTTTCCGTTTTCGAAGACCAGGAATTTTTGGAGCTGACTGCGGAATAGCGGACAGGAGGTCTCATGGCTGAACAGAACCTGGACACAGTCCTGGTAATCGGCGCCGGCGTAGGAGGTATCAAGGCGGCGATCGATCTGGCTGAAAGAGGCTGCCGCGTGATCCTGGCAGAGTCCTCGCCCGCCCTGGGAGGAATACTCTCCCAGCTCGACTACCAGTTCCCCAACAACCATTGCGGGCTGTGCCGCATGCTGCCGGCGTGGGAGCGTGACCCCGCCTCCGAATACTGCATGCGCAAGGGGTTGTTCCACCGGAACATCCGTATCCTCCCCATGACCGAACTTATAGGCCTTGAAGGCGGGGCCGGGCGGTTCGAGGCCACCCTGCGTACCTTTCCAAGGGGTGTGGCCCCTGAACGCTGTATAGGCTGCGGCCGGTGTGAAGAGGCCTGTCCCGTGGAGGTGTACGACGGTTTCAACGAGGGGATGGGCAAGCGCAAGGCCGTCCACCGCGAGGTACCTCACAACGTACCGTTCTCCTATGTAATCGATTTCGAGGCGTGCACCAAGTGCGGCGAGTGCGTGGAGGCATGCCCCACCGAGGCGATTTCCCTCGAAGAGAAAGACACACAGGCGGTTTACCAAGCGGGTGCCGTGATCCTGGCCCCTGGATGCGGTCTCTACGATCCAGGGCCGCCGGACGCGTACAATTACCAAAGCCTCCCCGACGTGATAACCAGCCTGGAACTGGAGCGTATCCTGAGCGGCTCCGGCCCCACGTCGGGACGCCTCATCAGGCCCTCCACGGGCGAACACGTCCGGAGCATCGCCTGGATTCAGTGTGTCGGATCCCGAAACGCCGGGCGCGGGCAGGATTTCTGCTCCTCCATATGCTGCATGTTCGCGCTCAAGGAGGCCCTTCTGGTCAAGGAGCGCTCACCCGAGACAGAGGCCACCGTGTTTTACATGGACATGCGGGCCTACGGCAAGGAGGGGTACCGATACCACCTCCAATCCGCGGCGGCGGGGACCGAACTGGTCCAGTGCCGCGTTCATACGGTGGAGGCCGGACCCGACGGCCGGCTTTATATCAGGCACTACCTGGAAGCCGAGGGAGAGGTCAGGGAGCGGGCCTTCGACCTGGTGGTGCTCTCCACCGGGCAGGCGAGCACGCCCGAGATGAAGAGGTTGGCCGGGGTCGCCGGCGTGGAGTTGAATACATGTGGTTTCGCTCCGGGCCCGGGCCTTCGTACTTCGGCCGCCGACCGGGCGGGCGTCTTCTGGTGCGGATCGGCCACAGGGCTCAAGGACATCACCGAGACGGTGCTCCAGGCCGAGTCTGCGGCTGCTGAGGCGGCCGCCTGCGCCGGGGTCACTTCCGAATCCCCGGAATCCCCCTCTCCAGCGACCCGGGATGTCTCCCGTGAAATCCCAAGGGTGGGGGTGCTCCTCTGCAGGTGCCTGGGAGGTCAAGGCCGGGACCTGCCATGGGAGGAAATCCGAGGGGATATCGCCGCCCATCCGGACATCGTCGATGTCGTGGAGGCGGACCTTCTGTGCCGGCCTGAAGGGTTCGATGAGGCCGTGAGAAAGCTGGGAGGAAAGGACCTGAACCGCCTGGTCGTCGGGGCCTGCGCCCCTTATGTCTACGACCGCCGTCTTCGGAAGCTCGGCGCGGGCCTGGGGCTGAGAGAGGACCTGGTGGAAGTGGTCGACCTTCGAGGGACCGGCCTGGGGACCGGCGACCCACGGGAAAAGCGTCGCCTGGCCGGATCAGTGGTGGCCTCGGCGGTGCAGAAGCAGAAGCACCGTGAGTTTCCAGGTACCGCGGTGATTTCCGCGGTCCGGAAAGTTGTGATTGTGGGCGGTGGGTTGGCCGGAATGACAGCGGCCCTTACCGTTGCCGAAAGCGGCATTCAAGTCCATCTTCTGGAAAAGGAAGACCGCCTCGGCGGGGAGACAAGGCAAAGGCGTTTCACTCTGGACGGAGGAGATCCGGTCTCTTTTCTCCAAGGCCTGGAGGAACGGGTCCGCGGGCACGAAGCGATAGAAGTGTATACCGGTACGGAGCTCATAGGGTTTAGCGGTGAACCGGGCTGTTTCGCCGCCCGCATCCAAACCGGTGATAAAGGGGAGTCACTCGCCTGCGGGGCGATTATCCTGGCCACCGGGTGCAGGGAGGCGGAAACTGACGAGTACGGGCTGGGGCGGAGCAATCGAATTATCCGGCAGGGGGACCTGGAGGCCGGTCTCGCGGCCGGCCGGTTCTCGGCCGGGGATCTCGGCCGGGTTATCATGATTCAGTGCGCTGGATCCCGCGATCCTGACGGCCGGGCCTACTGCAGCCGGATCTGTTGCGCGTCCGCCCTCAAGAACGCGTTCAAAATCCTGGAGGTCAACCCGGATGCGGACATCTTCGTCCTCTACCGCGACTTCATGAGCTACGGGTTTATGGAATCCCGCTACCGGGAGTTGAGGGAAATGGGCGTGCAATTCATCACCTACAGGCCGGAAAAGAAGCCTGAGGTGGAGGTTGAAGGGGACGAGGTGCTTGTCCGTTTTCAGGAACCCATTTTGAGAAGGACTGTGGATGTCCACCCCGACCTGCTGATCCTCAGCACCGGCATGGAGCCTTCGGACAATCGTTCCCTGGCCCGTCTTATCGGCATCCAGCTGAACGAAGACGGTTTTTTTCAAGAAATGGACCCCAAGTGGCGTCCTGTGGACCTCGAGCGGCCGGGCGTCTTCGCCTGCGGCACCGCCCTTTCCCCCAGGAACATGGAAGAGGCCGTGATCCAGGCACGTGCGGCGGCCATGAGGGCCGTAATCCTTCTGGGTCGCAAGACCCTGCCCTCCTCACGGACCGTTTCGGAGGTAAGACAGGCCCTGTGCTCGCTCTGTGAGACCTGTATTTCAATCTGCCCTTTTGAGGCCCGCTTTCGCGACAAGGATCGAATCCACGTCATCCCTTCGGCCTGCCAGGGATGCGGGCTTTGCGCGGCCGCCTGCCCCAACGGCGCGGCATGGCTGCCCATGTTCACAGACCGGCAGGCCATGGGCATGATCGAGGGCCTGGTGGATTAGATCTGGTGGGTAAATCGTGTACTAAGTGGTGATTACGAGGCGTTTTTTAAGAAAAGGAGACGGTATTCGTGGAGACCATTCAGTTGGACAACCTTGACTCAGGCTTTAAGCGGGAACTCGCCCGCCTGCCGGAGGCCGCAAATCTCATGGCCTGCTTCACCTGCCTGACCTGTGTCGCGAGTTGCCCGGTGGCCCAGGTGGATAGCCGTTTCAACCCCATACGTATCATCCGCATGGCCCTTATGGGCCTCAGGGAAGACGTGCTCAAATGCGAAGAGCTCTGGCTCTGTTCGAGCTGCTACACATGCCAGGAACGATGCCCCAACGATGTGAGAATCACGGATTTCCTGACGCTCCTCAAGAACATGGCCCTCAAGGAAGGTCATGCACCCCAGGGTATCAGGGCGCAGGAAGACCTGGTCCGCACCCACGGCAGGATCTATCCCCTGGACGACTTTGACAACAAAAAGCGCCGGAAGATCGACCTGCCCCCGCTCCCCACATCCTGCGACGTGCTGGAGGCGCTGTTCAGGCCCGAATAGGCCCCTTGCGCTTCCTGCCATCCAGGTCCGGAACCGGAAGATTGAGTCGTTTGATACGACGCCACAGGGTGCTTGGATGAATTCCGAGCCGGGCCGCGGTCGCTGAACGGTTCCAGTCGTTTCTTTTCAGGGCCTCCAGCAGGAAGTTCCTCTCCATGTCTTCCCATGCCGGTTCCCCGCCGGAAGCGCCTTCCGCATCGCCCGCCCCCACGCCGGTATTTCTACGAAAATCGTCTGGAAGATGCTCCACCCCGATCCACTCGCCCTTGCTGACCACCGTGGCATACTCGATGATGTTCTCCAGCTCCCGGACGTTGCCCGGAAAATTGTACCCCATGAGCAAGGACAGCACGTCCGGCGACACACCCTGGATTTCTTTTCCGTTCAACCGGGAGCATGTCTTGACAAAGTGCTCCACTAGGAGGGGGATGTCCTCCTTGCGTGAGCGCAGGGGCGGCAGGTTCAGGCTGACCACATTGATCCGATAAAACAGGTCCTCACGGAATTCGCCCCGCCTCACCTTGGCCTCGAGGTCCTGGTTCGTGGCCGCCACCACCCGCACATCGGCCTTCTCCGACCGCGTACCTCCCAGCGGTTCATAGACGTGGTCCTGAAGGAACCTGAGAAGGCGCACCTGGAGCGCGAGGGAAACGTCACCTATTTCATCCAGAAAGAGGGTCCCACCCTGGGCCATGGCCACGCGTCCGGGCTTGTCCCGGCGGGCGTCCGTGAAAGCCCCGGCCCTGTAACCGAACAGCTCGGATTCGAGCAGGGTGTCCGGCAGGGCCCCGCAGTTGATAACCACGAAGGGCTTGTCCTTGCGGGGGCCCAGCATATGGATGGCGCGGGCGAACAGCTCCTTTCCGGTACCGCTCTCCCCTCGCAAGAGAACAGTGCTGCTGCTCTCGGAAACCTGCTCCAGGATCCCGAACAGCCGGTGCATTTCCCGGTTCTTGCTGATTATGTCTTGAAACGAGTGCCGCCCGGAGAGTTCCTTGCGAAGGGCCTCGACCACGCTTAGGTCTCGAAAGGATTCTACGCCCCCTATCACCTGCTCGGCCCCGTCCCGCAGAAGGGCGGTGGAGATACTGACCGGGATCCGGTCCCCCCCGGCGCTGACGATGAAAATGGACTGGTTCAAGACCGGGTTTCCGGTCTCCATGGTGTGCCGAAGTGAGCAGCGGGTCTCACAAATGCTGGCCCGAAACACCTCCCAGCAGTGATGCCCGACGGCCTCTTCTTTAGGAATGCCGGTGATCCGCTCCGCAGCTTTGTTGAACGATGTGATCCGCCAGTCCGCGTCAATCGTAAAAACACCGTCCGCGATGCTGTCTAAAATAATCCGGGTCCTGTCTTCAAGTTTGTCTTCCATAAGATGATTTCCAATACCTCTATCCAGAGTTCCACATCGGTCGAAAGCCTGTGGGGGGGGGTATTGCCGACCCTAGTGATCGCTGATTTGGAGTTCCGGGTCAAGCCCGTTCTGATCCGTGACACGGGGTTTGATTCAGGAACCGGCCTCTCATAAAAAAATATGTTTCTGCTACCGCCCGATGTATTTCCGGGCGTAGCGGCGCACGTGATGTCCGTCCAGCACGTGAAACCGGCGCACTCTTCGAAGCGCCACCGGCGAAAACACCCCGATGGGCAGGTACAGGATCCGCTTCGAGAGCCTTGCGGCCAGGCTTCGGCACCACCCTGAGGGAGGATCCGCGGCTACGTAGACCACGTTCTTCTCGAGACTGTAGTCCAGGGCCGCCATAAGAAGCCTCTCGGGCTTGTTCCTGGCCATGTCGAAAAACGGGTCCCGCCAGATGTCGTAGACCCGAAGCGGAGGGTAAGTGAGCATGAAACCGCCGTACTGGCAAAGGCTGATGCCGGGGCCCTCCATGACCTCACCCGCGGGCGTGCTGTAGAAGGCCATGTCCGACTCCTGGCTGTGCTCACCCAGCCAGGTGACCCTCCAGGGAAAGGCCTCACCCTCATGCCCGCCCGGCAGGTCCGGGTCAAAGATAACCACCACGGACCCCACTCGTCCCCTGACCGGCCGCTCCTCGCGCACGTACAGGGTCCCCTGGTGCCAGTTGCGCAGTGTCTCACGGATGTCGATCCCGTCGAGCATGGAAGCGCTGAAAGGGACCACCCGGGCGTTTTCCTCGCTCTTGATCTCCAGGGCCTTTCTCATCAGCCGCGCCCCGTAACCCTCCACTACTACATCCTCCGGTGGGTAGGAACAGATCTGGAAACCTTGAAAATCCCGCTTCCACTCATCCCGGTCCCTCCGGGAGCCCTTTTGCCGCCCAGGGACCGGCACGAGCCGGCGTCGAAAGGTCTTGAACCGGCGGTGGAACCGTATCCGCCTCTGATCCAGCAGGAGGTCCTCCCCCTGAAGACGAAGCACCGGAATTCCCGGGGACTCCGTCTGCCAGGGATATTCGCTTCCCTTTTCCCATACTTCGTAGGAAAAGTTATCGTCCACAGCCCCCCGCGCCGCCACTACGAGCTGATAGAAATCCGGGATCAGGCCGCCTGTGATCAGGGCGTAGTTCCTGGCAAACTTATAGAGCACACGCAACTGGCTTCGGTTTACGCGCTCCTTGCTGTTCTTCCAGTACCTTTCGCGGGCGATCTGAATGAGTTCCCGCTGCAGTTCGAGTCGATCCCGCGGCGGGCCGTGCCCGGAAGAACGACCTGCCTCGTATCGGGCCGCCAGGAAAGGCATCTCAGTCATGACCTCCCGGCTCGATTCCTCGTGAAGGTGGGCCAGTCCCACTCCTTCCCTTTTCCTCCGCCCGATCGGCTCTGCCTGTTCACGCTCTATATATGAAAGGATTCCGGGCAGATGGTATAGCCCGCCGGTGAACAGGACCCGCCTGCCCTGACGGTCCAGGGACCTAAGGTGATAGGCCATGGCACGCTCGCGGAGTTCGTCACTCTCGAACCGCCGGGTGTTCCGGTGCGTTTCGAGGTACGTCCTGCAGTAGGAGGCGTGGCCTATGCGCGTCACCGCGTACGGATCAGGCATGGGGGTGCGATCAAGGGGATAACCCTCGGTGTCCCGGTCCAGGAAATAAACAGGAAGGTCGTGTTCCAGGGCGAGCCGGATCGCTTCCACCTGGCCGTCGGTAGGCTCGATCGACAGGTAGACGAAGGTGCCGTCACCTTCGGTGTAGTAAACCACGGAAAGGTAAGGAAGGCGCTTTACTCCATCCAGGATCGCGTGGCGAAGGGTAGGCGGGTACTCGACAGCCACACAGTCCGGCCGGAACTTCTCAAATTGTCTTCGGACCTCGAGCGCAAACTCCATGCGGTTGTGGAGGATGGGAGTAAAACGCACTCCTCTCCACTCGATGTCGCCCCCGTTATTACTCATCGTCTTCGAGCAGGACGTTAAAGTATTCCGCCGCCGTCTCCTCCAGGATCATGGCGGCCGCCTCTTTCATGGCCTCGATCGCTTTGGGCTCCAGGGCATCGAGGGCTTGGGAATCACCATCCAACGTAAGCCGCTTGAGCGCATACCGGGCAATATTGATTCCATCTCTGACCGAATAGCGCTCATCCGCGCTGTGGGCAGCCTGAAGGAATTCAACTACATACTCCAGGATTTCTTCGTCCGCAAAAGGCAGGTTCGCTTTCAGTATAAGTAGTTCCTCTTCCTGCTCCGGAAAGTCGATGAAGATCTGGGGCTGAAGCCTGGAGTGTATATACTCGGGCAATTCGAACGTGCTTGCGTCGTCGTTCATGGTGGTGCAGAGCCGGAAATCGCGGTGGGCCCTTATCTTGATGCCCGCGACCACGGATTCCACATACCGGCGGTTGTCCATGAGCGGGGCAAGAGAGGCCCAGCTCTTCTCGCTCATCCTGTTTCCCTCGTCGATCACGGCCACCCCACCCCTTATCATGGCTGAGACGATGGGGCTGGCTATGTATTTGATCTTACCGGAATCAGAGAGAACAGGTGTTACGATCAGATCCTCGGGGCGAGTATCCATGGTTGCCTGGTAGAGGTATACGGGACGGTCCAGCCTTCGGCCGGCGTGATAGGCGAGGGTGGTCTTACCCACTCCGGGTTTACCTACGAGACGAGGGTTCAGCGGAAAGTCACCGGCCCCGATAACGAGCCATGAGGCAAGGACCTGAGTCACCAGGTCCTCACGTCCCACCCATGCCATGGGGATCTCGTCCGGTTCCATGAGCTGAAGCTCCACCCCGTCGATGGTCACTTTTTCCATATAAAGGCCCGTACTTCTATCGGGTCCGGGAACACCGCCGTAGTTCGTCCGGTCCCGGAACCGCTGTAAAAAATTTATCGCGACGCCCCTCAGGCTTTCGGGGCTGCTTCGCCCCCGACTCCGCCCTCAACTCCGAATCATCTCATCAAGCCTCTTCTGAATGTAGGCGGCGAATTCCTCCATCTCGCGCTGCGTGGCGGAAGGCAAATCCCCGGCCAATTCCTTGATTTCCTCTTCCGGAATGCCGCTGACACTGTTGATCATGAAGGACTCCACCTCTCCTCCCTCGGGCAGCTTGCCGCAGGCCCCTGCAGTTCCTATGAATTCGTCTCCTACAAAGATGGGTACCACCACCTTGAAGAAACCCGCATCGCACTCACCCACCACGGGTTCCCGTGAATTCCTGGCCATCATAGCCAGGTTGCTCTGGGCAACGGCGCAGATAAACGTCTGGGCCTTGGGGATGGACTGGATCCTGGTGCAAAGCTCATTGCTGTAAACAACCCCCTCCGTAATGCCCATACCGTCCACATTGTAGACACGCGGGCGCATTCCGGATTTCTCATACATCTCTTTCTCGAATTCAGCCCAATCTTCCACCGGTAGAACGTCCGTCAGCTCCATTCATCAATCCTCCATGGCGATTGCGGCCGCAAACTCTCTTTGGGAGTCTGACCGCAGCAGTGTTTCGGGGGCGGCCCCCGGTTTATCCACGGCAAGGTCCCGGGAAAAATTCCCGATCCTCCCTGCACGTGAACAGAGAAGTGAAATCCACCATAACATATCAGGAAAGCCGGTCAACGGGTAGAGTCTTGATTGCCTGCTTACCGCGCAAACACTCACTGTGTATTGTCAACCGGGCATCAGGTGTTGGGGGGCGGAGGGGTCGAGATATCAAGAGGTTGGGCAGATCCAAATCGAGACCGGGATCGCCGTCGAGATCGAAAACAAATTGAACTCGGACACAAAAAAACCGGGCCCGGCGGGGTTATAGTCTCCGATATGCCGAAGACACGGCCCCGCCGGCTGCCCGGCGCCACGGTCCCGGTCATCAAGGCTGTGAATCACGGGACTCCAGTTCCTGGATCCTCTGCTGGATCGCATCCAGCTCCCCTCGGATGGCCTCGGCCTCCTGTTTTAGAAAGCCGGCCTCATCCTCCGGGCTCATTCGGTACGACCCGGCCGCCTGACCCCATACCGGACCGGGGCCATAACCCCATCCGGCAGCGGGCGGCGCGGCCCTCCATCCGAAACCCCGGCCGAAGCCTCTCGCCCTGCCCCCGCCGCGGCCGAATCCCGGGCCTGCACCATAGCCGAACCCGGCGGCCCCCGCGCGGGGGTTGCAGTACCCGCGACCCCAACCTGTCATGGGTCCCATTCCTCGTGGTCCTCTTCCATCAAATCCAGGCATGTCAAAACACCTCCTTTCAACCTTCGCCGCCCCTTCTTCGGCGGCGTCTTCTTTGACCTCTTCCCGGTGGAAGCGCATAGTGCCCACCCTCGATCCTCAAGCTCTTTCCAGTCACCAGGGCGTCCGCTATAACAGCTCTCGCCTGGGCAAGAATCCGCCCGAACGTCTGGCGGGAGACATTCATGACTCCGGCTGCGGTCTCCTGATCCAGACCCTGGTGGTCCACCAGCCGAACAGCCTCCAGTCCCTCCAGGGGAAGTACTGTCTCGCCTCTTCCCCACGGGGGGATCCGATCCGGTTCAAAGACCCCTGCCACAGGTCGGCCCTGTACAAAGCGAAGCTTTCTGGGTCTCGGCATGCCCCCCTCCGGTTTTGGTCATTTGATCATAATATAAGCCTTGTAACTTAAGGCGTCAAGGATTTTTTTGGTCATTTGCCCTTTATCTTTTCTCGGAAAGGCTCATGGCTGATATATCAGCCACTCCCGCGGATGAAAGTATCGTCAAAAAATCCAAATCGAAATCGGGATCGGGATCGGGATCGAAACGCCATGGGACCGCAAGACGAAAAGTTTGATGTTTACCGCTTATTCCTCTGATTCGGGCACGGAATCGACGCAGGGCTAAACCATCTTGGCCTTCATGATCTCCAGCATTGCAGCGTCCACCCCGGCCATGCCGATGCGTCCTATGCGGCTGAAATTGCGGATGGTTTCCTCAGCCGTGGCCCCGACAAACCCTTCGGTCTCACGGATTCCATGGCCGTTCAGGGCCATGTATGCCGCCCGAATGGCCGAATCAGTGGAGCTTACGACCTTGAGCGCGCAACCCGCTTTGGCCCCATCGCACAGCATGCCGCCCAGATCGCTGATAAGGCTGTTGACGGCGAGAGTTATGCCGTCCAGATCACGTCCTTTCAGCTGGTAGACCACGGCCACGGCCGCCCCCACACCGGCCGAAATAGCGCAGCCGCAAAGCGGGGACAGGTCCCCGGTAAAACACTTTATATAACCGTTAGTCAGGTGAGAAAGCGCAATGCTCTGAAGGAGGCGCTGCTCTTCAACCTTAAAATACCGGCCCACATTGTAAGGGACGAGGATGGCCACAATGCCCTGGTTCCCGCTTCCTCCGCTCGACATGACAGGAACGCTCAGGCCGGCCATTCGCGCGTCCGTGGCCGATCCCGCCAGCACCTTGCTGGAGGAAACCACATCATTCAGCAAAAGGCCCTTCTCCACAAGACGAGACACATAGTGCCCGACCTTTTTGAGTCCACGTCCGGACTCGGCGGCCTTGAGGTTCATCTCCACTCCACGCCGAACGGCCTTGTAGTCCTCCGCATCCATGGCCTCAACAAGATCAATAAGATCAGGCACCGAGCAATCTCTCAATGCGGTCTTATAGGCAGGAGGCTCCGACTTGCCGCCGGCGCCCGCCTTCTGGAAGACGACGGCTCCGTTCTTTTCCACAAGGGTCAGGTTTGTATGACCGTTCTCCACTACGGACCGGGCGTTCCCTTTTTCCGTCTTGACCAGGACTTCTATGTATAGATCTGTTCGTTCCGGGTCGTATGTGATGGCTGCCTTTCCTGATCGAATAATCTCAATCGCCCTTTTGATCATCCCCGGCCGGACGCCGCCCAGCACCTCCATGGCAAGGTCGGGGCGCTGAATAAGGGCCCCAAGTACGCCGGCGATAAGGTTGCCTTTTTCCCCTCCCGTGTTTGGGACGGCCACTGCGAGACCGTTCTTGTAAACACCCGGGTCCACAATTATCGCGATCTCTCCAAGGGACCCTTTGATTTCCGCGGCCGCGGCACTGGCGGCCAGGGCCACGGCGATCGGTTCAGTGCACCCAAGGGCCGGGAAGACTTCACGCCTGAGAACTTCCTTCAGCAGATTCATGTTCAGCCCCCGGTCTGATATGCGAGTAAGGAACTTTGACGGTCTTGTAAAAACCCGCTCGACCGGCGGCGGCAAGGCCATAACAAGTTGGAATTACAGGGCAGATTAGTTGGCCCCGGCCTTTTTGCGATTCCACAGTTTTAAACGGCCCCGCCGCTCCGGTCACGCTCGAACATCCGGGCCCGATTCAGCGGGCGGACGTGCTCAACGATCCACTCCCTCATCTCGGCCCCTCTAGGCAGGGACTGGGAGTAGCAGGTGAAATCGAGCCCTGTGTCCAGGGCGTCGGCCACCTTCAGGGCCAAGACCGGCCAGATCTCTCCGATGTCGCCCACGATGGGCAGGCTTCCGGGCAGTCTCGCGAATCCGGACATCTCCATGCGAAACGGCATGCCCATTGACTTGCTCTTGGGCAGGCCCTCGTGGACGGCCCCTGAGACGGTCCGGGAAACGCGTTCCTGGTTCCAGGCGCGCTCCAGGTTGGAGTCCAGGTCTATTCGCACAATGGTCTTCTCAGCCAGGGAAAACGTCCAAGCTCCCTCCCAATCCGCCCATACGCCGTGCCCGGTGGATGTCTCAAAAGGGCCGTCGTGAATCTCCTGAGAAAGGGCCAAAGCGGACTCCACTATCACATCGGCCCCGGCCAGGAGTTCTGCGATGCGCCTGCATCGGCCCGACAGGGGAATGGAATCTCCGACCGCCATTCCCACCTCTCCCCCTCCTACAAGCTGTGGAACGGTCACCAGCACCGGCAGGTCATTGGCAGCGCCGGCGCCCAGCATGGTCATGGGATCCGCCCCCCAACCCGCCACCCTCTCGAAAGGCAGACCCCGCTTTCGGGCAAGGGAGAGTACATCCCTGGCCACGCGTTCGGTGCGCAAACCGGTGGGGTAGGCCATGTTGCCCGCGGCCTTTATGATGGTGGGGCCCTCGGCACGCCGCATCCGATGATACAGGTCAAGGTCGAGGGGGACCTCTTTTGCGATCCCCTCGAGTTCCTCATCGGAGAGCATGCTCACCTCAAAGACTCCGTCAAGGGGGAGCTTCTCCCCGGGCAGCCCAAGGGCATAGCCGTCAATGCGCTTGACCCGTTCAAGGGCGCCGCCCATCTCGTGGTTCACAACAGCGGAACTTGTAGAAACCCCGTCCACAACGCCCTTGTTCATGAGTTCAGCCAGAAGGGTCGTAACCCCTTCGTGGAGGTTAGGGCCACTTCCCACAACCGCCACCACCGAACCTCCCCGCTGCTTGGCCCGCGAAATGGCTTGAGCCGCTTTCTCAATTCTCTCCCGAGTCTTTGGATCGAGAGCCTCTTCGATACCACAGATAACCTTACGATCGACATTCATGGCTAACGTTCCCCGGTTCTTAAAATGTTTCCATCCAGAAATGGTCTTTTTTCAACTCCCTCCCGACAGCAATCGCACCACCACTTCTGCATGGCGTCGGGCCGCACTGCGACTCCCGAGCACCGCCCGCCTTGCCTTTTCGCCCCGATCCTTCCTCTCCGCAGGCGCCTTCAGGAGACGAACGGCTTCCCGGGCCAGCATGTGGGCGTCCGTCACCATCCCGTTCGCTCCCATGTCCTCGAGAAGTGCGGTTGCATCGGAAAAATCCTCCATGGACGGACCGTAGAACACCGGTTTGCCCCATGCGGCCGGCTCCATGGGATTCTGCCCGCCGAGAGGGACAAGGCTCGCACCGCAGAAAACGAGAGTCGCCGCACTGTAAAAGCGAAACAGTTCTCCGAATGTGTCCAGAATCACCACAGGTGCGCTTCGAGGTGCATCCCCGTCCCGGAGTTCGCTCCGGAATTGACACCCAAGCCCCCTCCGCCGAACCAGTTCGGAGATCTCCCGCGCGCGCTCGATATGCCGGGGGGCGATAACCAGGAGCGTGTCAGGGAAGGCCTTCCGGATCTGATCATACGCATCCAGGAGGGGCCTTTCTTCCCCGCTCCGGGTGCTACCGGCCACAAAAACCGGTACGCGCCCGTCAATATTGAGTATCCGGCGAACGAGCGCTTCGGCCTCGTGTCCCACCTGCTCCGGAAGGAGGTCGTACTTGGCGTTGCCGTTCACCAGGACACGGCGCGCTTCCGCGCCCAGGGCCCGAACCCGCCGGGCGTCTTCTTCGCCGATCATGCTGAAGGCATCTATTCTGGAGAGCACGTTTCGAAAGAAGAAGCGAAACCTGCGATAACCTTCAAAGGAACGGGGGGAGATTCGGCCGTTCACCAGGGCCGTTCGAATTCCTAGAGCTCGGGCCTCAGCGATCCAGGCGGGCCACAGCTCGGTCTCGAGAAATACCAGGACCCTGGGGCGCACACGCTGAAGGGCCCTGCGAACTGAAAAGGGCAGGTCCACGGGTGCGTAAACCAGGGGAAAATCCCGGCCGAAGGTCTCCCGCGCCAGGTCAAACCCGTGGTCCGTCGTGGTTGAGACCAGGACGGAGCACCCCGGGACCTGTTCGTCAAGCGCGCGCACCAGGGAGTAAGCCACCCGGATCTCGCCAAGGGAAACAGCGTGAATCCAAATGCGGGGAGAGCCCGAGAGTCGTGACTCGACGGCGGGGGAAACAAACCCGAACCTCTGCTCAAGACCCCGCCGGTAACGTCCGCTCATCCGGGTGTAGAGCCAGAAGGCGGGAAACCCGGCTGAAGCCAGTGCACAGGCCGCGGCCTTGTATGTTGCGTCGAGGAGGTTCATGGAAATGATGGGGGCTCCATGGAATTGTATGCGTAATTTCGGCCGCTGTCAAAAGACCGGGCTCCAAGCCTATTAAGAAAAATAATACAATATATGGTTCAAAGGCAAATGCTCCTTGATCAGGCGCGGGTCTTGGCTGTAAAGTGAAATTCGGGCCCTTTCGGCGGCCCTGGCTGGAAACCAACCAGTGCCCGGAGTTTGCTTTATGGATGGGCACTGAATAGACATTGGAGGAGCAGGAATGAAAAAGATCGAACGGGCCATCATCAGCGTCACAGACAAATCGGGCATAACAGACTTCACCGGGGCCCTGGCGGAATTCGGGGTGGAGATCCTTTCCACCGGGGGCACGGGCCGCACCCTGCGCGACGGGGGCGTAGCTGTCAAGGATATCTCCGAGTACACGGGGTTTCCCGAGATGCTCGACGGCCGGGTAAAGACCCTTCACCCCAAGGTCCATGGAGGACTTCTCGGGATGCGGGACAATCCCGAGCACGTGCGCATGATGGAGGCCCACGGCATCCGGCCCATCGACCTGGTCGTGGTGAACCTGTACCAGTTCGAAAATACGGTGGCCCGGGAAGGCGTGACCCTGGCCGAGGCGATCGAAAACATCGACATCGGCGGACCCTCCATGCTCCGATCCTCTGCCAAGAACTTTCGGGACGTCACAGTGGTTGTGGACCCGACTGACTACGCCGCGATCCTCAAGGAAATGAGGGCCAACAAGGGGGCCACGACCCTTGAGACCCGTTTCAAACTGGCACGAAAGGTGTTCGCGCTCACAAGCGCATACGACGGGGCCATCAGCCGGTACCTGGATTCTGCTGAACTTTAGGGCGTGGACGCCTCTCCTTGTCCGGGCAGGGAGCGTTCCTGTGCACTGCGCGCCCCTTTTTCCTGCAGTAGAAAGCCTGGAAGGTCCGGCAGCTCCCGGAACCGTCAAGACCTTCCTTTTGAGGCCACCCGGCGTAACGGCAGTTCATATCACAGAATTCCATGATCCCCCGCGGTGATTGATCGCAGGCATCAAATCACGCAATGGCCGGCAAGTGTTCAATCACTCCCCCAGGGCGGCGCGAATCTCGCCCTGAAGATATAAGAGTACATCCACATCCTCGTCCTGAATCTCCTCAGGAGGCTTTTGGGCGATCCGCCGCTTGAGTTTCTCAAGGTCGTGCTCCAGTTCGGCGATCGTTGAAAGCATGGCCTGGGACATATCCGGCGCCTCTTCCTCGACCGCCGGCTCCTCGGTGACCATCTCACGGGGCTTAAGGATCAGCCGCTCTTTCCATTTTGGAATGTGTACGGAAAGCCCGTGTACTTCCCTGACCTTAGCAGCCAGGGCCTCACTGGCCGTTGACTCACCGTGAACCACAAAGACTCTTGGTCCGGACTCCACGAAATTGCCGACCCACCCAATCAGGTCGGCTTGGTCCGCGTGAGCGGAAAACCCCCCTATGGTAAAAACCTTGGCGCGGACCGCAACGTTCTCCCGGAAAATCCGCACCCTTTTTTCGCCCTCCACTATCCGCCTTCCGGTGGTCCCCCAGGCTTGAAATCCCACAATCACCAGGCTTGCTCCAGGGCGCCACAGGTTGTGCTTGAGATGGTGCTTGATGCGGCCGGCCGTGCACATGCCGTTGCCGGCGATGACAATGGCCGGACCCGCCTGCTCGTTGATGCGGATGGACTCCTGTGTGGATTGTGTAAACTTGAGGTTGGGCATATTGAACGGATCCAGCCCCCGGTCAACGATTGCGCCGGCTTCATCGTCATAATATGCCTTGTTTTTTCGAAAGATCTCCGTGGCCTTGATAGCCAGCGGGCTGTCCAGGTATACGGGCATGTCAGGCAGGAGGCCGGCCCTTTGAAACTCCGCCAGGATGTAAATGATCTCCTGGGTCCTCTCCACCGCAAAGGCCGGGATCATCACCTTCTCCCCGTTGCCGTGAGCGTATTGGATCGCCTCCAGAAGCTCCTTCTTGCTGTCCTCGAAACTGCGGTGCAGCCTGTTTCCGTAAGTGGACTCGACGAAGAGATAGTCGGCCGCAAAGATCTCGTGCGGGTCCCTGACTATAAGCTGGTCCTTCTTGCCCAGGTCACCGGAGAAGACCACCTTGACCTCTTCTTCACCCTCGCCCACCCAGAGTTCCAGAATCGAAGATCCAAGGATATGCCCGGCGTTGCGAAGCCGCGCCCTGAGCCCGGAATCGAGCGAGATAATTTGGTCCCTCTCGGCAGGCGCGAAAAATTCCAGGCTCCTCTCGGCGTCCGCCGTTGTATAAAGAGGCTGGATCTCACCTCTGTTCTGACGCTTGTTCTTGCGGCTCTGCCACTCGGCGTCCATCTCCTGAATGTGCGCCGAGTCCAGAAGCATTATTCGGCACAACTCCGCCGTGGGAGGCGATGTTATGATCCGCCCACGGAAACCGTCCTTGACCAGCTTGGGAATTCGGCCGCTGTGATCGATATGGGCGTGGGTGAGAAAAAGGGTGTCAACAGTCTTGGGATCAAAGCCCCAATCCCCCCAGTTGCGGCTTTCCATCTGCCGTCCCCCCTGGAACATTCCGCAATCCACGAGCGCCTTTCCGCCGCCGGGGCTTTCCACCAGATAACTCGACCCGGTCACTGCTCCGGCTCCGCCCAGGCACGTCACTCTGACCATCTGAGGCTCCTTTCGCTCCGTTTTCGCATGGTACCGGGTCCTGTCCCTTCAATGGCCGGCTGTCCTGTCGGGCCGCGGAACCAGGGATCCCACAGCGGAGATCACTTGAAGTTGTAGTGCTTCTTTACAGGTTCTTTCACATCCCAGACGCAGGTGAGACCTTTGGGAAATGTCACGAAGTCTCCCTTGCCGAACTCCACTGACTCCCCGTCCTCGGTCTCCACCACCACCCTTCCCTCCAGCAGATAGCACTCCTCGGTGTCATCATAGTGCCAGTCGAACCTGGACACCTCTTTCCGCCAGACAGGCCAATTGGAAACACCCTGCTTTTCAAGGTCTTCTTTGTCGGGCTTTCGAATATCTATCTTGCTCATATATCCCTCCTTTGCTTGTAAAACGCCCTCTCTCACATGGCCGCACTCATCCTCACATAACACAAACTGCGGCTGAGCAGGTTCAGCACGTGAGGTGAAAACACGCCCCCACACGCTCCGCCGAAATCCGTTGGTTGAAAAGGTCCGCGGCCTTTTTATTACGCGCCGGCAGGAAGAGAATTCCTGATTGGAGCAGGCGCTCCTCTAAGTCCGGATCGGGAGTCAGGCGACCGAAGGCCCCCGTGCCCGCCACGATGACATCGGGGCCCGCCTTGACCAGCCCGGATATGTCCTCCATTGAGAGGCGGTGCCCCCGTTGCCTGCGCCATCCGTCCAGGACCTCCCCGTCCGGGAAGATTACCAGGTCCGATGTGAAGGTCCGCCCGTCAAGGACTAGTTTGCCAAAAGCGATCTTTTGAATCTGCATGCCTCATTCCCATTACGAATTCGGCGGATTTCCACGCCACGCTCGGCCTTGAGCAAAGGCGAACCAGCCTCACACCCATGGCACCTTATCATATTCCATATGGGAAATCACGACACAGTCTCGAGCTTTTAAACTGGCGAGCCTCCAGGCTCTGAAGGCTACAGGCATTAAAGAGTCGAGGACAGCCGGTCAGGGCCGGATCTCTGCTCTCAAGAAAGCCCATGGAAAAAATCGTTGTGCTTTGCCATGAAGAAATAATATCTGGTATGGGATACTCGAAACTGCGGCCCAGGCCTTAAATGCCAGATTTATCTTTTTCAGGCGCCTTTATTAAGGACTAAAGCCCTTTACGAACCAATCAGCAAGGAGGCCCGTCACAATGGAAACCGTACCGGCCCAAGAGATCGCCGTCCGCCTTGATCTTTTTCAGCAGTCGCTTAAAGAAAACGGCCTCGACGGCGCTCTCATCCTCCATAACGTGGGCATCTATTATTTTTCCGGCACAATACAGACATCCTTCCTGTTCATTCCGGCCCAGGGCGAGTCATTGCTCCTGGTCGTCAAGTCCTGGGACAGGGCCAAACGGGAGTCGCCTCTCAAAAGGATACAACACATCCAGGGCAGGCGGGAACTTCCCGGCGCCCTGACAAAGGCGGGATACTCCCATAAAGGCCGCATGGGGCTGGAACTGGACGTACTGCCCTCGGCCTTCTTCTTATGGCTCCGCAAGACTTTTCCCTCTTGCGAGTGGAAGGACATATCAAGGCTGATCAGGACACAGAGGATGATCAAATCCGAATACGAGGTGGCCCAGATCCGGCGTGCCCTCGAGATCGAACACATCGCCTTCACGGACCTTCGCCGGTTCATTAGGGAAGGCATGACCGAGCTCGAGGTTGACGGGCGCCTGGCCATGGTAGCACGAAAAAACGGCCACCAGGGCATTGTACGCATGCGTGCCTGGAACCAGGAAATGACCTATGCCCACGTGCTGAGCGGCCCGAACGGAGATGCTGCATCCTACCTGAACAGCGCGCACGGAGGAGTGGGAACCTGTCCGTGCATGCCCCAGGGTGCGGGGCACAAGACCATTCGACGAAACGAACCCATCGAGGTGGATCTAGGCCTGGGAGTCAACGGCTATGTGGGTGACCAGTCCAGGACCTACGTCATAGGCGAACTCCCTGAGTCGCTCCAGGAGGCCCATGACTGTTCCCGGCGCATTCACGACCGCTTTGCCGAGACTGCACGACCGGGGGTCCGCTGCCATGAGATGTACGGGATGGCCGCAGCCGAGGCGGAAAAGGCGGGCCTGGCCGGAGTGTTCATGGGCCATGGCCGCGACCAGGTCAGGTTCGTGGGCCACGGAATCGGTTTGGAAGTGGACGAACTTCCCATCCTTGCACCGGGGTTCGACATCCCACTTGAAGCGGGTATGGTCCTCGCCCTGGAACCCAAATTCGTGCTGCCTCAAGAAGGAGTGGTAGGATTGGAGGACGATTATCTGGTTACAGAGAAGGGCGTGGAGCGTCTCACTCTCACGGAGCAGGAGGTGCTTCGAGTGATCGAGGCGGCATGAAGTAATCCTTTTTATACCACGAAGACCACGAAGGATGAGCGTCCAGTTTGGTTTTTTCGGGATCGAAATCGCTATCGGGATCGAAATCGATTTCTTCCAATCCACGGACCCCGGAGTCTTCCTTAACACAGCGGTAAAGAGCAGACTTTTCGTGTCCAAGTATCATTTTATTCTCTTTCGATTGCGATCCCGATCCCGATCCCGATTTCGATTTGGATTTGGATTTGGATTATCTCAACATCAACACTTCTTGTTTTTTCTGACAGCTTTTCAGGGGTAAGGCACTAAGGAGCGCGATATGAGAGACGACAGGCCTAAACGCAAGGGATCGAAACGGATCCGGCCCGAGGACGTGGACGAGGCGGTACGCAGGCTCCGGGGAG
>JAWLEX010000103.1:0-11026 GCA_041685835.1 Desulfatiglandales bacterium
GCGAGGTTGCTTGTGCGGCGTACTTCAGTACGCCTCCGCGCAACCTCTTGATTTCCTTGATCTTGACAAAAAATCCTCATTTCTGAATTGGAAACTTGCTAGTGCTCAAAAAGGGTTTCTGGATAGGCACTAACTAGAAGAGGGGAACGCCCGGGCTCAGCCGGGCGCATCTCCAGGGGCACCCCGACAGGCAGGCGTCAAATGATGCGGGCAGGATCCGCCTTGTGTGCCTCATACTGTCGGGCCTCTACCCCTTCCTGTTGATCATCGAGAAGGAGGGAAACCATGGGAGCAATACCAGACAAAATCATGACATGGCAGATGGTTCAGCCAACAATAAAAAACCGTGAAACCGGAGAGGTGACTCCCGGCAAGATTGAAAAGACCGAAATTCCCGTACCGGATCTCGGGCCCGGGGAGGTCCTCGTGGAAGTGGCCGGTTGCGGCGTATGCCACACGGACCTGGGGTACTTCTACGACGGGGTCCCCACAGTGAACAAGCCCCCCCTCACCCTCGGTCATGAGATCTCAGGAGTCGTCGTCGCCGGGGACGAGGCCTGGGTGGGCAAGGAAGTACTCATCCCCGCGGTCATGCCCTGCCGGCGATGTTACCTGTGTAAGACACGGCGGGGAAACCGATGCCTGGATCAGAAGATGCCGGGGAACAGCCTGGGCATTTACGGCGGTTTTTCCAGCCACATTCCCGTGCCCAGCATTGATCTGTGTGAAATCCGCAACCGTGGCGATATTGCCCTGGAAAACCTCTCCGTAGTGGCGGATGCGGCAACTACCCCTTTTCAGGCGGCCAGGCGGGCCGGCCTGGAACTGGGGGATAACGTAGTTGTCATCGGCATCGGAGGAGTAGGGCAATATATGGTTCAGGAAGCCAAGGCCCTTGGGGCGGGCACCGTTGTGGCAATAGACATCGACGACGCCCGGCTCCAGAAGATGCTCTCCTACGGCGCGGATCACGTGATCAACTCCAGGGGCAAGAGCACCAAGGAGGTCTCCAATGAGCTGAAGGACATCCGCAAGAAGGGGGGACTGCCCGCTTATGGATGGAAGATCTTCGAGGTCACAGGGACCAAGCCCGGCCAGGAAATCGCCCTCTCACTGGTGGGCTTCATCTCGAAGCTGATCCTCGTAGGATTCGGCATGCACAAGGTTGAGTACTCCATGAGCCGGCTCATGGCCTTCGACGCCGAGGTCATTGGAACCTGGGGCTGCCTGCCGGAGTACTACCCTCAGGTGCTCGGCATGGTCCTTTCCGGAAAGGTCGCCCTGGAGCCCTACGTCCAGACCCGCCCCATGAGCACCATTGCGGAGACCTTCGATGAAATCCACTCGAAGGGCTCGCCGGAGCAGCGGGTCGTCCTGGTTCCGGATTTTTAAGGCCTTTCCTTACCAGTCGGGCCGTTACGGTTCTTTCGTCCCACCCTGGACCATGGGGTGGGACGGCATCCGTACGTTCAATGCCGCCCGTCTTGACGGCCGATGGGGACGGGCCCGGATATAGTGTTAAAATGACAACATTTATTTATTGAAAACATTTTTTCTCACAAGTATGGCAAGATGGCCAAGCAAAACAAATTTTTGAAACAAACGAGGAGGAAACCGTTATGACCTTAGACTGGATGCCTAGAGACAATGAGATGAAGAATCATGCCCTTCACACGGATGTACACTGGGGAACCGAAGCGCCGTCCGTGATCTACGAAAAGCGCCCCCTTACGGACCCGGAGGGCAAGGTGGTCGACGGGCTCTATGTTGCGTGGATCACCATGAACAACCCCAAGCAGTACAACTCGTACACCACCGAGATGGTAAAGGGAGTAATCGCCGGTTTCGAGAACTCTTCCAACGACCGCAGCATCGTGGCGGTTATCTTCACCGCGGTAGGCCCCTTTGCCTTCTGTACGGGAGGCAACACGAAAGAGTACAGTGAGTTTTACAGTCTTCGCTCCGATGAATACGGCCAGTACATGGAACTCTTCAACCACATGGTGGACTCCATCCTCATGTGTAAGAAGCCCGTGATCTGCCGCGTGAACGGCATGCGGGTTGCCGGTGGTCAGGAAATCGGCATGGCCTGCGACCTCGCGGTTTCGTCAGACCTCGCCATCTTCGGCCAGGCCGGCCCCAGGCACGGCTCGGCCCCTGACGGCGGCTCCTCGGACTTCTTGCCGTGGTACCTCAGCATCGAGGATGCCATGTGGAACTGCGTGTCGTGCGAGATGTGGTCCGCCTACAAAATGAAGGCGAAAAACCTGATCAGCAAGGTTGTCCCGGTCCTCAAGGTGGACGGCAAGTGGGTAAGGAACCCCCTGGTGATAACGGACAAGTACATAGAGGACGGCGAGATCGTGTACGGCGAATTCAAGACCGGGGACGAGGCCAAGGAAGCCAGGGCGTTTGTGAAGGAACACCAGCCCGACGCCGACTTCGAACTACTGGACAAGGAAGTGGACAGGATCGTCTGGACCTTCGCCAATCTTTTCCCAGGCTGTCTCATCAAGTCCATCGACGGGATCCGCCAGAAGAAAAAGTTCTTCTGGGATATCATGAAGAACCCCAACAAGCACTGGCTGGCCGCAAACATGGGCGGTGAGGCCTTCCTGGGGTTCGGCGCCTTCAACACCAAGAAGATAACGGGCCAGGGAACCATCGACTTCATAAAGTTCCGCCAGAACATCGCGGAGGGTAAGACCTGGAATATGGAAATGTTTGAAGAGGTCATGGGGAAACCAAAGGAATAGGCGACCGGTTCAGGCGTCCTTAACGGCAGGCGGAGCCTAACCGGCAGGCCCGCCTGCCTTTGTTTTTCGTGAACAGGGGCCGGTCATAAAGGAGGAACGCTATGGGCTTTGAATTCATTGAGGCCGGCATACGGGACGGCCTGGGGACCATCACCTTGAACCGCCCCCCGGTCAACATTTTGAACATCGCCATGATGGAGGAAATCAACGGTGTTTTGAAGGATTGGCAGGGAGAACGGGACATGAAGGCCCTTCTCATAGACGCCAAGGGCAAGTGTTTTTCCGCGGGCGTGGACGTCGGAGAACACACAGGAGACCTGGCACCCAAGATGATCGAGGCATTCCACGGGATGTTCCGGCTTTTGGACGGTTTCGAGATCCCCACCGTGGCCTCGGCCTACGGATCCTGCCTGGGCGGCGGGTGTGAGCTGGCCGTGTTCTGCGACATGGTCATCGCGTCGGACGACCTGAAAATCGGCCAGCCCGAGATTCAGGTAGGCGTGTTCCCGCCCATCGCAGCTCAGATCTTTCCACGAATCATCGGCCGAAAGGCGGCTATAGAACTCATCCTGTCAGGCAAAGTGATCGGGCCGGACGAGGCCCTTCGCCTTGGACTGTTGAACAAGGTGGTCTCTCGGGACGAACTGGAAGCGGAGACCGGGGCCTTTGTCAAACCCTTCCTGAAATTAAGCGCCGAGGTGCTTCGAAAGACGAAAAAGGCGATTTTCGCAGGGCTCAGGGACGACCTGGAAGATTCCCTGGTTCCGATCGAGAAAATCTATCTCGATGAACTCATGAAAACCGAAGACGCCCAGGAAGGACTGAAGGCCTTCCTCGAAAAGCGAAAGCCGGAGTGGAAAAACCGGTAAGCGGCAGTGAGCAGCAATCGAGGCCCCAGGTCTCGATTGCTGCGGGCAGCCGCTTGCCGCGCGCAAGGGGAAGATCAAA
Source organism: Desulfatiglandales bacterium (assembly GCA_041685835.1). Lineage (GTDB taxonomy): Bacteria > Desulfobacterota > DSM-4660 > Desulfatiglandales > HGW-15 > JAIPEI01. Next base: position 3,705 of record JAWLEX010000103.1, read on the forward strand.
AACGAATCTACTGCCTTCACGGCCGTCGCTGACCACCCGTATCCGCCCGCCATGGGCCTCCGCCGCCATTCGACAGAAGGTCAGGCCGAGTCTGGGCGTATTTGCCGAAAATGGTTTCCCGGTGTTCGGGCGGAATACCGGGGCCCCTGTCCTCCGGGGTCTTTGCAACGAAACTTCAGCGCCTGGCGTGGTCTCGGATGTACTGCACGATGTCGCCCGTGCTGGTCCCCGGCCCGAAGATCTCAGCGATCCCGCAGGCCTTCATTTGCGGGATGTCCTCCTCCGGGATAATGCCTCCCCCCAACACCAGGATGTCCCCGGCGCCGCGCTCCTTGAGAAGCTCCATCAAACGAGGAAACAGGTAATCATGGGCCCCTGAAAGGATACTGAGGGCGATCACGTCAACGTCCTCCTGAATGGCGGCTTCGACGATCTGTGCCGGCGTCTGTCTTAAGCCTGTGTAGACGACCTCCATACCCGCATCCATCAGAGCCGCCGCAACCACCTTTATTCCCCGGTCGTGCCCGTCCAGGCCCGGTTTGGCCGCCAGGACTCGAATCCTTTTCTCCGCTTGCATGGCTTCTCCCTTTGCCGTCTCGCTCCAATATGATGCCCGGCCTCGAAATCGTCCCCTAACCGCAGGGACTCAGAGGACCGCGCTCTGCTGATATTCGCCGAAGACGTCCCGAAGGACGTCGCAGATCTCACCGAGAGTTGCATAGGCCTTGACCGCCTCGATTATAGAAGGCATGAGTTTGTCCGTTCCTTCGGCTGCAAGCTTAAGGGCGGCCAGGCTCCTTTCCACCGCTTCAGAGTCCCGTTCCGATCGCAGGACACGGAGGGCCTCAGCCTGGGCCTCCCGGACCGAGGGATCCACCCGGAGAAGACCCGTAGGCGGTTCCTCCTCCACCTGGAAACGGTTGAGGCCCACCACCACCCGCTCTTCCGACTCTATCTGCCGTTGATAGGTGTAGGCGCTTTCCCGGATCTCTTTCTGGATGAATCCCTTTTCGATCGCAGCGGGTGCTCCCCCCATATCGTCGATTCTTCGAATGTAGTCCTCCGCCTCCTCCTCGATCCGTTTCGTCAGTGCCTCCACATAATATGATCCGCCGAGGGGGTCGACAGTGTCCGAGACCCCCAGTTCGTGAGCGATCACCTGCTGGGTGCGGAGTGCGATTCGAACCGCCTCCTCCGAAGGCAGGCTGAGGGCCTCGTCCATGGAGTTCGTGTGAAGGGACTGCGTACCGCCTAGAACCGCGGCCATGGCCTGGAAAGCCACGCGCACAATGTTGTTCTTGGGCTGCTTGGCGGTCAGCGTGCACCCGGCCGTCTGAGTGTGAAACCTCATCATCAGGGAGCGCGGGTCTTTGGCACCGAACCGTTCCCTCATGATGCGCGCCCAGAGGCGTCTCGCAGCCCTGAACTTTGCAGCCTCTTCGAAAAAATCCAGGTGGGAATTGAAGAAAAAGGAGAGCCTGGGGCCGAACAGGTCCACATCGAGCCCCGCGTTCAGGGCCGCCTCCACGTATGCGATGCCGTTGGCCAGGGTGAAGGCCACCTCCTGAACGGCCGTGGCCCCGGCCTCCCTGATATGGTACCCACTGATGCTGATGGTGTTCCACTGGGGTACGTTTTCCGCGCAAAATGCGAAAATGTCCGTAATAATGCGCATGGAAGGCCTGGGAGGAAATATGTAAGTCCCCCTGGAGGAATACTCCTTGAGAATGTCGTTCTGGATCGTACCGCGGAGGTCCCGTGCTACGAGGCCCTGTTTCTCGGCGACGGCGATGTACATGGCAAGGAGAATAGCGGCCGGCGCGTTGATGGTCATGGACGTGCTCACCTTGTCAAGAGGAATCCTGTCGAACAGGATCTCCATGTCCCTCAGGGAGTCGATCGTAACGCCCACTTTGCCCACCTCCCCCATGGCCATTTCGTGATCGGAGTCGAAACCGATCTGGGTGGGAAGGTCGAAGGCCACGGAGAGGCCCGTCTGCCCCTGTTCCAATAGAAACCTGTACCGTCGATTAGACTCCTCGGCCGTGGCGAACCCTGCATACTGTCTCATGGTCCAGAACCGCCCACGGTACATGGTCGGCTGCACACCCCTCGTATAAGGGTATTCTCCGGGAAGCCCGAGGCGCTCCAGGTAGTCCGTGCCTTCCATGTCGAGAGGGGTGTACACCCTGTTGACCGGAATACCCGAAGTGTTCACGAAGGACTCCTTGCGTTCGGGCCTCTTTGTGAGCCTGGCCTCCACCTCTTTGGTCCAGCGCTCCACTTCCTTCTTCAATCGGTCCATGTTCTTCCTCTCCGGCATCCCGGGATGCCCTGTGCCGCCGGCTTGAAACCGGGCTAAACCACCGGCCCCGACGGGTTCAGGATATTGATAAAAAAAGGATAAACGTCAGTTAAGTCCTTGATATATCTCGATTGAAAATATGCCATCACCGGATGCACTGTCAAATCATTTTTGGGTCTTCGTGGTGAAATATACAAGAGCAAGAAGGACACGGCAGCAAATCAATCCCGGGAAAAAACGCCAATGGGCTTGACTAGACGGGGGTGAATGGTCTATGCATGATGAACCATTTTGGACCGGGCCCTGAATGGGCCCATTGCCGACTGAACGGACGATGGAGCCCATGAAAAAGAACAAAAAGAAAAGAGCAAGGACTGTCAATATCGAATGGTGCAAGGGCTGCGGCATTTGCGTCGCCTTCTGCCCCAAGAGCGTAATGGACCTTGACGAGTCCATGAAGGCCGCTATTGTCCGACCCGACGACTGTATCGATTGCGGGCTGTGCGAGCTGCGCTGCCCTGACATGGCCATCGAGTCCAGGGAGATCGATGCTGCATGAGTCGAAATACGAACCCGGTCCCGGGAACCCTTCCGGGCTCACCTCTTCAAGATCGCCGGTGGCTTTGACATGAGCAAGAAAACCCTGTTTCTTCAAGGGAACGCAGTGTGCGTGGAAGCCGCACTGTACGCCGGCCTGGACTTCTTTGCCGGCTACCCCATCACACCGTCCACGGAGATCGCCGAACTCCTGTCCCTAAAGCTCCCTCTTAAAGGCGGAAAATTCATACAGATGGAGGACGAAATCGCCTCCATGTGCGCCATTGTCGGAGCATCCCTCACGGGCCTCAAGTCCATGACCGCCACGAGCGGCCCGGGCTTCTCCCTGAAGCAGGAAGCCATCGGATACGCCGTCATGACGGAGATCCCTTGCGTCATCGTGAATGTGCAGCGGGGAGGGCCGTCCACCGGGCTCCCCACGAGTCCGAGCCAGGGCGATGTAATGCAGGCCCGGTGGGGCACCCACGGAGATCACTCCATCATAACGCTGACCGCATCCAATCATCAGGACGTCTTCGCCATGACCGTGGAGGCGTTCAACCTCGCCGAGACCTATCGCACTCCGGTCATCCTGCTCTTCGACGAGGTAATCGGGCACATGAGGGAAAAGATGGAGATTCCCGAGCCCGGCGAGATCCCCCTGGTGGAGCGCCTCTGGACCTCGGTCAGGGAAGGAACGGATTTTCACCCCTATCTCCCGCGTGAAGACGGCAGGCTGCCGATGTCGGACTTCGGCGGGATCCACAGGTACAATGTCACCGGCCTTATACACGACATGTGGGGTTTCCCGTCGAACAAACCGGACGTGGCCCACGGACTCATGAGGCACCTGGTGGACAAAATCGAAAACCGGGTCCATGAAATAGCGCGTTACAAGGAATACTATATTGATGACGCCGAGTGCATCCTGATCTCATACGGCTCTTCGGCCCGTTCCGCTCTTCACGTGGTGGAGAACCGCCGGGCCCGAGGAGAAGCACTGGGGCTGCTGGAACTCCAGACCCTGTGGCCCTTTCCAGCTGATGTAATTCGTACGCGCTGCGCCGGAGCCAAATTCATCCTTGTGGTGGAGTTGAACATGGGACAAGTCCTCCAGGAGGTCAAGAAGGCCGTGGCGGATCCGGAAAAGGTCTTTCTGGCCAACAAGATAGACGGGACTTTCATCACCCCGACGGACATACGAAACGTTCTTCGCCTGATCCAGGGCAAAGGAGTGTGACCCCTTGGCCATTCGCGAGTATATTCGAGAAAGGTTCATGCCGCACATCTGGTGTCCGGGTTGCGGGCACGGTATTGTCATGAACAACCTCATCCGGGCCGTGGAGAACCTGGCCTTAAGGAAACGGGACATCGTCATGGTCTCCGGCATAGGGTGCTCTGCACGCATCTCCGGATACCTGGATTTCCACACCCTTCACACACTGCACGGCCGTGCACTGGCCTTTGCAACCGGTGTCAAGCTTGCCCGGCCTGAACTCCATATCCTGGTGCCCATGGGCGACGGCGATGCAACGGCCATCGGCGGAAATCACTTCATTCATGCCGCTCGCCGTAACATAGACATGACCGCCATCATCATGAACAACCGGATCTACGGAATGACGGGCGGCCAGTATTCTCCGCTGAGCGGCTATGGAAAAACCGCGACCACGGCACCTCTTGGAATCATCGACCAGGCCTTCGACATCGTCGAACTGTCCAAGGGCGCGGGGGCGTCCTTCGTGGCAAGGACCACCACCTATCACGTCACATCAATGATCAAAATCTTTGAAAAGGCCATCCAGCACCGGGGTTTTTCAGTGGTTGAGGTCCTCTCCCAGTGCCCCACCTACTTCGGCCGCAAGAACCGCATGGGCAGCGCCGTGGACATGATGAAATCCTACAAAACCGGCACCACGCCCATCGGTTCGGAAGCCAAACAGAAGGATCCCTCCCTCATCGAACGAGGGATTTTTGTGGAAGAGGACCGGCCTGAATACTGCGCCGAATACGAAAATATCATCAAGAAAGCAATGGGGGGCTGACCAGGTCATGGCGAGGACACGGCTCATCTTCTCGGGTTCAGGGGGCCAGGGCGTTATCACGGCCTCGATCATACTTGCCGAGGCGGCCGCACTCTACGAGGGTCTCAACGCCGTACAGGCGCAGTCTTACGGCCCCGAGGCGCGCGGAGGGGCGACCAGGGCGGACGTGATCCTCTCGGACGAGGACATCCGATTCCCCAAAGTCACCCAGCCGAACATACTTATATGCCTGACCCAGGAAGCCTACAACAAGTTCTCCTGGATAATCCGGCCCGGCGGGCTGCTGCTTACAGACAGCCACTTCGTAATCCAGGAGAGAAAAGTGGACGCCCGCCAGATCGAAATCGGCATGTACAATGCGGTCATTCAGGAAATCGGCCGACCCATCGTCTTCAACATCTGCATGCTCGGCACACTCATCGGGCTTACCCGCCTGGTCGGCCCTGAAGCCGTCATGGAGGTACTGGGCGAAACCATCCCCTCGGATTTTTTGGACATGAACCGTCGTGCCCTGGAACTGGGGCTTGGATTGGGCGAAAGCTCGGCACCCTAGCCCTAAAGATCATAAAGACTTACCACGAAGACCACGAAAAAGAAAAAAGCAAATTGAGTGAAGCCCTGTTCTTAAGGCGTATCCGGGGGCCTAGAGAGGAATGTTCCCGTGGCGTCTTTCCGGGATTGAGGCCTTTTTGTCCCGGAGCATCTGAAGGGCCTTGATGAGTCTGGGGCGTGTGGCTTCCGGGAAGATGATGTGGTCTATGTAACCCACCTCCGCCGCCCTGAAAGGGCTGGCGAAACTGTTCCGATACTCCTCTACCAGTCTCTTCCGGGTTCCCTCCGGGTCTTCCGACTCGGCTATCTCTTTACGGAAAATGATGTTCGCGGCGCCTTCGGGTCCCATCACGGCTATCTCCGCCGATGGATAGGCGAAATTGATGTCCGCATCCAGGTGTTTGCCGGACATGGCGATGTAGGCACCGCCGTAAGCCTTTCGCGTCACCACAGTGATCTTGGGTACGGTGGCCTCACTATAGGCGAAAATTATTTTGGCCCCATGCTTTATTATCCCCCCGTATTCCTGCTGGACGCCGGGAAGGTAGCCGGGCACGTCCACGAAGGTGATCAGGGGGATGTTGAATGAATCGCAGGTACGGACGAAGCGTGCGCATTTCATGGAAGCGTCGATGTCCAGGCACCCGGCGAGAAAACGGGGCTGGTTGGCCACGATTCCGACCGCGGCCCCGTTGAGACGGCCGAATCCCACGATCATGTTCATAGCGTAGTGCTGATGGGCTTCCAGGAAAGTCCCGTGGTCCATCACTTTCCGGATGAGGTCCTTCATGTTGTAGGGAAGGCGCGGGTTAGTGGGAACCAGTTCGTTGAGCCCGGGGTCCATCCGGTTCGGCTCATCCGTACACTCCGTATCGGGAGGCCTTTCACGGCAGTTCTGGGGAAAATAGGCCAAGATCTGCCTGACTCTGTCCAAGGCCTCGAGATCGGAATCCTCAGCAAAGTGTGCCACGCCGCTCTTGGAGTTATGGGTCATTGCCCCGCCCAGGGCTTCGGCGGTCACCTCTTCCGAAGTGACGGCCTTGATGACCTGGGGGCCGGTAATGAACATGTTGCTGGTTTTCTTCACCATGATGGTGAAGTCGGTGAGGGCCGGGGAATACACTGCGCCGCCGGCACAGGGGCCCATGATGACCGAGATCTGGGGCACGACACCCGATGCGAAGACATTTCTCTTGAAGATCTCGCCGTAGCCTCCCAGGCTCATAACGCCTTCCTGAATCCGGGCACCGCCCGAATCGTTCAGGCCGACAACCGGGGCCCCGTTTCTAAGGGCCAGGTCCATAACTTTACAGACCTTTTCTCCGAAGGCACCGCTCAATGACCCGCCGAAGACCGTGAAATCCTGGGCGAATATGAACACCTTTCGGCCATTGACGGTCCCGTAGCCGGTAACAACCCCGTCGCCCGGGATTTTCTTCTTCTCCATGCCGAAGTCGTGGCATCGATGAACGACGAACTTATCGATCTCCTGGAAGCTGTCTCTGTCGAGAAGATGATCGATCCGCTCGCGTGCGGTCATCTTTCCCTTGGCATGCTGTTCCTCTATTCTCTTTTCACCGCCGCCGACCTCGGCCTCGCGGTTTCGCTGTTCCAGCTCCCTGATTTTGTCTTCCATCTGCATGCGGCGTCTCCGGCAGGAGGAGAAGATGAACCCCTATGTCACTAATGAGTTAGTTTCCATCCAGAAATGGGCTTTTTTGCCAATCTCGGCGTCAATCTGCGAGGTTGCTTGTGCGGCGTACTTCAGTACGCCTCCGCGCAATCTCTTGATTTGACTCGGGCCATCCATGGCCCTCGCCCTTCGGGCGCCCTGACGGGCGTCCCATTCCGCTATCCTGCGGAATGGTCCTTGATCTTGACAA
>JAWLEX010000012.1:0-3750 GCA_041685835.1 Desulfatiglandales bacterium
CAAAGTTCTTCTTCTCCCGCTTCATTGGAAATGGTAAAGAAGGACGCAACCAACCCCGCAACCGCTGACATGGGTTTTATCATCGCATCCCTCCCGGCGATTAAAGAATCATTTTCCGGTATTCGAATACCGACCGAACTGAGGGTCTCAGTCGGCCGCTTCCAGCGCCGCAATCCTTTCTTCAAGGGGCGGATGGGTCATGAAAAGCCTGCGTATACCCGATGCCCTGGATCCGGATATTCCGAAGGCCGCCATCTGATCGGGAAGCTGGGGCTGTGCCGCTGCTTTCTGAAGACGCCTGAGGGCGGCCACCATCTTTCTGCGCCCCTCCATAGCAGCCGAGCCGGCATCCGCTCTGAATTCCCGCCGGCGACTGAACCACATTACTATGGTGCTGGCCAGAATACCGAACACTATTTGAGCCATAATGGTGGAAATGAAGAAACCGATGCCGTGTCCCCGTTCGTTTTTCAATACGACGCGATCTACAAAGTGACCCACCAGACGGGATATAAAAATGACGAATGTATTGACAACGCCTTGAACCAGGGCAAGTGTCACCATGTCTCCGTTGGCCACGTGACTGATCTCATGACCGAGAACGCCTTCCACTTCATCACGGTTCATGGCCCTGAGCAGGCCGGTGCTGACCGCCACAAGGGCCTTGTCTTTCCTCATGCCCGTGGCAAAGGCATTGGGATCGGGCGCATCGTAAATCGCAACCTCGGGCATATTGATGCCCGCCGAAGCGGCCTGCCTGCTGACTGTATTGACGAGCCAGGCCTCCACTTCATTTCTCGGGGATTCTATAACCTTGGCCCCTGTAAGCCGCTTAGCGGTCCATTTAGAGATCGCAAGCGATATAAAAGAGCCCCCGAACCCGAAGACGGCCGCAAATACAAGAAGGTTTCCCATATCGAGACCGACCCCGTGCTCGTCAAGAATAGAGTCGACACCCAGCAGGCTGAGAACGACAAAGAGTACGGCCAGTATGGCGATGTTGGTGATGATAAAAAGCATTACACGCTTCATCTGTCTGTCTTCCTCCTCTCATTCACATAATTTTTTATGATAAATCTTTTTTTAGACGAATCAAGGCGTATCCCTCAGCAGGCAGGCGAAATGATATTAGAGCCAACAGGGCCGTAATTTATATATAATAACCCCGAACACCATCGGGGCCACCTCTTTTTGGGCATCCAGCCATCGGAATTTCCAGTTTGACATATCGAACAACCTGGCGCTAGTGTCAAACAAGCGTTTCTGGATGGGCACTGTCTAATCAAATACAGGGAAACTTTTTCACCCTCAGATGACTGTACCGGGTGTGGCAAATAATAATATCATGTGGATCTCGAAAGGCTCATGGCCCACCTGGGAGCGGCCCGGTTGCAGGCTGAAACCGGAAACCAGTGAAAACTGCAAACATGCATTCCTCCCGGGCCTTGACGGAACGGCGGGGAACTTCTCAGAATCCCGCTCGCCTATTGAAAAAGGGGCTGGATTCAACATATCATATTTCCGATTGGTTGGATAAGAAGAGGAGACCGTTAATTATGGAAGAACAAAGAAAGATCCGCCTCACAGAAACAGTTGCCGGTTCGGGGTGAGCCTCTAAACTGGCTCCGGGGGACCTGGACAGGGCGCTTTGCGGCATGGAGTTTCCGACGGACGAGAATCTTATTGTGGGCCTGGAGCGGGCGGATGACGCCGGCGTCTACAGGGTGACTGACGACCTCGCCTTAATTCAGACCGTGGATTTTTTTACCCCCATAGTTGACGACCCCTACTGGTTCGGCCAGATCGCCGCAGCCAACGCCTTGAGCGATGTATACGCCATGGGAGGGATACCCAAGACCGCCATGAACCTTGTCGCGTTTCCCGTCAAGGAGATGGACATATCCATCCTGCGGCAGGTGATTCAGGGCGGCCTGGACAAAATGAAGGAGGCGGATGTAGTCCTGGTGGGCGGGCACAGCGTGGAGGACAAGGAGCTCAAATACGGACTTTCTGTTACAGGATTTATCCATCCTGATCGGGTCCTGACCAAAAAAAACCTTCACGTGGGGGACATGTTGATCCTGACCAAGCCCCTTGGTACGGGCATCATCAATACGGCCGTCAAGGGTGCGCTCGCCTCTTCGCAGATCATCGAGACCGTCACCCACCTGATGGCGGGCCTTAACCGGATTCCCGCAGAGGTGATGCCGGAGTATGCAGTGCACGCCTGTACGGACATCACCGGGTTCGGCCTTCTGGGTCACCTGACGGAAATGGCCCAGGGCTCGGGATGCAGTGTGCGACTCGATTCCAACAGCATCCCGGTGCTTCCGGAAACCCTGGATTACGCCGCCATGGGGCTTGTGCCGGCCGGGGCCTATAATAACCGTAATTTTTATCAACACATTGTGCGCTTCGAACCCACAGTAGATCCCTTTCTCAAGGACGTTTTTTTTGATCCGCAGACATCCGGCGGGCTTTTGATCTGTATCAGTCCCGAGGAGGCCGACAGGTTCCTGGCGACCATAAAAGCGAGGGGCGTTTCAGAAGCCGCAGTCATCGGAGAGGTCGTTTCCGGGCCCATGGAGAATATCACCGTCTCATAAGCCCTTGCCCCGAATAAGCTGAAACCCGAGATCCTTTTGTTTTGTACAGTCTTCAGGACCGTAAACAACAAGGCGGCTGACCTTGATAATTCCTCCAGGGGAACTAGCGGTCCTCAGGGGAAAAATCATCCATCGGATCCTCTATCAACTCCCTTTTTATAAGCCTTTTAGCAACATTTCTACCGTCTACATGGACTTTATGTGCAATATATCTTGCCAAAAGATATTCAAATGGAAGCCAAGACGTGTGCCCGATAGGAACGATATATCTTTCAGTTCCTATCATCTCTTTATATAGCAACCTTCGGCTCTGAAACGGCAATGAACGATCAAATAAGGCATCTATAAATACAACTCTTGATTGATCCAATAGATGGGCATAGGAGAGAGGGTCTATTCGGAAGAGCGGATGGATTCGCTCATTGTTCAAGATCTCATGGAGAGGCATCTTTTTGACAGAGGGAAGTTGTTCCTCATAAATCCTGTACAGCCTTCTTTTATCATGGAGGAAGTAATCGCTTTTGAGCCCGCCCTGAATAATCTTCCTGGCAAAACGGGTAACCCTGGAATCAAATATTATCCTGGGAAGATGACCACCGATTGTCATGAAAACAGTCTGGTAAATTCTAGGATCCACCACAGAAACTATCGAAGAAACCATTCCACCAAGACAATATCCAAAAAGACAGTTGTTTTGTTTCCAAAGTTTATTCTGATCAAGAAAGTCGATTATCGAAGACACATCAACTACTGCATGTTCCCAGCATTTGTACATTCGAAAAATATCAGGATACAAATAGCTCACGCCACTGGCAAATCCATTTTCAACTCTCGTATAAATTCCCGGAAGTATTGGGACAGAAGTATTTATGCCGGCCGCCGCAAGCTGTTTACCCATCCAGAGCAAAAACTTGATATTTGAACTGCCTAACCCGTGTAATATCATTAATGAAGCACGTATCTCCGACTTCGGCTGAAAATTGTACAGCTCAACAGCATCTGTGCCCGGTTCGGGGTTTTCATACAATGTTTGAAAACGTACAAAGCTGCACCGGTAATGCCTACCTTTGAAAATGTATCCTGAATTGGATATAATATGTTTTTTCTTATATGAAAAGTCGATTTTCATTCTTTACAACAATTC
>JAWLEX010000012.1:3850-43365 GCA_041685835.1 Desulfatiglandales bacterium
TGCCATTTACTGATCGAAACTAATTGACTGATTTTTTCATAAACCGTACGGTCTCTTCAAGTATTCGTATCGTACGGAAATCCTTCAACTGAGTCTCAAAACCATGTCCCCCTGCTTTATGGAGAAGAAACCTGCAAGGTATATTTTTAGACTTAAGTTTGCTGACAAGGCTGATTGAAGAGTTATAGGGTACAACCATATCCTTTCTGCCATGTACCACGAGCGTAGGAATCATTCTTTCAGATATCCATTCTATCGGGGAATAGTAGGAATAGAGATCGGGCTTGTTTTTGGGTATTCCTTTTAAGGTCGTCATTGTGGCAAAACGGGCAAACAGGGATTTCTGTTCTTTTGCAAACATATCCCTTAAATCCGATGGAGAATAATAAACACAAACTCCTTTGATTCCTTTCATTTTAGTTTCGTTATTCATAAAAGTGTAGTAGGAGGCATAAAGAAGAGCGAGATGACCACCTGCTGATAAACCCATAAGCACAATATCGTCTTTATTGATTCTCAATTTATCAGCATTTTTTTTAACAAAATCAAGTGCATCTGCATAATCAGTCAATATAGTTTCCATATTATTCCGCATAGCAAGACGATAATCAATAGAGATTGTAGCAAAACCCCTTGAAGCGAGAAACTTGCACCATGAAACATTGTTTGGTTGGTTTCGAAAACCGGAAATCCATCCACCTCCATGGGCGAAAAATATAAGTGGATAAGCATGTTTTATCTGGTTTGGATACCAAACATCCAGCTTTAGGACAGTATTTCCAACCTCTTTATATGTATAGGTTAAATAATGGAAAGCTTCATTAGACTCTATAGGAACCTTTGCTGTTACAATAGCTTGGAGATAAAATACCAGAGAAATGATAAAACCAGCTAAGAATAGACCTGAATTTATTGTGGAAAGAATAACTAAAACAATGAATAGATATACCTTGTTAACCACAAACCATGATTCACTATATTTTTTTTCTATTCTCCCAAAGGAATCCCTCAATTGATTTAGACTCAAGAGTTTAAGGGCCTTTCTCATCTTTTCTCTTTACCAGAAACAACTGTAGAATCAACATAGATATAAATATAAGAGCAGGCTACGCTGCCAAATATTAAAATTATTGCTTGGCTGAGTGTTTTATCGGCCTTTGGGCCTATCATAAACAAGGCCGTCCTCTGAACAGACGGATTTGAATTTCCTCGTCCAACCACATAACCACATCGATTTCGATACGGGCTGGTTATAGGACGATGGGTATTTCCAAGGTAACTCTATAATTTTTTAATCATTTTTATTATAGCACTGAATGCCGCCGGATTCCAGCCTTACCCACAAGATCCTGGGAAGCCGGAATATGGACGTTACATACAGCCTTGTCGAAAACGGGAAAATCAAAGGAGAAACCTGCTTCCAAGCGGCGGCGCAAATGATGAGATCCTGTCTGACACGGGCAGTCGGCGAATCAGAGACTCATTGGACGTCAAACAAAAAATGTCCGGCGTGAAGGCACGGCCGGCTCCTTTCAGAGCTGAGCCTTGAGCACGGCCTCCGCCACCTTGTCGCCTACGGCGCGGGTACCCATGCCCATGCGCCCTGCGTCCAGGCTTTCCAGGTCCTCGCCCACCACCTTTCGGACGGCTCCAAGCAGGAAATCGGCCGCCACGTTCTCACCCAGATTCTCCAGCATCATCTGGGCCGCGCAGATGGCGGCCATGGGATTGATGAGTTCCCTGCCCGCGTACTTAGGGGCCGACCCGCCGATAGGCTCGAACATGGACACGGACCCGGGGTGGATGTTACCGCCGGCTGCGACGCCGAGCCCCCCCTGAATAATCGCGCCGATGTCCGTGATGATATCGCCGAACATGTTGTTCGTGACGATCACGTCATAGATCTCCGGGTTCTTGACCATCCACATGCAGCAGGCGTCCACGTGCTGGTAGTCGGTCGTAACATCAGGGTACTCCCCGGCGACCGCCATGAACCGCCTCTCCCACAAATCCGACTCAAAAGTCAGGACGTTCGTCTTGGCCACCAGGGTGAGTTTCCTGCGCCGGTCCCTTCTCCTGCATGCCTCAAAGGCGTACCTGATGCACCGGTCCACGCCTTTGAATGAGTTAACGGACTCCTGCACGGCCACCTCGTCCGGCGTTCCCTTGCGAAGGGTCCCCCCTGCCCCGGTGTAAAACCCTTCCGTGTTCTCCCGGATCACCAGGAAATCGATATCTTCCGGGCCCTTGTCCTTGATCGGGGTATAAACCCCGGGCAGGAGCACCACCGGCCTCAGGTTGATGTACAAATCCAGCTCAAACCTCAACCTGAGGAGGATCTCGCGCTCCAGGATCCCCGGTTTAACGTCGGGATGCCCTATGGCTCCGAGATATATGGCATCCATGCCCTTTAGCTCCTGCACCATACCGTCGGGTAGAAGGGTGCCGCTTTTGAGGTAGGCCTCTCCTCCAACGTCGAATGTAATAAACTCGAAATCGAGCCCGCAAAGCGGAGCCAAGGCGCGAAGGACCTTGACCCCCTCGGCCACCACTTCAGGGCCGGTCCCGTCGCCGGGAATCACCGCTATATGATATGTTTTTGCCATTAGAGTCTCCTTTTCAGCCCCTCTCATTCCCCAAGTGCCGGCACGTTGAAGGGACCTGTCAAACCTTCATGTTGTTCGTACTACTATCTCGCGATTTCTTGTTTTATTGAAACGAAAAAACCGGTTTTCCGGCAAAGCCGCAGACATCGCAAAGACAACAAATTGATAGGGTTTCTTGGCAGTCCTGGCTTCCCGGCGGGAGGAACGTTTTTGTTTAATCTTCAGCAGAGACGCCGAAAAAAGGAGCCATCATGTCCTGCGGCGTTCCCGAAGATAGGGGACCAGACCTCCGGCCTGGATAAGCTCCTGCATGAACAACGGGATAGGCTCCGCAGGAAAAACCGCCTTATCGAGTTCACGCACAATCTCGCCCGAGGCCGGGTTCACGGTCACCCGGTCCCCCTCTTTCAGGGCCTGCGCCGCATCCGGGGCCTCGAGAAGAGGAAGTCCTATGTTGAAGGAGTTGCGATAAAATATCCGTGCAAAGCTCTCGGCGATGACAACACGAATTCCTGCTTCCCGAATTGCCAGAGGGGCGTGCTCGCGGGAGGACCCGCACCCGAAATTCTTGCCGGCCACAAGCACGTCTCCCACCCCGACCCGGGAAGGAAAGTCCGGGCGCAGGTCTGCAAAGCAGTGCGCAGCCAGTTCCTTGCCGTCCGATAGGTTCAGGTAGCGTGCCGGAATAATCAGGTCGGTATCCACATGGTCCCCGAATCGCCACACCATTCCTTTAATGTGCATTGTCCTGCTCTCCTTAAAGATCCGAGGGTGAAGCGATTCTCCCCAGAACGGCTGAGGCCGCGGCCACGGCCGGACCGGCGAGATACACCTCGCTTTCTGGATGACCCATGCGGCCGATAAAATTCCGGTTACTCGTACTGACGGCACGCTCCCCACCGGCCAGGATGCCCAGATGCCCTCCCAGGCAGGGCCCGCAGCTCGGCGGTCCCACGACGGCCCCGGCATCCAGAAAGACCTCCGTGAGCCCCTCCCTGAGGGCCTCAAGTGCGATGTCCCGGGAGCCCGGCAGAATGATGACCCGGGTGTGTGGATGTACCTTATGGCCTTTCAACAGGGCCGCGGCCAGGCGGAGGTCCTCCAGCCGACCGTTTGTGCAGGACCCGATAAAGACCTGGTCCACAGACACCTTGCCCGCCGCCGAGGCCGGGCGCACGTTGTCCGGCGAGTGGGGAAACGCCACCTGCAGCTCGACCGCGGATACGTCCACGTGAAGCTCGCGTTCCACTTCGGCCCCCGGGTCGCTCGAAAAAAATACCGGCTCCCTGAGGGTCCTCCCCGCCGTGTAGGCCCGGGTGGTTTCGTCCGGCGGCACGATGCCGTTCTTGGCCCCCCCCTCCACGGCCATGTTGGCCATGGTGAAACGGTCCGACATGGGGAGACGCTCGATGGTTCCTCCTGTGAACTCCAGGGTCTTGTACCCGGCCCCTTCCACACCTATCTTTCCCAGGGTGTAGAGGATTAAGTCCTTGCCGCCCACCCAGGGCCTGAGCTCGCCCTCGTACACGACCCGGACAACCGGCGGCACCTTGAGCCATGTAGAGCCGGCGGCCATGACCGCGCCCAGATCGGTGCTCCCCACCCCGGCGGAAAAAGCACCCAGGGCCCCGTAGGTGCACGTGTGGCTGTCCGCGCCCAGGACCAGGTCTCCCGGTCCCACGAGGCCCATATCGGGCAGGATCACGTGCTCCACCCCACCGTTTCCCGGATCATAGAAATGACGAATGCCCTGCTCGGCCGCGAAATCACGGACAACCTTCACCTGTTCGGCCGATGCAATGTCCTTATTGGGCACAAAATGGTCTGCCACCAGCACGACGCGTTCCGGATCGAACACGCGTCCGGCGCCTATCTCACGGAATACACCGATGGCGAGCGGGGCGGTGATATCATTGGCCAGGGCCACATCCACACGGACCTGGACCAGCTCTCCCGGATAAACGGCCTCACGGCCTGCATGGGCCGCAAGGATCTTCTCGGTAATGCACATGGGTCTTGTCATGGAAACACCAGGGTTATAAAGGCGAAAGGTGACGGTAAAAAGGCCGGGGCCTTGTACAACCGGCCTAGAGGCCTCGCTCCTCCGGTGCCAGAGACGGATTCCGCTTCAAGTACTCGAGACGGTTCAGGCCGTTTACATAGGCCTTGGCGCTCGCAGTGATGATGTCGGGATCAGCACCCTTGCCAAGGGCCACCAGCCCGTTTTCCTTGAGCCGCACTGTCACCTCTCCCAGGGCGTCGGTGCCGCTGCTGGCGGAACTGATCGAGAAACGCAACAGCTTGGAGCGGGTCCCGGTCATCTTGGCTATGGTGTTGTAGGCCGCATCGATGGGCCCGTTTCCGAACCCGGCGCTTTGCATCTCCTCGCCATCGATGTTGAGCTTGACCATGGCGGTGGGCACGAGCTGCGTGCCGCTCACCACGTTCAGGTACTCAAGCTTGTAGACGTCCGGAGCCCTCAAAATTTCCTCTGCATAGAGCACTCCGATATCCTCATCAAGGATCTCCTTGCGCTTGTCGGCCAGTTCTTTGAACTTACGGAAAAGGTGATCGAACTGCTCGTGATCAGGCTCGTAGCCGAGGGCCGCGAGCTTGTCTCGAAAGGCATGACGACCCGAATGCTTTCCCAGGACGAGCCGGTTCTGGGAAAGGCCCACTGTCTCCGGCTCCATGATCTCGTAGGTCAGCCGGTTCTTGAGCACGCCGTCCTGGTGAATCCCCGCCTCGTGGGCAAAGGCGTTTGCGCCCACCACGGCCTTGTTGGGTTGAATAACGATGCCCGTGATCATGGAAATCAGCCTGCTCGTAGGATAGATCTCGCGGGTGTTTATCCCGGTGAAGAGGTCCAGGTTGGCCCGGTGGTTGTAAAGGGTCATGACCACCTCTTCCAGCGAGGTGTTCCCGGCCCGCTCCCCGATCCCGTTCACCGTGACCTCGACCTGCCCGGCCCCCTCCTTGAGTCCGGCCAGGGTGTTGGCGGTTGCCAGCCCCTGGTCGTTGTGGCAGTGAACGCTGAGTACAGCCCGGTGCAGGTTGGGCGTATGCGCCCGCACATAGCGGATCATCTCGCCGAACTCGTCGGGCATGATGTAGCCCACCGTGTCCGGGACATTCACTGTTGTGGCGCCGGCCTCTATGGCCGCCTCGAACACACGGCACAGGAAGTCCCGATCGCTCCTGGATGCGTCCTCCGCCGAAAACTCCACGTCTTTTGTGAAACGCCCGGCGTACTTTACGGCCTCCACCACGGCCTCGATCACCTCGTCCCGGCTCATGCCAAGCTTGTACTCCATGTGTATGTCCGAGGTGGCGAGAAAGGTGTGAATCCTGGGCCGGGCCGCGTCACTGATCGCCTCCCAGGCCCTGTCTATATCGTCCTTTGAAGTCCGCGCCAGGGCCGCCACTCCAAGCCCTCTGACCTTTTGGGCAATGGCTCGGACCGCCTCGAGGTCTCCCTGGGAGGCGGCTGGAAAGCCCGCCTCGATGACATCGACTCCCAGCCGTTCCAACTGGGTGGCGATTCGCATCTTCTCGGCGGTGTTCATGCTGGCTCCGGGCGACTGCTCGCCGTCACGAAGGGTGGTATCGAAAATGATGATACGGTTGTCCTTTTTCATTTATACGGCCTCTCTTGTTGCCGGCTGCCGGAGCTACGGCTGCACGCCGTTTACAGCTCCCCAGGAAAACCGGCGGGTTTGTCTGTCATGACATGATATGGGCTTAAACCGTTATCGAGACCGTTTTCCAAGGACCCTCCGCAGCCCCCCCTGTCCGGGGGGATCTGCGGTGAAACGCTCCTTATCTTTTTGCCTTGAATTCTTCATTGATTTTCATTCTTCTCCTGAATGCTGATCATCAAGCCCGATTTTTCCGGGCCTCCTTCTTGCCGTTTCGCACCTTGAGCAGCTTGTACTCCACACTGTCGGCCAGGGCCTGCCAGCTGGCCTCGATGACGTTCTCTGAAACCCCGATAGTGGACCAGATCTCCCGGGAGTCCCGGCTGTCGATGTTGACCCTGACGCGGGCCGCCGTTGCAGCGCCGCCGTCGATAACGCGAACCTTGAAATCCACCAGGCCCATCTCCCGGATTTCGGGGTAGAACTTATAGAGGGCCTTTCGAAGAGCATTGTCCAGGGCATTAACCGGGCCGTCTCCCTCGGCCGCCGTTATCTCTTGTTCTCCTTCCACAGATATCTTGATGGTGGCGTGTGACATGGTGGGATCACCTCCATCCTTCTCGATGGTCACACGGAAGGATTCAAGTGTGAACGGCGCTTCGAACTGGCCTGTCACTTTCTTTATCAGGAGTTCCAGGGACCCCTCCGCCGCGTCGAACTGGTACCCCTGGTCTTCCAGGACCTTTATACGCTCCACTATCTTACGGCTGTCAAAACCGTTACCGCCAAGGGAAATGCCCAGTTCCCTGGACTTGTATGCGATGTTGCTGCGGCCCGAGAGGTCCGAGACCAGGACTCGCCGGCGGTTCCCTGTCAACTCGGGGTCGGTGTGTTCATAGGCGGCCGGATTCTTCATGATCGCGCTTACATGAATCCCGCCCTTGTGGGCAAAGGCGCTCTTTCCCACAAAGGGCCGCTGGCTCAAAGGAGGCACGTTCGCCACTTCGCTCACGAACCTGGAGACCTCAGTCAACTGCGCCATTTTGCCGGAGGGAATGCACGAGTATCCCATCTTGATCTGCAACACGCCCAGCATGGATATGAGATCCGTGTTTCCACACCTTTCTCCGTATCCGTTGATCGTTCCCTGAACCATGGAAGCGCCGGCCCGGACAGCTGCCAAAGAGTTGGCCAGTGCCATGCCGCAGTCGTTGTGGGCATGGATTCCAAGGGCCGCCGGAATCAGCGAAGCGGTGTTCTCAACCATTTCCTCGATTTCATGGGGCATCATTCCCCCGTTGGTGTCGCAGAGCACGATTATGTCCGCGCCCCCTTCCAAGGCGGCCTTTAGGGTCTTAACGGCATAACCGGGATGGCGACGATACCCGTCGAAAAAGTGCTCCGCGTCATATATTACCTCCCGACCATGCGACTTTACATAGGCCACTGTCTCCTGAATCATCCGAAGGTTTTCGTCCAGTGTGGCCCCAAGGATTTCCGTGGCGTGAAGATCCCAGCTCTTTCCCACCACGGTAACCACCTCTGCCTCGGTCTCGAGAAGGGCCGCGACATTGTCATCCGTTTCCGCCTTTCCCCCCGGCCTTCGCGTGCTCCCGAAAGCGGAAAGCCTTGATTGTCGAAGGGGGCTTTTTTGAATAATTTTGAAAAAGCGGGCGTCCTTAGGGTTGGATCCGGGCCAACCACCTTCGATGTAAGGAATTCCGAAGTCATCCAGCTTCCGTGCGATGCTCACCTTGTCCTCAGCCGACAGGGTTACCTGCTCCCCCTGCGTGCCGTCTCGCAGTGTGGTGTCATAAAGGGTAACAACCGCCTGCATGATGTCTCCTCGCTGTCAAAAAAAAATCCGTTATCAGGCTCGGCCTGATAACGGATTTTTGTGAGTTCGTAGGGTACTATTCCATCATCAGGCCCGGTGGTTTCAGACCGATACCAAGAAGGCAAAGCAACAGAGCGCACACGGATGCCCCTGCTGCGGTGGTAATTATGACGGGCCTGATGGTTGCAAAACTCATGGAAGTCCTCGAATTTAAAATCGCTTAGAGTCAAACTGAATTATAAATCGTATACCCAACGGCTTGCGATTGTCAACTCACTTTTTTCCACTCACCTTTTTCCGCCGGGAGACCCATGGCCGAAAAAAGGGGCCGAAGGGCACCTTCACCGGCCCCGGGAAAACGTTTTCCAAAGGATCCCTTCTGATTTATCGTGAAAATGCAGTGAACAGGGGAAAACAGCTCGGACGTCACATGGTAAAACCCGGTCGGTCTACTCCACCGGTCTTAAGGAAAGCCCCAACTCCTCCAGCTGCCCCTCGTCCACCTGAGAAGGGGCCCCGGTGAGCGGGCATGTGGCCCGCTGGGTCTTGGGAAACGCGATCACCTCGCGGATGCTCTCCGCCCCGGCCATGATTGCCACGAGACGGTCGAATCCGAGCGCCATGCCCGCGTGAGGAGGTGCTCCGTACTGGAGGGCTTCCAGGAAAAAACCGAACTTGGCCCCGGCCTCCTCCGGAGAAATGCCCAGGACCCGGAAAATCCTGTCCTGCAAATCACGCGTGTGAATCCGGACGCTCCCCCCGCCTATCTCACTCCCGTTCAGGACGAGATCGTATGCACGGGCCCGCACCGCCAGAGGCTCGGTCCCGAGACGCGGCAGGTCCTCCTCCAGGGGAGAGGTGAACGGGTGGTGTACGGCATCAAGGCGGTCTTCCTCCTCATTGTACTCGAACAGGGGAAAGCCGGTCACCCAGACGAATGAGGTCCCGCCTTCCTGAAAAAGATCCAGTCGTCGGGCCAGATGGAGGCGAAGCATGCCTAGTACACGAAGCGCAGCCTCCTCCTTGTCAGATACCAAAAGTACCAGGTCTCCCGGCCGGGCTCCTGCGTCACTGTTTGCGGCCGCCTGAAGATCGGCGGTGAAGAACTTCTTGATCGGTGACTGCCATTCGCTCTCAGTCACCTTTGCCCAGGCCAGGCCCCGGGCGCCCCACTCGGCCGCAGAGGCGCCCAGCCCGTCCAGGTCCTTTCGTGAGAACCGGCCTGCTCCCCCCGGGACCGTAACGGCCTTGACCGTGCCCCCCGCGTCAATCTCTTGACGAAATACCTGAAAACTTGACTCGGCCGCCGGGCCGGTGAGGTCACGGATCTCCAATCCGAACCGGGTATCCGGCCGGTCGGTGCCGAAACGGTCCATGGCCTCGCGATAACTCATCCTGGGAAAGGGGCAAGGGACCGTCTTTCCGATAACGGCCTCGTAGAGTCCGGCCATCATTCCCTCATGCAGGGCCATAACCGTCTCTTCGTCCGCAAAGGACATCTCCAGGTCCACCTGCGTAAACTCGGGCTGCCGGTCAGCCCGAAGGTCCTCGTCCCGGAAACACCTGACGATCTGATAGTAGCGATCGAATCCTGAGACCATGAGGAGCTGCTTGAAGAGCTGAGGGGACTGGGGCAGGGCGTAGAAAAGACCCTTGTTCACCCGGCTGGGGACCAGATAGTCCCTTGCGCCTTCAGGCGTGCTCTTGGTAAGGAAAGGGGTCTCCACCTCTATGAACCCCCGGCTGTCAAGGTATTTCCGGACACCGGCGGCAATACGGTGCCGCATGCGGAAGTTGTGGAATACACGCGGCCGGCGAAGCTCCAGGTAACGGTGCTTGAGCCGGAGGGTCTCGGAGGCGTCAACCGTTCCTCCCACCTGAAAGGGCGGCGTCTCGGTACGGTTAAGGATCTTCAGATCACTCACCCTGACCTCCACGGCGCCCGTGGACATGCCGGGATTTTCCTGCCCCTCCAGCCGCGGTACCGTCTCCCCCTTTACGGCGACAACCCACTCGTTTCGAAGCACGTGGGCCCGTTCGTGGGCGACTCGGTTGACTCCGGGGTCGAATACCACCTGGGTGATGCCCTCGCGATCCCTGAGATCCACGAAGATAAGGTTTCCCAGGTCTCTACGCCCATGGACCCAGCCCATGAGCACGACCTCGCGTTCCACGTCATCTGCGCGGAGCGATCCGCAGTCATGGGTCCTCTTCCAGTCTCCAAGAGAATCTATCTGCAAGAGATTCCTTTCCTTTACAGTGGGATCAGGAACTTTTCACGAGGCGTGACAGCCTCTCGATAAGGCCCTCAAGGGGTATTTCCTCCTGGGCCTTGGTCTCCATGTCCCTGAGGAGCCCCCTGCCCGAGGCCAGTTCGTCCTCGCCTACTATCAGCACCCGTCGAGCGCCGATCCGGTCAGCCCGCTTCATCTGTGACTTCAGGCTCCTTGAGGCGTAATCCATCTCCACTCGAAGACCGGCCTTGCGAAGGCCGGTCACCCATGCAAAGGCCCTGCGGGACGCTTCCTCGCCCAGCGCGGCGACAAAAAGGGCCGGCGTCTGTTCCTCAGGTGCGCGATTATCGTGCATCAGGGCGATCAAACGCTCCACACCGACAGCGAACCCAATGGCCGGGTGGTCAGGCCCGCCCAGTTCCTTGATCAGCCCGTCGTACCGCCCTCCTCCGGCCACCGCGTTCTGGGCCCCCAACCGTTCCGTCTGCACCTCGAAGGCGGTCCTGGTGTAGTAGTCGAGGCCCCGCACCAGCCTGGGGTTGACAACGTATGAAACACCCGCCTCCGCAAGAAGCCCCTGAAGCCTATCGAAATGCCCCCGGCAGTCGCCGCAGAGGTAATCCAGGACGGAGGGGGCGCCTTCCACCAGATCCCGGCAGCCCTCCACCTTGCAGTCGAAGACCCTTAGCGGATTAGTCCCGGCGCGGCGGGTGCAGTCCGCGCACAGTCCCTGTGACCTGTGCTCCAGGTAATCCCTCAACGCGCTCCTGAAACCGGTGCGGCAGACTGGACAGCCCAGTGAGTTGAGGTGGAGCGTCAGACCGGAGATGGAAAGAGACTCGAACAGGTGAAGGAGCATTACTATCAGGTCGGCGTCCGAGAGCGGTCCCGGGTCCCCGAAGATCTCCGCGTCGATCTGGTGAAACTGCCGGAACCGGCCCTTCTGGGGGTTCTCGTGCCTGAACATCGGCCCTGTGACAAAGAGCTTCTGAACCGGATTTTCCTGGTAGAGACGGTTCTGAATGTAGGCCCGCGTTATGGACGCCGTGGCCTCGGGGCGGAGGGTCATGCCCCTGCCCTTGCTGTCGTGGATCGTGTACATCTCCTTGGATACGATGTCCGTGTCCTGGCCGATGGAACGGCTGAACAGCTCGGTCCATTCCATTGCCGGGGGCTTGATCTCGCTGAAATTGAAGGCCGCGAAGATCTCCCTTGCCGCAGCCTCCAGCCGCTGCCACGGTTCAACCTCTGAAGGGAGGATATCCTTGAATCCCTTGATTGCAGTGAATTCCAACGGGTCGAGTTCTCCTTTTTGGTTCTTCGAAACAGGACATGAAATATCCAAGGAGGCCGTGCAGGTGTCTGTGCCTGTCTCCGATCTCCTGTCCCGCATTCCGGAGATCGATTCCATGCTCAACCTCTAAGAGCCTCCCTGCAAATCGGAATTCCGGTCTTCTACCAGAGGCCCGCACGCCAGTCCAGGGCAAAGTGGGTTCCCTGTCCTTCAGATGGCAGCACGATTTTACTACAACTCAGGGAAACGGCAATAACTGTATTATTTTCATCTGTTCCTCTTCGTCTATGCGCGAGACGAAACACCTCTTGGATTCATCACGAATGTAACGGATCGTCCGGGGGCGTGCCAGGTTTCCGGCCGGCGGCCCTGTTGCAGGCGATTCGCAGGATTTCGTCCTGTGGGATCGGCTTTTGAATCGCAAGATTTTGGTTGCCTAACTTGCGGTAATATGCGATTAAAGGCCTTGCCTTGTTCAACATGACGCTTCGCGGATCTCCACTCGAAAAACAGGCTGACCGGTGAAGCGAGGCGAAAGGAGGTGGGAGCTTGTTTGCGAGGTTGCTGATTTCACTGGCCCTGTTGCTCCCGGCGGTTCTGCCGGCCTGTTCCTCTGAAAAGGAGGCCACCGCTCGGGACACCGAAGAATACGAAAACTACCTGCTCATTCGAAACGATGAGTATCCGAATCGAAAGCTGGGGCCGGTCAAGTTCACCCACGATGCGCATTGGGAGGATTACGGCCTCTATTGTGATGACTGTCACCACGATTATGTCGATGGAGAGAATGTTTGGACCGAGGACGACGAGGTCAGGCTCTGTATCTCCTGCCACAAAGCGGACAAGGCGCAGGGAGCGGTTTACAAGCTGGCCACGGCCTTTCATAAAAATTGCCGGACATGCCATCGCGACATGAATGAAGGGGGAGAAGAGGAATACGCTCCTTTCAGATGCTACAGTTGCCACGAGCGTAAGACCGACTAAGAGCTGAGATCGTCACACACCCCTGACAGGCCTTTCGATTGTTCCCAGGAATTCCTCGAGCCCGGTCACCGGGGCCCGGCATGACCGGTTCCGGCAGACGTAGGCTGTTGCCTTATCATCCACTGTCTCGTGGCTTCGAACGAACGGGGCAATGTCGTCGATTTCCCGATCACCCGGGCCCGCGGGTCGAAACAGTGTAACAGTGTCAGGCAGGAATCGGCACCCAAGGACCCGGAGCATGGCCCGGGTTCCCTCCCCGTTTCGATCCCCCACGATGACCACCTCCTGCGTCGGCCCCACGGTGAAATCCAGGGCGCAAAGCAGGAATGTGAAGGCCGATGGAAACCGCTCCACAGCGCCTCCCAGGGCGCGAAGCACCCCGTCGGCGACCTTTTCGAGATCGTCCCTTCCCGTAAGCCTTGCCAGTCTGAAAAGGCGGAGAGCGGCCACGCTGTTTCCCGACGGAACAGCCGTATCCTGGATCTCCTTCCTGCGGACAATCAGGTCTTCCGTTTCTCTTGCCGCAAAAAAGAACCCCCCTTCTTCAGTATCCTCGAATCGGGCCCTCATGGCGCCGGCCAGTTCCAGGGCCCGGCGCAGGTGTGCCTCCTCAAGAGTCGCCTCGTAGAGCTCGATCAACCACCAAATCATGAACGCATAATCGTCCAGGTGTCCGCCAATGCCTGCATGGCCGTCCCGGAAACGGTGCAGCAGTCGACCGCCCTCTCCGGAAAGGCGCTGCTCCAGAAACGCCGTTGCCCCGCGGGCGGCTTCGGCATAACGTGGTTCTTCAAAGGCCCGGGCCCCCCTGGCCAGCGCGGCGATCATCAGGCCGTTCCAGTCCGTAAGGACCTTATCGTCCCTCAATGGATGGATACGACCCTCCCGGATGGAGAAAAGCGCCGTGCGGGCCTTCTCGAGGCGGGCCTTGGCGTCAGGCTCCTCCAGGATCGGAATTCCACCGTCGGCCTTCAGGTGAAGGATGTTTTTCCCTGTATTCCGGCCGGTTGCCTCATCCCTGAAGTTTCCTGCGGCCGATACGCCGAAGGCCCTGATCACCAGATCGGCCTCGCTCCTTGGGAGAGCGTCCCGAATTTCCTGCTCCGTCCAGACGTAGAACCGCCCCTCTTCCCCTTCGCTGTCCGCGTCCTCGGCCGCGCAAAACCCGCCTTCAGGGGCGGACATGTCGCGAATAACGTAATTGAAGACCTCCTCCGCGGCTGAAGGGCATGGAATTTTAAAATCACCTCCTGTTCATCTGAGCACCTTCTCCCAACATAAGCACCCCCGGGCCATAGGCAACGAAAAAAGGGTTGATTGCCCTTGAAGCAAGGCTGCAATCCCATGAGATATTGAGGGATAAAAACCCAAAACCCACAGGCAACAGATGCCGCCTCTATTCACCCTCACCTTCACCGACACAGACACTGACACATTCATCCTCAAATTCAGGCCCTAAAGGTACGGCGAGAACAGCCAGGCCAGGGAGTCCCGGATCTTGACATGGATCGGGCGGCTGTCAAGATCCGCGAGAAAGACCTCTTTGGAGCGGGCCCGGCAGGCGTCCACGAATCCGGCAAGCCGCAGGGCCAGATCCCGGTCGAAGACCTCCAGCATCAGCTCGAAATTGAGCCGGAGGCTCCTGGGATCCATATTGGCCGACCCAACCTGGACGTAGAAATCGTCCACTACAAGTATCTTGCTATGCACGAACGGGGCCGGCTGGTAAAAGACCCGGACTCCCCATTGCAGAAGCTCCCAGAGCATGTTCCTTGTGGCCCAGTGGACATAGGGCAGGTTGTTCTTCTCAGGCAGCAGCACATGGACGTCCACTCCCCTGAGGACCGCGGACTGAAGGGCCCCGATCATTTCCCTGGACGGGAGGAAATATGGGGTCACGATGAGGACCCGGCGCCGGGCCGCGGATACGGCCCCTGCCAGAATTACGGCCAGCCTGTCCAGGTCTTCGTCGGGGCCGTCCACAACCACTCTACAGACCGCTTCTCCCGCCGGATCAAGGACCTGCACAGGGGGCGAAAGATCCTCACCGGTCACAAAGGCCCAGTCATCGACAAAAACCTCCTCGATCTGCCGGACCACCGGTCCGGTGACCCGGAAGTGTGTGTCCTTCACACGCGACGCCCTCTTTAGGTCTGCGGCCAGGTGCCGGTCACCGATGTTCATTCCACCCACGAACGCCGCCCGCCCGTCGGCCACGAGGATCTTGCGGTGATTTCTCAGGTTGATGTGCAGGGAGGGGGGGATCAGTGTGGGACTCATGAAACTCGCGACCCGCACCCCCCTCTTTGCAAGCAGCTTTTCACTGCGCGGAAACGAGTAAAGCTCTCCGATCCCGTCCAGCAGGACTCGCACCTCTACCCCACGGTCTTTCGCCCTTCCCAAGGCGTCGATGAACCTGCGGCCTGTGTTGTTTGACTCCAGGATGTAGGTGGCGAGGAAAAGGGTGTTTTCCGCTCTCTCGACAGCCGCAAGCATGGCCGGATAAGCCTCTTCCCCATTGTGCAGCACATCGACACGGTTTCCCTTGAGGAGCGGCCGCCTCGTGACCTTGTCGGAAATCCCGGAAATAGGGAGAAACTCCTTTGGAAGATATGTCTCCGGGTGATATACTAAGGGAATTGCAGGCGGCTCGTGCCGGAAAGGGAACAGGAAAGGCAGGTGCCTCCTGAGCCGCTTGGCGCGGGTCTGCACCCTGTTTATGCCGAAAAGGAGGTAAAGCAGGGGGCCGACCAGGGGAAAAACGAGGCTCACGGCGATCCACCCCCAACTTCCCCTGGGATCCCGCTTGAACAGCAGGGCATGTCCGGCGGTACCTGCCACAAGGAGCAAGTGGAGAATGCCGAGTGCCCATTTGAGGATGTCGATGATCGATTCCATGCCCTGGTCCGCCTCCCTGATGAAACGCCCTCTGGCCTCCGACCCCGTAACCAAAGACGGACAATTCATCGAGGCGGTCGGATCATGGCGGCGGTCTTCCTTAACTGCGGCGCGATTCTGTAATTAGTTTCCATCCAGAAATGGTCTTTTTTGCCAATCTCGGCGTCAATCTGCGAGGTTGCTTGTGCGGCGTACTTCAGTACGCCTCCGCGCAACCTCTTGATTTCCTTGATCTTGACAAAAAATCCTCATTTCTGAATTGGAAACTTGCTGGTGCCCGAAAAGCGTTTCTGGATGGGCACTAATTAACTCAGAGCCCTCCGCCCATTTCCGCCAGCTCCTCCAGTCCCCGGCGATCCAGGATGCGGATCCTTCGGCCGTCGGACTCGATAAGGCCCTGGCGGGACATGCGGCCGAGGATTCTGGACAGGGTTTCCGGAATGGTCCCCAAAAGACTTGCAAGCTGAGTCTTGGTCACGTCCAGATCGAGCTCCAGTCCCCCGTTCCGCTCGCGGCTCAGATAAAGTAGATAGGCGGAAAGCCGCCCTGGGACCTCTTTGAGCGACAGGTCTTCGATCAACGCGGTAAACTTGCGAAGCCTGACGCTCAACAGGGCCAGAAGGTTCATGGCCACCGAGGGATTCTCGCGAATGAGTCCGGCAAAGGCCTCCCTGGGGAAGAAAAGGACACGCCCGTCTTCCATGGCCTCGGCATTCGCAGGGAAACGTTTTCCCGCGAACAGGGCCACCTCGCCGAAAGGCTCGCCGGCGCCGAAGATGTGGAGCGTCTGCTCCTTCCCATCCGCCGAGAGCTTGAAAATCTTGACCCTGCCCGACAGGACCAGGTAGAAACCGTCTCCCGCGTCTCCTTCCATGAAGATGCTCATACCCCGACGGCAGGACCGTTCAGTGGAAATAGCTGCAAGTTGCTCAATTTCCGCTGCGGGCAGGCCTTGGAAAAGCGGGATGGAGGCTATGTCTTCAGGGCGACTCATGCAGGCACCCTCTAGCCGTTCACCAGTCTCACCAGCGAGGCGTCGGGAAAATAGTCGATAATGTTGAGGCAACCGTACTCCTGGTGCAGGGCGAATATGCGGGAAAGGTCCAGGCCCAGGGCGTCGGAGAGAATGACGCGATTCACCATGCCATGGGCCACCAGGAGGAGGTTTTCTCCTTCCCGTTTATCTAAAATCTCACTCATGCAGGAAAGGATGCGGCGGGAAAAAGCCGTGAGGCTCTCACCGCCTCCGGGCATACGGTACGCCGCCAAGTTCTTCTCGCGCTCAAGAAGCTCGCCCGGGAACCTCTCCTGCACCTCCCCGAGGGTCAATCCCTCCCATGCGCCGAAGTTCATTTCCCTGAGCTCAGGCAGCGAGAGGACAGGCACCTCATGATGGCGTCCGATGATTTTCGCCCCAACAAGAGACCTGCGCAAATCGCTCGAAAAGACCGCACTGATCCTGTTGTGGCGAAGCCTCTCCGCCAGGGCCTCCATCTGGATTCGACCCTCGTCGGTGAGTTCCACGTCGGTGTGGCCGTAGATGGGGAAGCGCTCATAGCCCTTCACCTGGCCGTGCCTAGCCAAATACAGCCTGTTCCCGGCTTTCATGACTCGTATCATAGGCGCGAACGCCTTTTGTGTCAATCCGGCGAAGGCAGTGGGACGGAGTTTGACCTTTATTTCAAGGGCCGATTGGTGTATAGACGCCGGAAAGGTTCCATGACATGAACAAGAAAGACTGCTACGGAATACTGGACCGTGTCTTCCCCATGGAAGAAAACGGTCTCAGACAGACACCGGCTGAGTGCTTCGCCTGTCCGGAACGCACTGAGTGCATGCGGGCGGCCATGAAAACCGATGAAGGAATTTGCATGCAGGAGGCCGTGCTGGATCGTTTTGCCGAATCCGGCCTCAGGGGACGCATCAGGCGCTGGTCCCGCAAAAAGGAGCTCGAGCGCATGAGCCGGAATCAGAAAAAGGGGGCGTCTCCATGAAGACCCGGATCTCCTGCCCCCATTGCGGCTTCACCACGGAAATACCCACGAAACGAATCCCTTTAAAGGCACGTTTCGCGTCCTGTCCCCGCTGCCGTGAGCGTTTTCCGCTCCGGCTGCAAGACCCGCCTTCGGCGCCCCCGCCGGGCACTACCCCTGTTTTGACCGGCAGCTCGCCCGACACGGCCCCCGTTGCCCGGGAACCCCTGAAATCCGGCCGAGGTCCTTCCCCCTGGGAGGATCGGGGCCGGATCGGACTGTGGAAAGGGATCTACCGCAGTTTTTTGGACACCATCCTCTCCCCGGGGGTCTTCTTTCGGACCATGCACACCCATAAAGGGCTGAAGGAACCGCTGGCCGTCGGTATCCTCTTCGGGTCCATCGGTTTGATAACAGGTCTCTTCAGAGATTTCGTGCTGTCCGTGTGGGGGTACGGGGGCGGCGTGCAGGTGCTATCATCCGGTGTGGACTCACCGGGACTCTTGTCCGGAATCATGGCCCTCTCCCCACTCATCGTGTGCATTGGGATCTTCATCATGAGCGGGATCCTTCACCTTTTCCTTCGAATCTTCCGTGGGGCTTCCCAGGGTTTCGAAGGCACTTTCAGGGTGGTTGCATACGGCCAGGCGACACAGATCTTCGGTGCCGTCCCCATCCTTGGAGGACTGATCGGCGGCCTCTGGTACCTGGTGGTCCTGATCGTCGGCATGCGGGAAATCCATGAAACCTCCTACTCCCGGGTGATCCTGGCCTTTCTGACGCCCTTTCTCCTGACCGGGGCCATGGCGCTTGCCGTCCTGATACCTCTCGTCTTCTCGCTGCTTAACCGGTTGTTATGACGGTGCCTACTGGAATTCAGCTTTGCCGGCGGCCGCCAAAGCGCCCGCTTTCATTCAGGAAAAACTTGAAGCTTCAAAACGAAGCGCACAACGATCACGAAGGAAGTCAGACACAAAAAAACCCATAGTCACCTGGATCTCCCGCCCTTGGGGCCTGAAGAAGCTTGGTCATGGGAAGGCCGGTTTGGTTGTTCGGAGACTCCCCAAGATAACTCTTCCAGGGTGATACGAGAAGAAAGCGGTGCCCAATGAACAACCGGCCTGCAACCATCGACTACAAGGGACTCCTGAACCCGTCCCAACTCCAGGCCGTAACCACACTGGAGGGGCCGGTCCTGGTAATCGCAGGGGCCGGGAGCGGTAAGACACGCACCCTGGTCTACCGGGTCGCCCGCCTTGTGGAGACCGGCAACGATCCTGACGAAATCCTCCTTCTCACCTTCACCCGGAAGGCCGCTTCCGAGATGCTCGAACGGGCCGCGGGGCTGGCGGATCCACGTTGCCGGCAAGTCTCCGGCGGCACCTTTCACTCCCTGGCCCACCGCGTGCTCCGTGTCCACGCCAAGCGGATAGGCTTCGACCCTCAATTCACCATAATGGACCGCGCGGACATGGAGGAGGTGGTCCAGTCCCTGGTCAAGGACCTCCATGTGGCAAAAGGTTCCATCCGCTTCCCCAAGAGGTCCACGCTCGCCACCATCCTGAGCAAGGCGGTGAATCTTCAGGTCTCGATCGAAACCCTGGTGGAGGATGAATTCGCCCAGTTCCTCGAATACACCCCCCACCTCATGAAGCTGGGAGATGTTTACAGGAGCTACAAACGGGACAATCAGCTCATGGACTATGACGACCTCCTGTTGAACCTGAGAACGCTCCTGGAGGAGCACGATGAGATTCGCCGGCTCCTGGGGGAACAGTACCGCTTCATAATGGTGGACGAGTACCAGGACACTAACGGCGTTCAGGCCGAGATCATCCGCTGGCTGGCTGCGGATCACGGCAACATAATGGTGGTGGGAGACGACTCCCAGTCCATCTATTCCTTTCGCGGCGCCGACTTCAGAAACATGTTCGAGTTCCCCACGCTCTTCCCCGGGACCCGTGTAATCAAGCTCGAAGAAAACTACCGATCCACCCAGCCTATTCTCTCCTTCACCAACGCCCTCATGGCCGGGGCCGGCAAAAAATTCACCAAGTGCCTGACCACCCGCCGGACCGGGGGTGAACCCCCGCAGGCGGTGGATGCCCGGACCGAGCCTGAACAGGCCGCCTTTGTGAGACGGCTCGTCCAGGAACAACGCGAGCACGGCCGTTCATTGTCGGACATCGCCGTCCTCTTCAGGGCCGCCTACCACTCCTTTGAGCTGGAGCTGGAACTCTCCAGACACGACATCCCCTTTGTCAAGTACGGGGGATTCAAGTTCATGGAATCCGCCCACATCAAGGACCTCCTGTCCCACCTTCGCGTGGCGGCCAATTCGGAAGACCCGGTCAGCCTGGGGCGGATCCTCCGGCTGGTCAGAAACATCGGACCGGGCCGCAGCCAGGCCATTGTCGAATGGTTGAAGAAAAACGGGCTCGAACCGGCCCGCTTAGGGGAATGGCCGGGGGCCGGAAAGCGGGACAGCGGACTCAAGACGCTTGCCTCGCTGATCGAAAACCTTTCCAGGCCCCGGCAAAGCCCCAGGAAGGCCGTTGAGGCCGCAATCGCTTACTACGAACCGCTCCTCCGGGAACGGTTCGACGACTTCCCCAAGCGGCTCCTCGACCTGCAGCAACTCCCCGGCATGGCCTCTCGCTATCAAAGCCTCCGTTCCTTCCTGGATGATATGACCCTTGAACCTCCCACCAGCTCAGCGGACCTCGAGAACCGGCCGCCCTCCGACCGCCTGACGCTCTCCACGGTCCACTCGGCCAAGGGCCTGGAGTGGCCCGTGGTGGTGATCATATGGGTCATGGAAGGCTATTTCCCGTCCCCCCGTGCCTATGCAAACGAGGACGACCTGGAGGAGGAACGAAGGCTTCTCTACGTGGCTGCCACGCGGGCCAAAGACGAGCTTTACCTCAGCTACCCGGGCATGGAGTCCAGGCCGGTCCGTTACGGCTCCGGGGGCGTTCAAGGATACTACCACGGCGGGCTCTCCGGCTTTGTACGAGACCTGCCCGAAGGTGTCTTGAAGCACGGCACAAGCCACCAACCCGCCCTCGGCGGCCGGCCCGAGTCAGGCCGGAACACCTTGAGAGCCATGGCCGGGTTCGAGGGAAGGGGAAAGGCGGAAGGCCTGCGGCTGGGAGACCGGGTGAGACACCCGGCCTTCGGCCCAGGCGTTGTCTCCCGGTTCCGGGGAGAAGACAAAGTGGAAGTGCTCTTTAGAAACGCGGGGAGAAAACTTCTACACCTGGAGTACACCACGCTGGAAAAAACGTAGTAACTGTTTATACCGCGTCTTGCCCACGAACGGACATTACCCGGGGAGCCGGTCTCCTGCATTCTCAAAAGCCCGTGATCCGTGTCGGTGACAGCGGCGGTACAGGCGTAGGCAAGCAAGGTCCATGATTCGTTTCGGCTTAACGGGCGGCTATCCGCCGTCCCCCCTGAACTGAGAGGCAGGCGCCGACGTTTTGCTCGCGCGCTTTGACGACTGCAATGGACACGAAAGTCACGACCTATCCAGAGGCCCTCAAGGCACTCTACGACCTGCAGAAGTTCGGCATAAAGTTCGGGCTTTCCAAGACGGCCCGCCTTCTCAAGGCCTTCGGAAACCCTCACCGGCGAAGGCGTTTCATCCACATAGCCGGGACCAACGGGAAAGGCTCGGCGGCCGCCATGGTGAGTTCGGTCCTCGCCCGGTCGGGCCTGAAGGTCGGCCTGTACACCTCCCCGCACCTGGTCCGGTTCACAGAGCGTTTCCGCATCAACGACCGGGAGATGGACAGGGAAACTGCGGCCGGCCTGGCTTCGGAGCTTCTCGCCGCTTTCGACCCGCATGACCCCCCCACCTTTTTCGAGGTGGTCACGGCAATGGCCCTGGTCCACTTCGCCCGGGAAGAAGTGGACGTGGCGATCATGGAGGTGGGCATGGGGGGGCGCCTTGACTCCACCAATGTTATCGATCCCCTTGTTACCGTAATCACGAACATCAGCCTGGAGCACCGGCAATATCTGGGAAAGCGCCTCGTGGACATAGCCGGGGAAAAGGGCGGCATTATCAAGCCGGGGGTGGAACTGGTCACCGGCGTCACCCAGCCTCCTGTGATTCAACGCATCGCAACAATCTGCCGGGACAAGGGGGCACGCATGATCCGCCTGGGCCGCGATGTTAAGTACCGGAACACCACAGGCGGACTTAACTACACGGGCCCTTCGCTCAAACTTCGAGGATTGAGGCTTGGTCTTCCAGGCCGGTTCCAGGGGCGAAACGCGGCACTGGCCCTGTCTGTGTTGGAAGTCCTCGAAGGAAAAGGGTTCCGCTTGAGCGAGGATCACATACGGCAAGGACTTGCCCGCGTCAATTGGCCCGGCCGAATGCAGCTCATATCGCGCCGGCCGGACCTGGTGGTGGACGGCGGACACAATCCCAGGGCCTTGAGGGCCTTGGCCGACGCCATTCCCCACGCCTTCACCTTTCGGCGGCTCATCCTGGTAATCGGTGTCATGAAAGACAAGGACATTCCCTCCATGATGAAGGAAATCGTACCCTTGGCCGATTACGTAATTTACACGCGGCCTGTATACGCCCGTGCGGCCTCCCCTGAGACCCTTCACCGGGCCGCCGCCGCTCTCGGCAAGGCCGGAGAGATCGCCCCTACCCTGTCACAGGCACTTGACAGAGCAACCCAAATAGCCGATGCTGATGATCTAATTCTTGTGTCGGGATCGCTCTTCACGGCCGGTGAGGCCCTAGCCCTGCTTGATCCCGGCAAATTCCGCCCTGACGAGATTTAACTGACCATGATCACTATCTTTCCAGGCTTCTCTCGACAGTTTCCGTCTGCTGCGGTCTTTGTCGCTGTTCTGGCAATCACCATCATGGTGCTGCCCTGTCATGCCCGGGAAAAGGTCCTGGACCGGACCATCCTGGAGGACAAGAACGCCCACTGGCAGATCACAGCCGACAAGATGACTTACGTTTACGAAAAGCACCTCTACGTGGCCGAAGGCAACGTTATGATAACTCGAGACGGCCAGGTACTGTCGGCCCGGCGGGGCGTGTACAACGAAGAAACCGGGATCGTTCAGGTCGCGGGCGATGTCCGGCTCACGGCCAACGGCGACATCGTGTCAGGGGAGATGGCCCTCCTCGACCTCAAAAACCACTTCGGGCAGATCACCAACGGGACAATTTTTCTGCGAGAGAACAACTACTATATCCGTGGAAGCGCCATGGTCCGTACCGGACCCAACACCTACCTGGTCAAAGACTGCTCTCTGACCACCTGTGACGGGGAAAAACCCGCCTGGAGCATTACCGGATCAGAGGTTAATGTCACTCTTGAAGGATATGCATCGGTAAAAAACGCCGCCTTTCGGATAAAAGATTTTCCTGTTTTTTATCTTCCTTACGCTGTTTATCCGGTCAAAACCCAACGCCAGACCGGATTTCTGCCCCCTCGGGCCGGCCATTCCAACCGGGTCGGGGTGGAAATCGAGATTCCATTCTTCTGGGCCATTTCCGAGCAAGTGGACGCCACCTTTTACGAGCGATACATGACCAAGCGGGGATTCATGCAGGGTCTGGAGCTCCGGTATGCGGCAGAAAATGACTCCCGGGGTACGTTTCTGTTTGACATACTTAGGGACAGGGTCGGGGAAAAAGACCTCAATGACGAGGATGAGGTCCAGCTGAGTCCATTCGAGCGAACGAACCGCACCCGGTATTGGTTCAGAAGCCGTACCGACCAGACCTTGTTCCCCGGACTCGAGGCCCGAATCGACACGGATTTCCTGAGTGACCAGGACTACTTGAAGGAGTTCCAGAGCGGGCTGTTTGGATTTGAGGCTCGACCCGGATTAGCCGAGTACGGCCGCCCGGTTGAAGAAACCCGGTCACCAACGCGGCGCAGCGCGTTTCGCCTGAGCGCCGATGGCAACGAGTACAGCCTGCAGGGCCTGGCCGAGTACCACCAGCGCCCGGAAAACCCGGCTTTTGACGATACGGCCCAGCCTGTGGCAGGCGTCGGCTTCAACCTCCTGCCCAGGCAGGTTCCCTACGTACCGATTTTCCTGAATCTCTCCACTGACTACGGGTACGTATGGAGGGATTTCGGGATTCAGGGACATCGCCTGGCCTTTGAACCCGAGGTGTCCTATCCTCTCTTTCTGGGGCGTTATCTGGAGTTTGAAACTTCGTTACGTTACGAGCACAACACCCAGTGGGTTGACGAGGACGATTTGGGCATCGGGACCCAGACCCGAAACGCATACCACGGCCGGGCGCGCCTCTCCACGGTCCTGGAAAAGGCGTTTGACATTCGGTGGCGGGATTACACAGGCCTGAAGCACAAGATCCGCCCCTCCATAACCTATGATTTTCGCAGCCACCGGGACGAAGACCTCTTCCGCCCCTGGTTTGAGCCCATGGACGCAACAGGCGATTTGAACCACATCACCCTGTCCCTGGAAAACATCCTGGACTCCAGGAAATACGACTCCGAGGGGAACACCATTTACGAGCAGTGGGGCACTTTCATCCTCAGCCAGCCCTACAACCTGGACGAGGCACGGCGGGAACACCAACCCTGGCGGAAAAAGGAGCCGTTCGAGCCCCTGGTGGCGGAGTTGAACGCCTTCCCGTTCTCATGGCTGGATTTGAAAGCGGAAACCCACTGGGACCACTATCAAAGCGACATCACCTTTACGGACGTCTCAGCGGAGGTGACCGTGGACCGGCTCGGGGGATACAAAGACCGCTATGCCGTGGAGTACCTGTATGAGGAAGACCGGTACCGGTATATCGGATATAGGGTCAACATCTATGTGGGCGGGGGTTTCAGTGTAGGCTCGGCCCTCAGAAAAGAACTGGATATGAGCCATACCCTGGACAGTGCCCACTGGATCGACTACCGGTCACAGTGCTGGGGGCTGCGGCTTTCCGCGGGCAGCCTGGACGGAGTCAACTCGATCTCCCTGAGCTTCCACCTCCTTGGGCTTGGAAAAGTCAGCGGGCTGTAACCCACAGCACTCACGCCATAGCTTTTCGATTTCCATGGCGATCCTGATCCCGATTTCGATTTGGATTTCCTTGCCTGGCCACACAACCACATAGCCCGCACTCCATAAGCGTTCGACTCGGGTTGATTATAGGACGATGGGTATTTTTACGGTAAAAACGACACCAGTATAACCACCAGCCCCAAGGCCCAGCAGTACGGAGCGAACCAGGAGAGCCGTCCTCTCCGGACCATATTCATGAGCACCTTGAGGGCAAAAAGGCCCGCCACCACTGAAGAGACCCCTCCGGCAATAAGGACAAGGATCCCGATCCTGTGTGCATCACCTGACAAGACTTCCAACAGAAGCGCCCCGGCGATGGCGGGCACTGACAGGAGGAAGGAAAAGCGCGCGGCCAAATCCCGATCCAGACCAAGCAGGATACCGCAGGCTATGGTGGCTCCGGACCGGGAGATTCCCGGGATTATCGCCAACCCCTGGGCCGTTCCCACCGCCAGTGCCGCCGGAAGCCCGAGCCTGCGGTTTCCTCCCGGACCAAGACGTGTGACGGCGAGAAGGAGGCCGGTTACCAGGAGCATGAAACCGACCACGGTTGTCGATCGGTAAAGGTTTTCAAGCGGGGCCTTGAATATCCCGCCGATCAAGGCGGTGGGGATGTTGCCCACTATCACCCACGTCAAAAGGGCGTTGCTCAAGCGCTCTCCGTATGTGCCGGCACCCTCGGCCGCTCCGCCGGGAGCGAAAACAGCCCGAAACTCCTTCACCATGCCCGCCAGGTCGCGCCGAAAATAGACAATCACCGCCATCAGGGTTCCCATGTGCAGGCTCGTATCCAGCAGCAGCTCGGGTTCATGAAATCCCATGAGGTTTCGAAACAGGACCAGATGGCCGGAGCTGCTTATGGGAAGAAACTCGGTGAGCCCCTGAACTGCGCCCAGAAATATGCCGAAAAGAGGATCCATTACACCCAGCAGATAATGGTTCGACCCAAGAAAGCTCGTTCGCCAGCGGTTTCCCGTAACGAACTCTTATCTGAAAACCGGGTCTCCGGGCAACCAGAAATTCCTCTCAAGGGCGGCCTTCTCGTGAAAAGCAAAAAACCTGTCTATTTTTCGATTATCCTGTTTTGGTTGCGGCTGTAGCGCTCTAAGGTCTTCGTGGTTAAATTAAACAGAAGGGGAAGGCCTCGAGAACAAATCAGCCCTGAATCGAGACGCGGGGCTTCTTGACACGATACCGGGGTTGCCTTATCATATTTTTTTGTACGCTGTCCCAATTAAATGCCCTGATTTCATTTGGAGGATCGAGATGAGAACCCGCATCGGAGTGCTGTCGGCCGGAGCCGACTGCCCGGGGATCAACAGTGCGATCCATTGGCTCGTGACATCCGCAATGGACAGAGACCTTGTTCCCGAACGGGGCATGATGTTCGAGATCATCGGGATTCGAGACGGCTGGTCGGGGCTGACCGAACTAAAGCCCGACAAGAAGGACAGCCTCAGGCAGCACACCATGAAACTCGACATGGAACTGGTCCGCACCTGGGACCGCTATGGGGGGACACGCCTGGGTACGAGCCGGGTAAACCCCTTCGACCCCGCCACTGATCGCTCCGAGGTGGTGATCAAGAACGTTCAAAAACTCGGTCTCGACGCCCTGGTGGTCATAGGCGGCTTTGACAACCTTGGAGTAGCCTACAAGTTTTACAAGGAAGGCATCAACGTAGTGGGCATACCCAAAACCATTGACAAGGACCTGTGTGAGACCGACTACACCCTGGGGTTCGACTCCGCGGTAAACATAATCACCAAGGACATCGACCGGCTGCGCATCACAGCCGGCTCACACAGCCGCGTATTTGTCGTGGAGTCCATGGGACGGCGGGCCGGCTGGCTGGCCTTGGAGGGGGGGGAGGCGTCCGGCTCGTCCATTATCCTCATCCCCGAGCACGACTTTCTCATGGAGCGTGTCACCGAGCTCCTCAAGATGATTCGAAAGGCCGGAAAGCGTTACAGCATAGTGCTGGCCTCCGAGGGAGCCAAGCCGCGCGGCATGGAGGAAGTCCGTGAGCGAAGGGGCAGAGACGGCTTCGGTCATTTTTACCTGGGCGGAATCGGGGGTCTCATAGCAGAGGAAATCGAGAAGCAGACGGATTTCGAAGTCCGCTATGTAGCCCTTCGGCACCTCCAGCGCGGCGGTTCACCCACCGCCTATGACCGCCGCATGGGACGTAAGTTCGGCATCGGGGCCCTGGATATGATAGTGAATGAGGACTTCGGCCGCATGGTGAGCCTGAAACTGGGCGAAATCACCAGTGTGCCGCTCAAAAAGGCCCTGGAAAAACTCAACCTTGTTGACGTGAATAAATTCTACAACACGAAAAACTACAAGACCCTGGACAAGATCCTCTAGCCCTCATGCGGGGCCGGAACGACGCCTCCCCGATGGACTTTTCAAAGATCCTCGGGAAAGATCTTTCCTGGATTGAGGATGTTGTTGGGATCAAACGCCTGTTTGAGCCTGCGCATCAGGTTTCTCGCCGGCTTCGCGAGTTCCAGGCCCAGATACGGGGCCTTGGTGATTCCCACCCCGTGCTCGCCCGAGAGGGTCCCTCCCATTCGAATAACCTCTTTAAAGAGTTCCAGGACGATATTTTCCGTGTTCGCCTTCTCCTCGGGGTCCTCGGGGTCCAGAAGGATATGGACGTGAATATTTCCGTCCCCGGCATGACCGAAGGCGGCAATGGGTTGCCCGTGTTTCAAGGACAGAGGTTTCAGAAAAGCAACCAGATCGGCCAATCGGCTTCTCGGCACCACTATGTCTTCGCTCACCTTGCCCGGACGTAGAGACTGAAGCGCCGGAGATACGTTTCTGCGGGCCTTCCAGAGAAGCTCTGCCTCTTCCTCGCCCTGCGCGGCCTGGAAATGAACGGCCCCGCACTCGAGCGCCACCCTCCTCACCCGCTCCGCATCCCGCGCGACGAGCCCTTCGTCCCCATCCACCTCCATGAGGAGCAGAGCGGCGGCCGTATCCGGAACAACCAGGCCCAGATCATCCCGGACGCAGTCGATGCAGACCCGGTCCATGAACTCCAGGGTCGTGGGAACCACCCGGCTTTGAACGAGCCCGGTAACGGTCTTTACTGCCCCGGCCGGGTCGTTGAAAAAGGCGAGCATGGTCCGCCTGGCCGCAGGCAGTGGGATGAGGCGCAGGGTGATCTTTGTAACCACGGCCAGGGTCCCCTCCGAGCCCACTATCAGCCGTGTGAGATCATACCCGACCACTCCCTTGGCAGTCTCCACGCCCGTTCGAATAATCTCCCCGGTTGGCAACACGATCTCCAGCCCCAGGACGTAGTCGCGGGTCACGCCGTACTTGACGGCCCGCAAACCGCCCGCACACTCGGCCACGTTGCCGCCGATTGTGGAGATATCAATACTGGCGGGGTCAGGAGGGTAAAAGAGTCCCAGGGCCTCCACAGCGTCCCGCAGGCGACCCGTGATGACGCCGGGTTCCACGCGGGCTATCATGTTGGCCGGATCAATGGCCAGGATTCGGTCAAGCCGGTCCATGGTTAGAACAAGCCCCCCTCTCACGGGAAGCGCTCCCCCACTCTGACCGGTGCCCGCTCCCCGCGGGATCACTGGAAACCGTTCCCGGTCCGCCAGGCTCAGGATGCGGGACACCTCGTCCGGACTCCCCGGTCTGGCCACGGCTTCCGGCATGAAAACAAGGCGGGTGGCGTCCGTGGCGTTAGCGCTAAGGACTTCAGGACGTGTGGTCAGGTGGATGGCCCCCACGATGTCCGAAATGGCCATAAGGGTTTTTTCGGAAATCATGACGGCACGAGGACGCGGCTCTTGAGGGCATGCTGAACGGTCATTGCATCCATGTATTTCAAGTCACCGCCCATAGGGATACCCAGGGAGATACGGGTTACACGCACGTCTTTTCGGCGAAGCACATCGGCCAGGTAGGAGGCCGTGGTCTCCCCTTCCACTGTCGGGTTTGTTGCGAGGATCACTTCCCTGACGTTTTCGCGGTCGATTCGGGCGGAGAGTTCTCCGATCTTCAGGGCTTCAGGGCCCACACCGTCCAGTGGGGAGAGAACGCCCTGGAGGACATGATACCGCCCGTCAAAGACGCCGGATTCCTCAATGGCGAGTTGGTCACCCGGACCTTCAACCACGCAGAGGGCCCCGGTGGCCCGTCGGGGGTCCCGGCATATGGCACAGGGATCCCGGTCCGTGAAGTTGTAGCAGGTGGAACAGAAGCGGATTCGATCCTTGACCTCGAGCAGGCTTCGGGCAAGGCCTTCGGCCAGGCTGCGTTCGCTCTTGAGAATGTAGAGGGCCACCCGGGTTGCGGACTTCTGACCGATCCCCGGAAGTCGGGTGAGTTGTTCGATCAATCGCTCGAACGGCGGTGGATAGATACCCATGTAAATTCTTCCGTGGCTGCCGGGCCGGCCCGTGTCTTGTCAGGTCCGTCCCGGGGAAGCGGATCCAGGGGCCGGCATCTAAGTCAGCCCGGGAATATTCGGGAGGTTGAGTCCGGAGGTAAGCTTGCCCATCTCCTCGTTCACCATCTCCTTGGCCCTGTTGAGCGCGTCGTTCACGGCCGCTTGGATCAGGTCCTGGAGCATTTCCACGTCCCCGGGATCGACGACCTCGGGATCAATGCGAATAGAGACGATCTCCTGCTTGCCGCTGGCCGTTACGGTCACCATACCGCCTCCCGCCGTGGTCTCCACCGTTCTCCCTCCCAGTTCCTCCTGAAGCTTGGCCATTTTCGTCTGAAACTCCTGGGCCTGCTTCATGATGTTGCCCATGTTGGGCATGCCTTTGCCTTTCACGTCACACCTCCTTGATCCTTCTGTTGTGAATCCGTTCTTTCTTCATCAACGGAGGGGCCCGGGGCATCATCCCGGAGTTCGCCCTTAAAGACCCTCAGCACATCCTGAACAGGTCTGGGAAGGTCCTCCCGGGCCTTTGACTTCTCCCCGCCGACGCTCTTTGATTTCTTTGATTTCTTTGATTTCTTTGATTTCCCCCCGTCCGCCTGTTTCGCCGGTATACCGGGGTTTCCGGATATGCTTACCCTGACCTCCCGGCCGAAGAACTCTCGAAGCAGTTCCGTAAATCTGGTCATATGTTCCTGATCGTCCAGATAGGCGGCGGAAAACGCGTTCCGTCCCCGCTCGATCTCCAGGAAGTCCGCCTCCATGCCTTTAAAACGCCAATGACCGAGCACATTGGCCATGGCGCGATTCCGCCGGCCAAGGAAAGACATGAACTCGTCCCACCCTCCGCCGGAGCTCGAGCGGCTGTCGGCACCGTCATCCGGTTCCTTCTCTTGCCTGGCAGCGGAAGGCTCCCGGGCCGAGGCGGCAGTCATGTCCGCCTGAGGTTCGTACGGCTCGGATGAGGATTCCGCAAGACGATTCTCCAGGGCGGCTAGTTTTCCCATCAACTCCTCAAAGCCGAGGACTTCGCCCATGTGGCACAGCTTTATCAGCACGGTCTCCAGTATGAGCCGCGGGCTGGAGGTGAATCTCAGGTCCTCCTCCCTTCGAATGAGGACGTTCAGTATCTGTTGAAGCTTTTCACGTCCCGCCTTTCTCGCCTGCTTGCGCAAGGCGTCCCGATCGCCCTCGGTCATATCCAAAAGGCTTCCGTCCGTAACTATCAGGCTGATCAGAAGGTTTCGAAACTGGTCCATAAGGGCATGGTAGAACTCCTTGATCTCGTAGCCGAAATTATAGATCCGCTCCACAATTCGAACACATGCCTCGGCGTTTCCCTCGATAACGGCGGCGGAGGCCTCAAAGATCAGGTCCCTGTCGACAATACCAAGGATGTCCATGATCTGCCGGTCCGCCACGGACGGCCCGGTAAAGGAAACCACCTGGTCCAGGAGGCTCTCGGCATCGCGCATGCCTCCCTGTGCCTCACGCGAGATCAATCCCAGACCTTCCCGGCTGATCTTGATGCCCTCGGACCCGGTGATTTTTGCCAACTGTTCCACGATCAGGGCCGGGGGAATCCGCTTGAAATCAAAGCGCTGGCAGCGGCTCAGGATAGTGACGGGGACCTTGTGCGGCTCGGTGGTGGCGAAGAAGAACTTTACGTGAGGAGGAGGCTCTTCCAGGGTCTTTAGAAGTGCGTTAAAGGCCTCCTTGGTGAGCATGTGGACCTCGTCGATGATGTAGATGCGGTACCGGCTCGACGAGGGCATGTAACGTATGTTCTCCCGAAGCTCCCGGATCTCGTCTATTCCCCGGTTGGAGGCGCCGTCGATTTCCTGGACGTCCACGGAGGATCCGCTGGTGATCTCCCGGCAGGAGCTGCACCGGTTGCAAGGAACACCGGGCTCTCCGTCCGGACAGTTCATCGCCTTGGCGAGGATCCTGGCAACTGAGGTCTTTCCCACCCCGCGCGCACCGCTGAACAGGTAGGCGTGTGCGAGCCTGTCCGTCTTGATTGCGTTGACCAGGGTCCCTGTGATGTGGTCCTGGCCAATGACGTCCTCGAAGACCTGCGGCCGCCACTTCCTGGCGAACACTTCATACGACATGAGGAGGTCCTTTTACAGATAAGTTCGGCGATCGGGCTGATCCACTGCCGCCTCGCGGGCGGGCAGATCGTACGAAACCGGTTTCCATCCTGAAGCGGTTATTGTCTGAATTGCAAACCCGTCAACGCCTGAAAACCATTTCAGAAAGACCGGAGAAGCCGATTCGATCGGCAGGAAGGGATAAAATGGCGGAGAGAGAGGGATTCGAACCCTCGGTACCGCGTTTTGCGGTACACGCGATTTCCAATCGCGCTCCTTCGGCCAGCTCGGACATCTCTCCGCATGCACGCCCGTCGAGTCCGGGTGTGTTCCTTCTAGTTTTACCGCGCGCTTAACCATAAATTCATGAATTTACTAGCCAATCGATAGCACTGAAACCGATTGCGCATATTACTTGACGCTGGATCAGAAATCAAGGGGAAAGGGGTCGTGATTCATGGTCGCAACTCGTCTTAGTGCCTGTAGCCCACAGGCATGATGAGCAGCGGCTCGTGTGCGCGGGGTATTTTCATCAACTGAATCACCTCTTGATCATCGAAGGCGCCCACGATGCCTGCGCCGAGGCCCAGCGCCTCGGCCATGAGAAAGATGTTCTGCCCCACATGACCAGCCTCGATCATGGCATAGCGAACCCCTCTGTCACCGTATTTTCCGCAGATTCGTGCGTATTCCGCGGTGATCACCAGATTGACCGGGGCTTTGGACATCCACATCTGTCCCAGAGAGGCCCGGGCCAGCGCATTCCGGGCATCGCTGTCTGCTAACCGCTTGAGAGAATTATCCGCCGGCTGATAATGATAGAGCCCGGCGTTCAGCTCTGTTACCGACCGTTCCCCCGCCGCGACATAGACATCCATTGGATACAGGGCACCCGCCGAAGGCGCGGATCTCTTGAACCCCCTCTCCTCCGTAATGCCCTGGGCGGCCCAGAGCAGTCCTGAAAGTTGGTCGAGTGACAAGGGGTCCGGCCTGAATGATCTTACGGTCCTTCGCTCTCTGAGAGCCTTTTCAAGAGAAGCCTTTTCGTCAAACTGCGGTCGCGGTAATCTCATTATTGCCTCCTCTCCGGTTCCGCCCAGGGCCCCGGCTCGACGGATCCTAAAGTGCAAAGAGATCCACAGCCCTATGGCCGCTCGACTGAGGGTACCCAACACTTCCCTTCTTGAACTGGGATTGCTGTATAAAGGGCCTTCATTTTTCATGACACAGCCCCCTTGCCGGAAAGCGCGCTCATGGGTGCGGGGTATTGCTTTTCCACCGCCTCCCTTCGCGCAGGACGCTGAAACCCCAGGATATAGGACAGCACGAACCCTCCCGGGTATCCTCCCGCGTGTGACCAGTAGTTGATTCCAAACGAGGCAAGCCCTTACTGCCGAAGGCTCCCGGTCACATTGAACACCGATTTTCGAGTAGCGTTTAACCGTCACATCGATATAAGAAAATGACGCCGAAGCTGTCTGAACTGGAGGTCCAACTCCGTTCCATTGAGCCAGGAAAAGCATCGAGGAAATCGCTGCCATGGGACGTCTTCGTTGATTTCTTCCTGCAGATAGGCGCTTTCGGATTCAAGCCGATGTTCATGTGCTCGTGCCCGTTTCTGGGCTGCGGGCGATACGTGCCGCACAGTCGATCCCACCAGGTGAGATTAAAGCCGAAGTTGCTGTTGGTCTCAAGGGGAAAAATCGAATGGTGCACCCGGTGCATGTCCGGTGTCACTACCAGAAGCCGCAGCACCCGGTCAACGCCCAGGGGGATAAAGAAGTTGCCGTGATTGAACATGGCGGTGCCGTTGAGGAGAATTTCAAAAAGGATCGCCGCGAGCGGCGGTGCGCCCAGGATGAGGATGGCACCGGCGGGTGCGAGCAGCTCCCCCAGGGCAAGAACCAGAAAGATTCCCACAAAAAAGGCCGTTCGAAGGATCGCTTCGTGTTCCGTCACATATGCTGTCATGGTATCCGCTCCCGTCACATCGTCCCCCTCTTTCGATAGGCCCGGACCAATGTCGTATCCATAATCACGAACAGGGCCACGGGCAAGAAGAGGAAGATGAGGGTCAGAATCGAGGCCAGTGAACGATTCGAAGAGCTGAGCAGGGGAACGACCGGCAAAAGGCACATAACCAGGGTCGTCAGGATTGTCAGCAGGGAAAACAGGAAGGACGAGCCGAGTGCGACCAGGATCTGATCCTTGTGCTGAACCAGATAGGTCACGGCCCGGAGGCTGAACGCTTCGGGCCAGACATTCGAAAAACGCCAGCCCGGCGCGAGGCTGCTCAGGACGAGCACGACGACCGGCATGACAAAGAGCAGAAACAGGAGCAACAGCAGGGAGAGGGGCTTCATACTTTGCGCTCGCTGCTTTCCAGTCTGCGGACGACCAAGGAATAGGCCATGATGAACAACGCCGCAAAACAGAACAAGATGACCAGGATGGCCATGGCCTCCGGCCTCCGGGCCAGGTCCCTTTTGAAATACAGGTTGTAGACACGGATGCTGAGCATGCCGGGACGGCTCTCGCTCAGGACAAAGGGAATGTCAAAGGCCCCGAAGCTGTATAGAAAGAGAATAATGAACGCGGTGTGCATGGCCGGTGCGACTCTGGGCAGAACGATGCGGAAAAAACTCTCGCCTTGGAGGCCCCGAGCATCTCGGCGGTTTGAATCTGCCTGGAATCAAAGTACACAAGCAGGGCCATGACGAGCAACATGGCAAAGGGCGTGCCCTTGAAG
The DNA here is from genome assembly GCA_041685835.1 of Desulfatiglandales bacterium. Lineage (GTDB taxonomy): Bacteria > Desulfobacterota > DSM-4660 > Desulfatiglandales > HGW-15 > JAIPEI01. The sequence continues at coordinate 37,651 of JAWLEX010000012.1, forward strand.
GCATACGCCAGGATCATTCCCAGTCCGCACGATGTCCAGCCCCTCGATGGTGATCCCCTTCTTGCCCCACGGCCCAAAGGAAAAAAGCCCGGGGGAGATATCGATGTCTTTGATGGATTCCACCGGGTAGTGATCCAGTACGATTTGCACCGTGATGGCGTTGTAGAGGTTGATCCAGAAAGGCCGCCCACGGACGGTGGTCCACGGTCACCCTGGAGGCCGGGTCGTGCTTTGTCCAGACCTCCCAGAGCTCGCCTTTTGGGGCCGCAAGGAGCATGGAAGGAAGGCACAAACCGAGGAGTGCCAGTCCCGCGAGGCGCCCGATTTTGACTGTCACCCTCCGTGGACCCGGCTTTGCGCATTCGACACCTCAATCATAGGGCCCGGCCCTCCACTCCGCCTCGGGGATCGATGCGCTTGCGCAGAAGTTACACGCCGCAGGCCCGGCCCTTGAAGTTGAAAAAGAACTTCAGGGCCTTCTGCATGGTCTCCGAAAAGATCTTGGGTTCCAGGACCTTTCCCACCACCCGCTTGTTGATCTCGGCCAGGATGGGATACGGGTGGATGGCCCCGGCCAGGGTGGTCAGCCTGGACCCGCTGTTCAGGGCCGCCACCCATTCCGAGAGGGTCTCCCCGCCCAGTCGGACAGCATGGTCGTTTAGGAACACAGCCTGACCGAAGGCCACTCGGGCTCGCAGGTTGCAGAATCGCTCCACGGAATCGTGGGCCTGAATTCTTTGAATGACCCACCGAATCCGCTCCGCGACGGGCTTGAAGTCCACCCTGGGGATCGTGACCGCGGGGAGTCCGAACGTCTCCAGATTCTTGAGCTGGTGATAGACCTGGGCGGTTCGGATCAGGGTCTTGCTGGGCACGCAACCGTAGTGGAGGCAATCGCCTCCCAGGGCGGGTTCTTTTTCGATCAAGAGGGTCCTGGCCCCCAGCTGGGCGCTGCCGGCTGTGACCATCAATCCGGCCGCTCCCCCTCCGATGACCCCGATGTCGTAGTCGTATATAGTCATAATTGGCTCCATGAATTTACCGACCCGGCCAGCTGTTCGGGTCCACCGCCCTCCCGTGGCCCACATTTTCCGAACTACTGGATTGACCCCATGGAACGGGCGGGAGCGAGGTGCACAATGGACTCGATTCGGTGTCGTGACCTTGAATGGATACATCATTTTCGATATCTGGTGTCATGCTCCTGAAACCAATTCTCCCGCTGAAACGCTGAGAAAATGGCTCATGGCTTCGAGTCGATGGTAAACGTGATTTATTTTTCTTTCTTCAGGTGGTATAATCACACTGGATCTGGAAGTTGGTTCGTCTGTGTACAGGAGAACGTTTTTTCCGGTATGAGGCAATACATTAAGATATGAATGAATATAAAATGATATCATTGGATCAATTATTGCCTTAATTTATGATTCTTTTCAAGCATTATGAATCAAAAAAAGAGCCAGATCATGAAATGTTCAAGCTGTGGTTCTGATAATAGAGATGAGGCAAAATTTTGTGAAGAATGTGGCATCATGCTCGGAATTGAATGTCCGGATTGTCACGCCAAAATTCCTCTTGGGAAAAAATTCTGTGGAGAATGCGGCTGCAGATTATCCATTCTGCAATTCTCAAATTCCGTTGAAGATGACCCCCTCAATAATGGCTCTCCGGAGAGAGGAGTCTCTTTGTCGCAAACCTCTGAAGGGGAAAGGAAATATGTCACCGTTTTATTTTCGGATCTTTGTGGATACACCTCGATGACAGAAAAGCTCGATCCGGAAGAAGTGAAAGAGATTATGAGTCGTATATTCGGGGAGACAGCTCAAATCATAACGAAGTACGAAGGTTTTATCGACAAATTTATTGGTGACTCTGTCATGGCAATCTTTGGAATTCCCAAGGCGCACGAAGATGATCCGGTTCGCGCAATTAAGGCGGCCATTGAAATCCATGAACTCGCTGAAAGAATGAGCCCTCAGTTTGAGGATCGAATCGGGCAATCCTTATCCATGCACTCTGGCATCAACACCGGGCTCGTCGTTACGAGTGAGGTGGATATCACGAAGGGAAGTTATGGAACAACCGGTGATGCCATTAATGTAGCCTCCAGGCTCCAATCCATGGCTCAGAAAGGTGAAATCCTAGTAGGTGCCGACACATATCGTCAAGTAGAGGGATATTTTACGTTCGAAGACACTGGTCCGACAGCCGTACGTGGAAAGGCTGAAGCTGTTGAAGTTTATAAATTAATCAAAGCGAAAGAAAGCCCTGCTACCGTTCATAGGTTATCCGGAATCAGAGCAAGCCTTGTGGGGAGAAAAGTAGAAATTTCCCATTTGATGGAGGCTTTAGATGAACTAAAACCGGGTAGAGGAAGGATATTTTCTATAATTGGGGATGCAGGCACCGGAAAGAGTCGACTTATTGAAGAGATGAAATACCAATTAAATTTGAATAAAATTCAATGGATACAAGGTAATGCCTATGCTTATACCCAGAATATACCCTATTTTCCTTTAATAAATTTATTGAGTCAAATTTTCCACATTGAAGAGACCGATCGCCCTCCGACACTGCAGGAGAAAATTGAATCCACATTGCGTGGTTTGATAGAGACAAAAGAGAATTTCATTCCTTATATTGGTAACCTGTTTTCCTTAAGGTATCCGGAATCCGAAAATATCAGCCCAGAGTTTTGGAAATCAAAGTTAAAAGAGGGCGTTATACAAATACTTTCGGCTCTTGCATACAAGGCTCCGACCGTGTTCTGTCTGGAAGATCTTCACTGGGCAGACCCTTCTTCCTTGGAACTCCTGCGAAACGCGTGCATGGAAATTCGTCAGCCCGCTATCGTTCTATGTATGTATAGGCCAACTTTTTCGCTCTTTACGAGCCACCAGTCGTTGAGTTTAGGTAAAATCTATCAGGAAATCCGGCTTCAGAATCTTTCGCTTTCCGACTCCCAGGAAATGCTGGAGTCACTGCTACAGACCCCCCGAATCCCGTCTGAACTTAAAAAATTTGTCCAGAGCAAGGCTGAAGGAAATCCCTTTTATCTAGAAGAACTCGTCAATTCTCTCATTGAGTCACGATGTCTTGTAAGAGAGAATAATACATGGAAAATAACAAGATCGATCATTGAATTGGATATATCCTCCTCGATTCACGGAATCATCTCTGGAAGGCTGGATCGCCTGGAAAAGGAGACAAAGCAAGTCCTTCAGGAAGCTTCGGTCGTCGGGAGGGTTTTTCTTTATAAAATCCTCGAAAAGATCACAGAGCATGAGAAGAATATAGACTCCTTTCTCAGGGGCCTCGAACAACTCGACCTGATTCGAACGCGTTCCCTTCATCCCGATATCGAATACGTTTTCAAACATGCCTTGACGCATGAGGTTGTTTATAGCGGGTTATTGAAAAAGGACCGCCAGAAACTTCACGAACGGATTGGCCTCGTGATGGAGGTACTTTTCAAGGAAAGGGTCGAAGACTTCTACGATACCCTCGCTTATCATTTCAAAAGGAGCCAGGCAGTCGATAAAGCTGTTTATTATTTAATAAAATCGGCTGAAAAAAGTTTGAAAAGATACGCTGTTGAAGAGTCCCACCAGTATTTCAAAGAGGCATTCGATGTACTGTCTAATACGCTTGAGAAGTCAAACCAAGAAAAAAAGCAGTTCGTTGATATTCTACTCAGCTGGGCTTTTGTTTTCAATCATCGTGGTGAATACAATGGATTGGTGGAACTGTTTAGTGCCCACAAGCCCATGGCAGAATCATTAGGAAACAGCGAACAACTTGGCATGTTTTACGCCTGGCTTGGATGGGGAACCAGCTGCGCTGGGAAACTGAAAGACGCCGATCGGTATTTGGCAAAGGCACTGCGGATCGGTGAAGAGGCGAATTGCCAAAAAGTTATTGGCTATGCTTGCGCATGGCTTACATGGAACTGCTCCGCTCGGGGTCTCTTAGACGACGCCATTGATTTTGGGAAAAGAGCTCACGATATATCCAATGAAATGAAGTCGGACTCGGATAAAGATCTTTTTCGCTTTTCTCTTACGGGTATGGGATTGGCCTACTGGTTCAGAGGGGAGGTCAAGCGAGCGATTGAGATTGGGGAGACCCTTTTGGACCATGGCCAAAAAGAATCCGACCTTCGATGCATGACCACAGGGTATTGGACAATAGGCTCTGGCCACTTTGCCGCTGGAAATTTCGCATCAGCCATCGATTACCACTCCAAAGCCGTACAAATAGCGCCGGATCCCGTGTTTAGCTGCGGTGCTAAACTTCTGCTTGGGATTACCTACATTGCTAATCGGCAACTGGAGGAAGCCGAGCGTCTTTTTGAAGAGGTTGAGCAATTCAGTCAAACATACGGCATAGAGTTTGTGGGAACGGTTGGCCGACTCTTTCAAGGCATCATTTATATTACCCGAGGCAAACTGCAGCAGGGTGTAGCAATGGTGGAGAATTTACTTCAATTATGGATCATAAATGGAAGCAAATATCGTTATGCGACAGGAGAACAATTTCTTGGAAAAATATATTTGAATATGCTTCAAAGATCAGAAGCTAAAAATATATCATTTTTAGTAAAAAACGTCGCTTTTTTGATTAAAAATGCCCCATTTGCAGAGCGGAAGGCTGAGCTTCATTACAACAAAGCCATCGATACTGCAAAAGAGATTGGCGCAAAAAGCATTTTGGGCCAGGTTAAAATGGATTTGGGAATTCTTCATATGTCCAAGAAAAGGACTCAGAAGGCGAAAGAGTGCATCGTTGAAGCTATGGAAGTTTTTGAAGTTTGTGAAGCTGAAGGTTTTTTAAATCAAGCAAAAGAGCTTTTAACTCATTTAGGTTGATTATTTATTCATATTATAATTATTGATCAATATAAGAAATTCAGATAATAACTCATCCACGTCATCATAAATCTTTGGGTTTTTGCTGGGACGCTGTCGCCGTTGACTTTTTAAAAAATGGACTTTAGTTTACTTTGTTTAAATATAGCCCATCGGGATTAGGATGTATTCGGCGATTGCCTCATGGGCTGCCGGTGAAATGTAGGCATGGCTTTCATGGCGGCCCATGCCAGGGCGTGCTTTCCTTTTTTAAACTCTGTCTTAAAATCGGCCCATTTTCCCACAGCACTCACCCTAGGCGTGTCACCCTGGGTGTCCTGATGATCGGGTCCATGCTGCTCGGCGTAAGCCTCTCGGGAGATCTTCTGACGATCAAAGGCGAGAAGAAAAAGGAAAAGGCCAAAAAGAAGGCCATAGAGATCAAGGTCAAATCATGCCGTTCAAGGCCCTCCCCGGGCATTGATTGAGCTGTTTCATTGGACCAGGAAATCCGAATGACGCAACGGGCCAGGGATCTTTCCCGTTCATCGAAAGGGGCGGAAAAACATGGCAAATGAACCGGAGAAGTATGTGTGTGCCCACTGCGGCTATACTCAAGGAGGGACATCATGGATGTGCACGAATTCCTGCAGCGCCTTCACGATCAGATATTCGTCAGCGGGGCGTCGGGAAATGCCACCGGCAGAAACATCCATCAGAAGTCCCTGGAAGAAGCCGTCAGGATGTGCCATGCCGTTTACGCCATTACAGTGGAGGGAAAGAGTGTGAAAGAAGCGATGCAGATTATGAACGTATGAAGATATCGGCCTGACGCCTTGCTGGCCCATTTGCAGGACCGGAGAGCGAA